>JAOZID010000010.1:582166-948046 GCA_026014465.1 Candidatus Bathyarchaeota archaeon | reverse complement strand
CGACGAGGCAGAAGAGGACGCCTCCCAAAACCAATCACCCTAGAAAAACCACCCACCCTAACCCACTTCACCCCCACCCCCCCAACAGACGCCGAACCCATACTCATCGAACCCGCAGAAATAGAAGCCCTGCGCCTAGTCGATTTAATTGGGCTCTCCCAAGAAGAAGCTGGCAGCCAGATGGGGGTTTCACGCGGAACCATTTGGCGCCTGACGCAAAGTGCTAGGCGTAAGGTTGCGTTGGCTTTGTCTGAAGGGCGCGGTTTAGTTGTTGCTGGCGGCGGTTTGGGTGAGTGTGTGGATGGTTAGTTTTGGGTTTTTCTTATCTTCAGATGCTTATTTTCTAAACGTAAAGTATTAATAATGTTTATGTATTAAACTGTCAGGAAACAAAAAATAGGATAACATTAAGAGGCAATTATTATGACTAAGCGAATGGTAATCCCTGTTGTGAATGACGCTGGTGAAGACGCCCAGTTAGCCCAGCACTTTGGGAAGGCACCCTATTTTGTAGTGGTTGACCTAGATGAGAACAACACCGTTGTCAGCCTAAAAACCGAGCCCAACCGCAGCGAACACGTCGGCGGCACTGGACTTCCCCACGAACACCTGCTAATGCTAGAACCCGACACCTTTGTGGTCTTTGGCATGGGACCTGGCTGCCTGCAAAGCCTGCGAAACTTTGGTGTAACCGTACTTCAAGCAGTTGGAACCACCGTCAAAGACATCCTTGACGCACAAAAAACAGGTACCCTGCAAGAACTCCAAGGCAGTTGCCCCCACCACAACCACCATCACTAACCCCAAAGGCACTCACCACTCTTTATATTCCTTCAACGGGATAGTATAAGTGGTGATTTTATGCCCAAAATCAAAGCTAAAGCAACTTGGCTAGATAATGTTCGTTCCGTAGCGGACAACCAACGAACCCACAGCGTCGTATGTGACCTTTCAACTGCAAAAGGCGGAGCCGACAGTGGCCCAACCGCTCTGGAACTTGCCCTCATGGGACTAGCTGACTGCGGTGTCACCATATTTGCCGATGTCTGCAAAAAAAGCAACATTGAACTCAACAAAGTCGAAGTCACCGTGGAAGCAGAAAAATCCCCCGATTCCCCCTTGATTAGCGGCGTATCCATGAAAGTTAGCATTGATGCAAATGCGCGCAAAGAGTTGGTGGATGCTGCTTGGCGACGAACCGAAGCAAGCTGTCCCGTCTTGCTCATATTCAAACAACCCCTATCCGTGCAAGTATCCTACGACGCAAAAACCCAGTAACCCCCATTTAGGCGCGTCGACTCGCTGTCCTCTAGCCCTTTACGTGTACAAAACATGAGATGAAAAGAAATGAAGTCTGCACTTGTATTATATAGCTCCCACACGGGAAACACCCAAAAAATTGCTCAAGCCCTCAAAGAAGGCATAGAAGAAGCAGGAATGCAAGTCACCTGCAAAAAAGTCGATGCCCAAACCGACGTAAACTACTTCGACTACGACCTCATCTGCATCGGAACCCCCTCCCTACAATGGAGCCCCAGCAAGCCCCTCGATGACCTCCTAAAACGCAAAATGACCCAGTACCGCAAAGACGGAGCCATCAAACCCAGCGCCCCAGCAGTCAAAGGCAAAAACGTCCTCATATTCGTCAGCTACTCAGGACCCCACACAGGTCTAAACGAAGCAACCCCTGTTGGCAAATACGTCGGGCAATTCTTCGAGCACCTAGGCTTCACCGTTCTTGACGAATGGTACATCCTAAGCGAATTCGTCGGCTCCGAAGAACACAGCACCAAAGGACGCATGGGCGACATCCGAGGCAAACCCACCGCAGAAGACCTGCAAAAAATCAAAGCCGACGCCAAAGCCCTAGCAACCAAAATCTAAACCCTACCTCCTTTATCTTTTCTTTGTTCTGAACCGTTTTTTGTTAGTGTTGGGTTTAACCTTAATTTGGAGTGCCGCATGATATTTTGTTGAAGTGAAGTTGATGGCTGGCGAAACCGCGTTTGAGGCGCCTTCTTGGAGTCAGATTTACACGTTGCTGCTTAGCCAAAGCAAAACCATAGTCCAAAGCGGCTTTAGCGCGCAGGTTTTGGTGGGCGTTTGCAGGGGCGGCTGGATTTGCGCGCGGGTACTCTCTGACCTTTTGGAGAACCCCAACCTTGCAAGCGTAAAAGCCCAAAACTACACCAGCATCAGAAAAACCCTCCACGAACCCGTCCTGACGCAAATGCTCTCTGCAGATGTTAAGGGCAAACGGGTTTTGGTGGTGGATGAGGTTGCGGATTCAGGCAAAAGCCTCCAACTCATAACCAAACACATCAACGCGCAAGGCGCCGCCCAAACAAAAACTGCCACGCTATACGCCAAACCCCAAAGCATCGTCAAACCTGATTTCTGCGAAAAATACACGGAGTGCTGGGTGGTTTTTCCGTGGGAACTCAAAGAAACCGCCCGCGAGCTTTGGGCAACCTACAAAACCCCCAACCAACTCTCACAGCAAGCCGCCAAACTCTCAACCGCAGGGGCACCAGCGGATTTGCTCCAAGCATTCTTCCAAGAATTCACCGAGGAGGAGGCACAATCATGCTAAAACACATAGCCGAATACAACAAATTCGTAGAGTTAACAGGCTTTCGCGGCGTAAAAACTGCAGACTCCAAAGCCCTGCTCGAAGCTGTTCGCAGCCAAACCCCAAAGGGCGTGGAAGTTCAGCTTTTCGATGCCGACCTTATCGCGTCATGGCAACACCTCTACTTCGCCACAGTAAACGCTTTGATGGCACAAAAAAACCAACGCAACATATCCAAAACCGCCGCCGTCGAAACCATACTCTACGCCTCCGCCCAACGCCAAATCTCCAAAGCCATCGAACACATCGGAGTCAAACCCCAAACCCACAACGTAGCCGCAATCGTGCTCGGAGACAACAAGAGTGCCGTGGAGAAGGCTGTTTTGGCTCTTTCCCAGTACTTTGGGGTCGCAGCAGACGAGAAGGTTCTGGAACTCTCCGAAGAGAAGACCCAAAAAATCAGGGCAGCATTTGATGTAACGGATTCCGAGTTGTTGGTCTCCTCAGCCAAGGATGCGGGGCAGGCGTTGGTGGATTTGATTGTGGAGCGGGTGGCTTTGCTCTCAACACAACTCTAAACAGCGCGGTTAGAGCATTTTTTCTTTTTGCACGCTTATGATTTGGGTGGGCTTGATTAGCGAGATGCCCGTGTAGCCGCCCAGCACTTCGACGAGCAAGACTTTGTTGGGGTTGCCCAAATTGACGGGGTTCTTGATTTGCGGCGCAATGGCTTGTATGATTTCTTGGCTATGAATCTCGGTGAAGCGCTTCTCAACGGTCATGCGAAACGACTCTTTTTCCCCCATCTTGGTAGCCATCTCCAGCGCGGTCTCCTTAATCTTCTCTAGCTCCGTGGGCACGACTCTTTGGATAGGCAAAATCCGCAGGGCATAGCGGAACTCGTAAGGGCGCTCCCTCAAAATCTCCCGCAACTTATCCACTGCCTCCACAGGGTCCAAAGCGGTCTGCGCAACAACTATCCCCCTAATCCCCGTCTTATCTGTACGAGGTTTCTCATCGCCAAGTTCCTTAAGCAAAACCCTCAACTCATAACGCATCTGCCTCTCATTCCCACGCAACGTCGTCGCCAACAAATTAAACTCAGACAACAAACCCAAACACATCCGACCAAAAAGGGATACAACACCCCATATTTCTATTTATCCCCCACCAGCAGATAGACCCCCTCCCCCCTTTTCTGCATACAATTAAAGCTTGGAACCTAAGGATAGTGAAAGACACTAAAAGCTCAGGAACGGTTGACGAAAAACCTGTACCCGCTAAAAAGTAAGCACACAAAAAACTTAAAAATGTAATTGTGAATGGCAAAATATGGCTATGTCTGCGATAGATTTGAATGTAATTTTACTGGGTATCGTTATAAATGTTGTAATAGATCTGATCATTTTCAAGTTGTTTCGCCTGAGTGGAATAACGCTTGCAATAACCTTTCTAGTGGATTTCTTACTTCCATATTTGCCTTTTATGTTCTTATTGTGGTCAAGACCCGACACAAGTATTCTGATAGAAGCTGTAATCGCTTTAGTTTCAACCTATGTGCTAAATCTAGTAAACTTTGCGATTTCAGCAGTATTTGGATATGCTATCGCTGTTGTTCTCTATTTTATGCTTGGTGAACGAGTACCTGAACCTACGTTTTAATCTGTAGCTAGGCATAAGTGGGTCAGTTTGGATGTAGGCTTTATTCACTGCCCGTGGGGGCTCCTAGCCGTCGCCTCACATCATCCCCGTTGTATTTCTTGGTTTGGGGATTTATCGGTTTTGCTGTGTTTTTTGTTTGGTGTATTTTTTTGTGGAATCTGCTTTGTTGTTTGGGTTTGTGTGTGTTTGCTTACGACATTTGACGTACGCGAATGTTTAAACGCTGCCTTGGCAAGGTAGTCTATTGCTCGATGTGGAGGTGAACAAGCGATGGTGTATTTCGAAGAAGAGGAATGGGAAGAAGGCGAAGAAGAGGAATGGGAAGAAGAAGAATGGTAACCCCGCCAACAACAAATCTGCACTAACGCTTTTTCTTTTATGTTTACGTTTTCTTGCTTTAAATTTTTGAAGTATATTTCGACCTGAATCTTAATTTATTTTTTTATACTTGCTTTCTATAATTCTCCTTTTTTTGAAAGTTTTTTATGTAAAAAAATTGTTAAAATATCCCCTTATCCTTATACAAAAACGTATCTGCAAATAGTAGGTGTTATATATTAAAAGTGGTAGAAATGAACGGGGAGGAGTAAATTGTGACGATATGCATAGCAACTATCTGTGGTGACCCGAAGAATGTTATAGTTGCCAGCGATAGGATGATGACTGCTGGTGATTTATCCGTTGCTTTTGAACATGAATCTCCAAAGATAACTCGTTTAACTGACAATTGTTTGGCGTTAACTGCAGGTCCCGCGCTTGCGCATACAGATTTGTTTAGGTTAGTAAAAAACAATATTCATATTGGTGCATCGCCTCCAGTTTCAGAAATTGTCGAGAAAGTAAAGGAAGAGTATCTGCAAATAAGGAATCGTTGTATCGAAGAACAATTCTTTAAAACACGCGGCTTCACTATTGATTGGTTTAATCTAAATCAACGAACTTTGAATCCAGAAATTGCTATGCGACTTGATCATACACTTGAAACTTACCGATTTGACTTAAGCATACTTATTGCGGGAGTTGATAATTTAGGGGCTCATATTTACTATATTTATCCTCCATGTTGTTCTGAGTGTTTTGACTCACTTGGTTATTGTAGTATAGGAAGTGGAGAACGCCATGCCGATTCAACTTTTGTAGCTTATAGATATGCGCCTTCCTTCTCGTTAAAAGATGGATTGTATATCACATATGAAGCTAAACGAAAATCAGAAATTGCTGTTGGTGTTGGAAGGAGTACTGATATGGCAATAGTTACTGAGAAAGGAATATCTTTTATGCACGATGAAATACTTTCAAAATTGCAAGAGATGTATGAAGAAAAAACTAAAGCCGAAACATTAAAGAAAGATGGAATAGAAAAGATACTTGACGACTTATCTATTTTTGGAGATGACAAAAAGTGAAAGCACGACTTGATGATAGAATAACTTACCGTTCTGGCATTTATGATGCAAGAGTAAAAATCGCTATAGAACGATGGCAGTCTGGAGCCGCATTCAAAACAGAGGAAAATAAAACCGTAAAAAACTGTTGTTGTTAGCCTTTCATTTTTTTTTCAAAAGAACAAAATTAAAAAACTCTTAATAAGCGGATACGCTACCTTAGGGATTTTTTCTCTTTGCCTGCGCCATTGTTTAATGCTCTAAGAATTTTGTCATCAGATTTAATGTTTTTGACAAGAACTTCATATGGATTCCTACTTTGTACCATCTTTTAACCACCTAGCTACCTCTTCAATTTGATAATTACGTATGCCTTTTATAAATTTAATTGTCTTTTGTTCGTCTTTTTCCTTAACTCCCGCACCATTTACCTCTAAAAAAGCTTTTGTAACTTCAAAAGCAGTCCTATGATGACCATCTTGAAATATTCTGCTAGTAGCTATGCTGTGAAGTAGAATAGCCGCCTTCATGTAGATATCTTGAGCTTTTTTTACTTCCTCTAAAAAGTGATAATACGGATTTAAGCCCGTTTCAAATCCAGTGTAGCCACCATACCTCTGTATCATTAAGTCATGTGTTACAACAACAAATTCGTCTGGAGGATACCAAATTTCGTCTTCACTTATTTGGTAGTCGGGTATTTCTATGTGTTGTTCCAGAGCTTTTTTGTTTGGTTTGACCTTGGTTATTTTTGTTGTCATTTAAGACATTATCCATGCTCTTTTTGAACATATAAGTTTTATACCCATATGGTTTCTTCTAAGACGTCTTCTTTGATGTGCCTGTTTAGGAACTCTTTTGAGACCACGTCAACTTTGAGCTTGAGTTTGCGCCGCAGGTAACGTCTTGGTCTTGCCACCAAAAGCAAATCTACCGCTTCAGAATAGGTAACCAGCAGGTCTAAATCGCTTTTTACTGTCTGCTCCCCGCGGGCGTATGAGCCGAAGATGTCGATGGTTTGCACTTTGAAACGCTTCTCAAGCATAGGCTTCAAACGCTGAAGCTCCCCCTTAACATCCTCAAGAGACCTCTGCACTAAACCACCTTCAAAGTACTCTCCCTAACCTATTGCCCCTGTTTCTTTAAGCCTTTTTATCCACCCACCTGCTTCTAAGCTCTACCTAAACCTGCTACAAACTATGTTGACAATCCATGTTTTGGTTGGGGCTGAGTTAAGGTTTTATTACTGCCTGTTGCCTTGATTATCGCGAACGTGTATGACTCGCTTGGCTGTTATGGACTACGACAGGTGCAAACCTAAGAAGTGTGATAAGCTGTGCATCAAGTTTTGTCCGATGGTGCGTAGCCGTGTAGAGGCGGTAAGGTTTGAGGATAACAAGATTGTAATTAGCGAGAAACTGTGCAGCGGATGCGGAATATGCGTTAAGAAGTGTCCGTTTAAGGCGATTTCTATTGTGAATTTGCCTGACGAGCTCGACCAGGATTGTAGCCACCGTTTTGGAGAAAACGCGTTCAAACTTTTCAGGTTACCCACCCCCGCGCCCGGCACCGTTTTGGGGTTGCTAGGACAAAACGGGATTGGAAAAAGCACCACGCTTAAGGTCCTGTCGGGCGAAATCAAGCCTAACCTTGGACGGTTCAACGAGCCCCCAGAGTGGGAAGAAATCATACAGTACTACCGTGGCTCCACTTTGCAGGAGTACTTCCAAAAAGTCAGCGAAGGCAACCTCAAAGTCAGCCACAAACCCCAGTACGTCGACAAAATCCCCAAAGCCATCAAAGGAAAAGTCAGCCAGCTCCTCGAAAAAATCGACCAACGCGGCGTCTTAGAGCAACTCGCGCAGGATTTGGAGCTAAAAAAAATCTGGGACCGACCCCTAGACGTTCTTAGCGGAGGCGAGCTGCAACGCGTTGCCGTGACGGCGGCTTTGTGCCGAGATGCTGACGTGTACCTCTTCGACGAACCGTCTAGCTACCTCGACGTCAAGCAGCGCCTGCACGTAGCCAAAGCTATACGCACCTTAAAAGAGCAGCAAAAAACCGTGGTTGTCGCCGAACACGACCTCGCCATCATCGACTACCTCTCCGACCAAATCTGCGTATTCTACGGAGAAGCAGGCGTCTACGGAGTTGTCAGCCACGTGCACGGTGTACGCACGGGCATTAACATTTACCTGCAAGGCTACATACCCGACGAAAACATCATGTTCCGCAAAGAACCCATCATATTCCACGAAAAACCCCCCACCACCAACCTCTACGAAGATGAGGTGCTGCTTAAGTGGGGACAAATCGAAAAAACCTTTGCGGGCTTCAAGTTAACCGCCGAGCCAGGAGAAATCCGCAGAGGCGAAATTATTGGGGTTTTGGGTCCTAACGGTATTGGCAAGACTACGTTTGTTAAGATTTTGGCGGGTATGGAAAAATCTGATGACAAGCAAAAACTTGGCGAGCTCTCGGTTAGCTACAAGCCTCAGTATATCGCGGCGGATTATCAGGGGACGGTGCAGGAGCTTTTGATGAGCGTGGCGAAGGAGAATTATACTTCGAGCTGGTATAAAACCGAGATTTTGCAGCCCTTAAACATCCAGCGCCTGCTAGACCACTATGTCATGGAGCTCAGTGGCGGAGAGCTGCAAAAAGTCGCCATAGCTGCGAGTTTGTCGCGTAATGCGGATTTGATTTTGCTTGACGAACCCAGCGCTTACCTTGACGTGGACGAACGCCTAAACATGGCAAAGACCCTGCGGCGCATCGTAGAAGCCCACGGCACCCCCGCCTTCGTGGTCGAGCATGACGTTGTTACCCAAGACTTTATCGCTGACCGCCTCATGGTTTTTAGCGGCGAACCAGGCGTCTCAGGAACCGCATACCCCCCCACCACCTTGCGCGGTGGCATGAACCAGTTCCTAAAAGAAATGGACATAACCTTCCGCAGAGACTCCACCACCCGCCGCCCCCGCGTCAACAAAGAACACTCGCGCCTAGATAACATGCAAAAAGAAATCGGCGAATACTACTACACGCTTGTGGCACGGCAAAAAGAAGAAGACGAAGAAGAGGGCGAGTGATTGTATGGGTGAGCTTGGCAAGGTTGAAGCGCAACTGCTTGATGCAGCGTTTAGGGGCATGGAGAACGCGTTTGTGCTTTGGGGATTTGCTGTGGGCGCAGCGGTGTTGGCTGAGGACGGCAAGGTGTATGAGGGCGCAAATGTTGAGAGTTGGATTTCAGGTTTGGGCACCTGTGCTGAGCGTAACGCTATAAACCACGCGTTGATTCATGGGAACCGTAAAATCAAAGCTGTAGCCGTTGTTTTGAGCAGCGAGTATGAGGGTGAAGCTGTGCCCTGCGGCGTTTGTTTGCAGCATATTTTTGACTTCGCAGAAAACGCCCAAATTAAAGTTATCGCGGCAAAAGCAGACTTGCAGAGGGTTCTTTTTGGAACTGTTCAAGTGCAAACTTTGCAGGAGCTGCTTCCGTTCCCCTACAAAAAACGAGCATTTTCTCCTTAAATAATGCAGTTAACTTAAAGAACAAGCAACACTATAACGTAAAGAAACCGACCATACAACAAAGGATAACGACTGGTGGAGGCAAAGGGTGGCACAAGCAACCTTTCAGGAAATAAGCGCGTCTGACTTTTTCTACCGTAACCGCGACATCGCAGGTTTCTCCAATCCCTCTAGAGCAATCTTTGTGGCTATACGCGAAATTGTAGAGAATTCGTTGGATGCTGCCGAAAGCCAAATGATTCCCCCTAACGTTTACGTGCGGCTCTCGTTTGAAGGGGAAGCTACTGCGGACACCCAAATCTACAAGCTGCGTGTAGAAGATAACGGATGTGGTATCCAGCCGCGTTTTATTCCTTCGGCGTTTGGTCAGATTTTGTTTGGTTCCAAATACAAGCTCAAGCAGACCCGTGGTACTTTTGGTTTGGGCGGCAAAATGTCCTTGCTTTATGGGCAAATTACTACTCACAAGCCTGCCATGGTGACGTCAAGCACTGGGGACTCGAACAAAATCTACACTTTCGAGCTGATGATAGACATCCAGCACAACCGCCCCGTAATAGTCAACCGCAAAATGCAAATTAACAAAGATGGCTGGCACGGAACCATCGTAGAATTCACCCTAGAAGGCGACTACCTCAGAGCCATGCCAAAAATCCTTGAGTACTTCAAGCAGACCGCCATGGTTAACCCCTATGCGAACTTGACGTTTGTAGACCCAAAGGGTAGGCTCTACAAGTTTACCCGTGCAACCACCGAGATGCCTGAGCCGCCAGGCGAAACCGAACCCCACCCCTACGGCGTTGACGTCGAACTTCTGCAGCGGCTTATCGCGGTTACTCAATGCAAAAGCATGCAAGACTTTCTAAGAGTCCATTTCCACCGCGTCGGAGGCATAACCGCCAAGAAATTTTTAGAATTTGCCGAACTTGACGCCACCAAAGACCCCAAAAAGCTTGACCACGAAGAAATCGTCAAGCTAATGCAAAACCTCAAACGCTTCAAAGATTTCCTGCCCCCAGACGCCAGCTGCCTCTCCCCCTTAGGCGAAGATTTGTTGCGCGCAGGCATCATGAAAGAACTAACCCCCGAATACTTAGTGGTTCATCAACGCAAACCCTCCACCTACGCAGGACACCCCTTCATCGTTGAAGTGGGCATAGGCTACGGCGGAGGCATACCCAAAAAAGGCAGCTTCACGCTTTACCGTTTCGCAAACCGCATCCCCCTGCTATATGACGAAGCCAGCGACGTCTCCTATAGGGTCATTAACTCTATGAACTGGCGCCGCTACAAAGT
This sequence comes from Candidatus Bathyarchaeota archaeon, assembly GCA_026014465.1. Classification (NCBI taxonomy): domain Archaea; kingdom Thermoproteati; phylum Candidatus Bathyarchaeota; species Candidatus Bathyarchaeota archaeon. The sequence continues at coordinate 937,597 of JAOZID010000010.1, read as the reverse complement.
CACTCCTGATATGCCCATAGCCATAGTTGTGCACATCTGCAGCACCAAAGTGCCGTATAAAACTGTGGGCAAAGAATTCATTTCTGACCGTGCTGAAATCCGCCGTGAAGTAGCTAATGAGTTGCGTGAAGTGGCGCGTCAGCTGGGGCATTTTCTGGCTCGCAGAGAACACGTTGACCGCGAAAAGAAACGTATGAGCATCTTTTCTAAGTATTTGCCCAAGATTGCAGAGTTCTCGGCGATGCTGGCGGATAAAGAAAAACCTCCTGAAATTGACAAATTGTTGAAGAGTGTGCAAAAGTATGGCGACGAAGAAAAGTAAATCCAGCGTGGCTGAAAAGAAAAGCGAAGTTATTAACGGCTTGAAAAAGCTGGGCACTTCCATTTATAACCAGATGGAGCAAGGCGTCTTTCCAAGCGTTAACATGCCTAGCCGCAGCACCGAAAACATCAACTACGACCCCAACACTCGCCAATACATTTTAGGAGACCGCGTAGTCAACCGAAGCTCCAGAAACATCCGCCACGTCCGACCCTTCACCCAACTAACCTGGGCAGCCATGTTTAGCAACGAACTCACCACACACCGCAAAACCAGCACCTTAAGAGACGTGTACTACTCCGCACAAGCATACGCAATGACGTTCAACGACCAGCAAGAATCCAACAACATCATCACCGAACTAGAAACCATCACCGGTTTTTCCCGCGAAGACTTTAACATCTTCCCCGAAGAACGCTCCGCAATATTTGGAGACCTAACCATCGGCTACACCGTCCCTGGCTACGAAGGCAAAACCATGAACCTCACCGCCCACCCCGACGGCGTCCTCATCGGACCAGCCCTCACCAGCTCCGAATTCATAAAAACCAACGCCGACAAAATCATAGCCATCGAAAAAGGCGCCCTCTTCACAAGATTCATCGAAGAAAACGTGCACAACAAACACAAATCCCTGCTCATATCCTGCGGAGGACAAGCCCCAAGGCAAACCCGCAGCTTCATACGACGCCTCCACGACGAACTCAACTTGCCAGTTTACATATTCACTGACGGCGACCCCTGGGGCATGCACATTGCACAGGTCATTATCTCGGGCTCTGCCAACGCAGCGCACCTGCGCCAACTCAACACTCCCGACGCGGTTTGGAGCGGCGTTTGGGCATCTGACATTGTCGAGTACAAACTGCCTACTGACCCTCTGGATGATGTGGATATAAAGCGGCTCTACGAATTGCAGCGTGACCCCCGATACCAAAACGACCCCATCTGGCAACGCGAAATCAAAATGTTCCTCAAAATTAGACGCAAAGCCGAGCAGGAAGCTTTTAGCAGGTACGGCTTAACCTACATCGTAGACAAGTATTTGCCCACTAAACTTGAGCCTATACCTGAAAAGAAACAGTAACCGCCTTTTGAGGATTGATTCTTCTTTTTTTGGGCGTACATTGTTGCATTTTTCTTCTATTTCGCGTTAACTTTGTTTGCATTCGGCTTTGTTTTTTCGTTAATTGAGTGAATTTTAAATAGTACCTGCGACAATCTTCGTTTTAACCTAAAGGAGATTTAGTGAATGAAACCTAGATTAAGTAATTCTGTAGCTTCGGCTGCTTTGATTCTGCTGCTGTCGATGTCTATGTTTATGTTGCTTGCGCCTACTGCTGAAGCGCATGATCCCCCATGGGAAATCCCAACATACGCATACATTGTTGCTGCACCTAACCCAATAGGTGTACATCAGCAAGCCTTCGTTGTTATGTGGCTTCACGCTGCGCCCCCAACTGCTTCTGGAATTGCTGGAGACCGCTGGCACGACTTCTACCTCGACATCATAGCACCTGATGGCACCGTTGAAACAAGAGGCCCTCTAGTGTCCGACCCTACAGGATCAACATACGTTCTTTTCACACCTGACCAAGTTGGCAGGTACGAATTTGTTCTCGAATACACCGGGCAAGTGTTGACTTTGGTTAACCCAACCAACGGTGAAGCTGTTGACCCCAACGACTTCATGCTTAGCTACTTTGGTTCTGGAGCATTCGTAAATGACACCTTCCTGCCAAGTACTGCAACAACATACATGGATGTGCAAGCAGAACCCGTTGAAGCAGTCCCCGAGTACCCGTTGCCCTCAAACTATTGGACACACCCCATAGAAGGACAAAACACTGCATGGGGCAGCATTGCATCAAACTGGCTAGCAGGCTCTTACCTGGGCTACATAACCTCAAATGACGTTAACCTCTGGCAGCAAGAAGGCGACGCCCCCGACAGTTCCCACATCGTATGGACAACACCTATTGAATTAGGCGGTATCGTCGGAGGAAGCTTCGACATACCCAGTGTGGGCTACTATTCTGGTGGTTCATATGAAGGCAGATTCGCAAACGCCATCATACTGGGCGGCATGCTCTACTACAACGAACCTCTAGGACACGCTGCAAGCGGAGGCGGCTACACATGCCGTGACCTGCGAACTGGAGAAGTTGTCTGGCACAGCGACGTACTAGGCGTTGCAGGCGGCGAAACCGCGCCATCCTTTGGTCAACTCTACGACTACGAATCCATGAACCAGCACGGTGTCGTCGGAGGCATACTCTGGGCAGTTTCAGGCACCACTTGGAAAGGCTATGACGCATTCACAGGCAAATCCGTCTACAACCTAACAGATGTTCCATCTGGATCCTCCGTGTACTCAGACAACGGCGAAATCTTGCGTTACGTCTTCAACTATAACACAACCACAAAGAGCGGCTCGCTTGCACTGTGGAACAACACCCAAGAACAAATGGGACTTCACGGCGCATTAGGAACTGGAAGCAGCGCGTATCAGTGGAGACCAAACGGCAAAGAAATCAACATGAGCACCGCATACACATGGAACGTAACCATCAACGGTGACCTAACTGGTCTAGCTAATCCCTCAATTGTCTCTGTAATCCCTGGTGACAGGATTATTGGCACAAGCACCACATTTGCGTGGCTGGGCGGTATCCTTATGGAATCTCCCGAATACATCACCATGTGGGCAATTAGCGATAACCCTGCAAACCGCGGCGAGATTTTGTGGGTTGAAGAATTCGCTCCTCCTGCTGAACATTTGACTCCCTATATGGGTCCTGTTGACCCTGTAAGCCGCGTGTACACCATCTCATACGTTGAGACCATGGAGTGGACAGGCTTTAGCATTGACGACGGAAAACAGATTTGGGGTCCAATAACTGGCGTGGAACGTGACTTCACCTATTACGGCAGCGGTAAAGGAGGAGGTCAAATAGGCTACACCGCATACGGCAACCTCTATACACAGGGCTTTGGCGGAGAACTCATCTGCTATGACCTAGCCACTGGAAACGTTGAATGGAACTACAACAACACCAACAGCGGCATCGAAAGCGCTTGGGGCAACTACCCAATCTTCGTAGCTGCAATCGCTGACGGCAAAGTCTACGCCTTCAACAACGAACACTCACCCAACTACCCGCTCTACAAAGGCGAAAAAGTCTACTGCATAGACGCATACACAGGCGACGAACTATGGACTATGGACGGCTGGGCAGGACAATCAGGCGGTCCAGGCACCTCCACTAGTGTCCTTGCTGACGGCACATTTGTCTACTACAACTACTACGACAACCAACTATACGCAGTCGCCAAAGGTCCAAGCAAAACAACAGTCAACGCACCCTTGACCTCTGTTGCTGTAAATGACTGCTTCACCATAACCGGCACTGTCACCGACGAATCAGCAGGCGCTAAAGAGAAAATCGCAGACGGGACATTCACAACCGTCGCAGCCATGTCCGATGCAAGCATGAGTAGCTGGATGGAACACATTTACATGCAAAAGCCCCTGCCACAAGACGCAACTGGCGTAACCGTAAAACTGACCGCATATGACCCCAACTGCAACGAAGTAATCATCGGCGAAACAACTGTTGACGCAAACGGCAACTATGGATTTACTTGGGCTCCTGAAGTTCCTGGCACGTACCAGATAGTTGCAACCTTTGAAGGCTCAGACTCGTACTACAGCTCATACGCAACAACATACCTAACCTCAGTCGAAGCACCCTCCGCATCAGTCTCACCAACACCCACCGACACTTCCATGCCAACTTCTACGCCCTCTGCATCTGCTTCTCCTTCGCCCTCTGTTGCTCCTCCAGGCACTGATGATGCTACTGGCACCTACATCTTGCTAGCTGCTGCTGTAGTTGTTATTGTTGCTGTTGCTGGTGTTGCTGCTCTGTTCCTAAGACGCCGACAATAAACCAACCAACAATCTATCAAAAACTCCTTCCTTTCTTTTTTTGTGAAAGGCACCAAGCGTAAAAACGGGCTGAGTGGGCTCTGGGTACTAATTTACGTGTTAGCAGCAAGGTCACTGCAACTTGTTCTCTCCTATTTGGTCCCAGAGCCCCAGTAAACCTTACCAAAAGATGCTTGCGGCGCCTGCTTTTAGGTTCGCTTTACATGGGTTTGTGGTCTTGGTTGTTTGTGAGAATTATAAACGGCTTGTTTATGCGGACCTTGTTTTTATAGGAGTGTTTTGGCTAAGAAATCTGTTGGCCATGGGCTAGGGATGTCGTGTAAGTAGAATTCTGCTGTTTTGATGTTTTTTATTGACTGGATTTTGTTTTTTACTCGGAAGAAGTCTTTGAAATCCTTGATTATGACTGCGATTCTTAGGTCGTAGGCGCCGCCGACAAATTTTCCGCAGAAGACTGCGTTGGGTATTTGGAGTAGTTGTGCTTCTACTTTTGGTAGGGTTCCTCTGTTTTCGACTTTTATGTAGCTGTCTGCTATCACTTTGTAGCCTAACTTGTGAAGGTCGATTGATATGGTTGAGAGGTTTAAGACATTTTTTTCTCTAAGGCATTGGTATCTTTGAATGACATTGTTTATTGAGGTGCTGGTTTTTTCTGCAATTTCTTTGAATGTTGTTCGGGAATTTTTCATGAGTATTTTGGCTATTTGCTTGTCTGTTTCGCTAAGGGCTATGACTTCGTTTGGGGTTTGTTTTTTTTGTCTTGGTGTGACTGTTTTCTCTTGTTGAGCTGAATTAACAACTAGGTTCTCTGGGTGCCATGGATTATTCCACAAGTCAGTATAAATCAAAACGTCTAAACTCTTTATGTGTGGCTTGAGGTCTATTTTCTGGAGCGTTTCATTTAGTTCCTCTAAAGTTCGTGTTGCCAACTGGCCATATATGCTGTATTTGCCTAAGGATTCATCCCCACTAGTTTTCAACGGTTTATTCTTCAATAATTCCAAGGTTTTTGCTCTGTCTGCTAAATCTGTAATTATGCCTATTTCAGCTACGCAATCATAACCAATACTTGGGGGACAAAGATGCATTGTTTCGGCACATATGACCCCCGTTTTCTTCAAACGTTCGTACCTTCTTATAACTGCCGTGACTGAGACATTGCATAATTTGGACAAATCCGTGAAACTCATGCGTGATTCAATCAAAAGGGCTTCTAGAATCCTACAGTCTGTTTCATCGTTTTTCTTCGTCCTATCCAATCCCTTAAACTCTGTTTTTCGAGGTTTCTTGAAAAGTAATCTTCCTTTCATTTCTTAATATGTGTGCTGGTGATAAGCGGTTTGTCTTTTTCGAGTTTCCTTCTGCTGTTTCTGTAAATTTTAATTATGCGGCGGAATTTTATGTTTAATATTTTTTGCCATGCCGTGTTTTTTAAAAAAATTTAAATACATGTCGGTTGAAATGGGGGCATATTATAAAAATGGAGAGTGAAAAAATAAGAAGCTTTGTTAGTTTTAAAAGAGAGCAATCTCGAGTGAAAACCTTTTCTTCAATCGTTTTGATTTTGCTGCTAACTATTTCTGGAATGCTAACGCTCCTGCCCGCTTCAAATGCGCAAACTGCAGATTCACCTTTGCCCACAAATGCATACCTTGTTGTATCCCCAGACCCAGTTGGCATTAACCAGCAAGTCACCTGTTTAATGTGGCTGGTTCAAATCAACCCCGCAGCTGCCGACAATAATGCAGGCAAATGGGAAAACTACCAAATAGAAATCACAAAACCTGACGGACATCAGGAGACTCTTGGGCCTTTCACAGCAGACGATGCGTCTTATGCCCATGCTCTATACACGCCAGATCAACTTGGTGATTACACTTTCAAGTTCGTGTTTCCTGGTCAGCATGTAACAGGAGTTTCCGCGTTTGGGGGTGCAGTGGACTCGTATTATGCGGGAAGCAGTTTTACGGTAATGCTCACGGTTCAGCAGGAAGAAGTGAAGCCGATTCCTCAGGTTCCCCTTCCGGATGGCTACTGGCAACGACCGATTAACTCTCAAAATCAGGAATGGTACACTATCTCTGGTAACTGGCTTGGAACAGGCGCAGGCTCATTTGGAACCAGTGCCAACAGTATAAGTGGAAACATTAACCTCTACACCACAGTTCCTAATACTGGTCACGTTGTATGGACCAAGCCGCTGGTGTTTGGAGGCTTAATAGGGGGCGAATACGGAGGCTCTGCAACAAGCCACTACTACAACGGGAAATCATATGAACCTCAATTTGGTCCGCCAGTAATTATTAACGGAGTACTCTACTACAACGACCCTGCAACTCCAAAACAAGGCTTCTATGCTGTCGATTTGCGCACAGGTGAAACGCTTTGGCACAAGAACAGCTCAATTGGTATAACCACTGGACAGATACTAAACTTCTTATCCATCAACCAAGAAGGCGGAATTCCTTACCTTTGGGACAAGGGCAGAACAGCCTGGACTATGTTTAATGCGGTCACTGGAAATATGATACTTCAAATTTCAAATGTGCCCGCGGCTGCTTCTGGAGGAATTATGAGTACCGGAAACACGGTTGAAGGTCCTAACGGTGAACTTCTTGTATATGCCCTAGATTCAACAAACAACTGGCTTGCGTTGTGGAATTCGACAAAATGCATACAGGCAGGAACTGCTGGGCAATCAACTAACTCTTGGAGACCTCCTGTGGGCGCTACAATTGACTGGCAAGGCGGAGTAATGTGGAACGTTAGCACGCCTTCAGTTCCTGGACAGGCAATCACCCGAACTGGCTCAGGTATATTGTTAGCTACTACTTCCTCTATCACTCCATCTGATGGCTGGCACATGGAGGTAGGATACGACATGAATACTGGAGAACAGCTTTGGATGAAAAACCGTACATCCTATCCTGGAGCTACTATATGGGGACTCTTTGGACCTATAGCCGATGGCGTATTCACTGAATTCCACTCTGATGCGATGCAATGGTACGGTTTTGATGTCAACACTGGAGAACAGCTTTGGGGACCATCTGTACCCTACGAAAATGCTTGGGGTTCTTTGGCTAATAACGACGTAGCCTCTGAAAGTGCGTACGGAATACTTTATGCATTTGCTGTAGATGGAGTTCACGCGTTAGACATTAAAACTGGCGAGAGACTCTGGGACTTCTATGCTGACCCCGCAGGAGCTGACTTCCCTGGATATAGCACATTGCCTTTTGAGACTAACATGCTGTTTACGGTTGCAGGCGAAAAGGTTATTGCAAGCACAGGTGATTCACACGGAGTTCCCCAGTTCCGAGGCGCAAAGTTGTATGTTGTTGATAACTCTGGAAACGAAGTTTGGAGCATCAACGGCTGCTTTGAGCAGTCTTTGCCCGTTGCAGACGGCTATCTAGTAGGCTATAACCTCTATGACAACATGCTTTACTGCTTTGGCAAAGGACAGACAGCAACCACCGTTACCGCGCCAAACACCGCAGTACCCAAAGGCACACCCGTTCTAATACAAGGAACAATCACTGACCAATCTCCAGGAGAAACTTGTCTAGGCATTCCAACCGCAGGCACCCCAGCGGTTTCTGATGCTGGCATGAGCGACTGGATGGCATACTTGTACATGCAACAGCCTAAACCAACTGATGTTACTGGCGTCCCCGTGTATTTAACCGCAGTCGATTCTAACGGCAACACCCACGAAATCGGAACCGTAATGAGCAACGTAAACGGCAACTACGCAGTCTCATGGACACCCCCAGTTGCAGGACTCTACACTATAACCGCTACCTTCGACGGCTCTGAATCTTACTATCAATCAACTGCAGAAACCGCCTTCATTGTCTCAGACGCATCCGCCACACCCAACATATCACCTTCGCCAAGCACTGCACCTCCACCCGCCAGCGAAGTTCCAACCACCACCTACGTAGTTATAGCAGTAGTTGCAATCATAATTGTCATAGCCGCCGCAGCGATAGTGCTTCGCAAACGCAAATAACCCTCAACAATTCCCTTTTCCCTTTTTTAGTCCCAAAAGAAAAATCCAAGTGGGCTGAGTGGGCTCTGGTTAGACCGATGAGTAATGCGTTAACATCAAATCACTGCAAGGGTTTCTTTCTCTTTCCTATTGGTTCCAGCGCCCCAGCAAACCCTTATTTGTAACTGTAAATATGGATTATAACATGGTTATTGAAGACCGCGAAATTAAGGTATTGACTGACTTGGGTCTTACGGTTTCCCAAGCAAAAATATATCTGGCTTTTTCTAGGTTGGGTTCTTCAAAGGCTTTGGCGGTTTCTAAAGTTGCAAAACTAGACCGTGCTGAGACTTACCGTGTGATTTCTCAGCTTGAACAAAAAGGGTTTTTGCAAAAAATTTTGGCTTATCCTGTGGAGTACCGTGCGGTTCCTTTGAAGGATTTGCTGTCTGCTTTGTTAAATGGTGAGAAACGCAGGCTCTGTGACCTTGAAAAGGAAGCGAAGCGGCTTATTCATTCTGAATTAAGCGAGGATGTGCTTGCAAGAACTGAAGAAAGCGATTGTCTTGTCTTGATTCCTAACTTAAAGATTGCCACGCCACAGATAGTTCGCTCTATTAATTCTGCACGTAAATCCATTCGGATTATTTCTGCTACAAGTTATCTTCCAGTGCAGACTATTCCGTATGTTGAGGCTTTGAAGCGCGGTGTCAAAGTTGTCATGATTTTGGAAAAGCCCCCAAATGGTGATGCGCTGCCTGATTACATTCAGGAGTTAAAGAAGTATTCCCATTATGAACTGTATTTGTTGCCTCATTTGCCTGAGGTTCTTTTAGCGGTTAACGATGACCGAAAAACTTGGGTTCAATTGTCGGGTTCTGATTTTTCCGATAGTGCTTGGGTTATGTCTACTAATCCGCGGATTTTGGCTTTGGCTAATGCCTATTTTGAAAAGGTTTTGCGTGAATCGACTCCTGCTTGAATTCCAACGTGGCGTTTTTTAGCTGCCTGACAATGTTTCTTTTATTTGGTTAAATTTGTGAATTTTAACGTTAAATTGCGTTTTAATCTTATGTTGTCTATTTTTTCGGCTATGTAGTTTACCTTTGTACGTACAGTTGTTCTGCTTTATCTAATTCTTGGTGTCATCTGCGGTTGAAACTCCCACTCACTAGTTCTTTTAAACCCACATGCGGTAAAAAACGTACCTTACTATGGAGAAAGAAAAAATGAACCGAAACCCGACTATTACAATTGCCTTAATGGCGTTGTTATTTGCTTCTGCATTCTTAGCAGCAGCACCATCCGTTAGCGCACACGACCCCCCATGGACAATCCAAAGATACGCTTTCGTTACTGCAGCTCCCAGCACAGTCGGCGTTAACGACCCAGTCGCAATCGTCCTCTGGGCTGATATGCCGCCTCCAACCGCATATGGTGCCTTGGGTGACCGATGGCACGGAATGACAGTTGACGTCACAAAGCCAGATGGCTCTGTTGAACGCGTGCTTGATAACGCTGATTCTGACCCAGTAGGCGGAACCTACGCTCTGTACTTCCCTGACATGCCAGGCGAATACACAATTGAATTCAGTTTCCCCGAACAAGTTCTTGAACTTAAAGGTGGAACCAACAGCGTTTACGTAGGCGACGTCTTCTCAGCAGGACACGCATCCACGACATTTACCGTACTAGCAGAATCACCCGTAGAGCACTTCCAAGAAGCACAAGTACCAATCAGTTATTGGACACGCCCAATTAACGAAAACAACCAAGGCTGGTCCTCTATAGCCTCAGCATGGCTAGGCTCTGATGGAACTGGCGGCTTTTTTGGTGCAACTTACCTGAAATACAACCCCTACGGTCGCGGACCTAACACTGCTCACGTCTCAATGACTTACCCCTTGTCTTGGGGTGGCATCGTCGGCGGTGACCACGCGGTTAACGACCAGATAAGCTTCTACTCAGGTACTCAGTACCAGCTAAAGTTCTCGTATCCAATAATCATGTACGGTAACGTCTACTTTGCTCTTCCAGAAAACAATGCAAACTCTGGCAACGGCATCGCATGCGTAGACCTACGAACTGGCGAAACTGAATGGGTAAACCCTGACTTTAACACTCTGATGATGGGTCAACTCTACGACTTTGAATCAGGCAACCAGCACGGTGTTACAGGCATTTACCTGTGGGCAAGAGGCACAGCTGTTGGCACTGGAATAACTAATCCAGGCGAAGAAGCAGTTGCTGCACTAAGCGGTAGCTACCCCCCTGGTTCAAGCCTAGGCGCTGTATCTGCATCTAACGACCGAACCGCACAAGTCAACGCTGCTGCTTGGGTAGCAATTGACCCCCAGACTGGAAATGTCCTGTTTAACCTAACCAATGTTCCATCTGGAACTCAAGCCTACGGACCAATGGGCGAATGGTTAATCTACGGCCTTGGTGGTCCTGGCGATGGTTCAATGACCTACCTGACTCAGTGGAACAACACCAAACTACCCGGAATCGACGCTGGAACTGGTATTGGCCAATGGAGACCTGGAAACTCTAACTACAACATGAGCACTGCCTACGACTGGAACGTAACCCTCTCACAAGTCCTCTACTCACAGACAGATGAAATCGGCGGAAGCGGATTTGGCGTTACCTCATCATACGACCCTGAAACAGGACTCTACACTACCCCACCAACAATTCTGCGCGTATTCCCTGGCAACCTAATCTTAGGTCAAAGCTCAGGCATGCAGCAGACACCTGGAACATCTGCAGGTATCCTTGGAACTCCTGACCCCTTCACTTTGTGGGCAATCAACCTTGACCCCGCACGAGCAGACATAGGCGATGTCTTGTGGCTAAAGCAATACCCCGCACCAGCTGGCAACATCACAATCAACATTGGTCCTGCAGACGGTGAAAGCAACGTTTTCACTCTCTACTACAAGCAGACCCGTCAATGGCTAGGATTTGACATGCTAACTGGCAACCAAATCTGGGGACCCACAGAATCTGAGAACCAATGGAACTTCTACACAGGCACTACTGGTCTAACAAGCCCAATTGGCATCGGCTACGAACACATGTACGTTGCAGGTTACGGCGGAGTTCTCTACGCATACGACCTCAACACAGGTAACTTGGACTTCACCTTTGGTAACGACATCAACGACCCCACAAACAGCACATACACTGCCGAAACCGTTTACGGACAATACCCAACTCAGGTTGCAGCCGTAGCTGACGGCAAAGTCTACCTAGTCGAAGAAGAACACTCTTTAGGCTCTCCTGCATACCGCGGCGCCAAGACCCGCTGTGTTGATGCCCTCACAGGCGAACTGCTCTGGGACATCTACGGCATATGTTCATGGCAAAGCAACGCAGTTGCTGACGGCTACTACACATGGCTCAACTACAACGACATGACCATCTATGCCATGGGTCCAGGCCCAAGCGCAACCACCGTTGACGTCAAGAACAACGTAGTTTCGATGGGTCAAAGCGTGGAAATCGTTGGAACAGTAACTGACCAGACTCCACAAGCTGACCTACAAGGCACCCCCGCAGTATCTGATGCAGACCAAGGCGAACAAATGCAGTATCTCATCCAGCACACAGTCGACAAACCAACCGACATCACAGGCGTTCCCGTAACACTATACACAACTGACTCCTCTGGCAACAAAGAGCAAATCGCACAAGTCATGAGCACTGGCACAGGCGGAATCTTCCACTACCTATGGACACCACAACACGAAGGCGAATACGTAATCACCGCAGAATTCGCTGGCTCACAAGCATACGGACCATCATCAGCAGAAACAGCAATCGGCGTAGTTAGCGCAGCATCCCCAAGCGTACCCCCAACCACAGCATCACCCACTGCTCCAACACCAACACCAGCAAGCTCCGCATCCCCCTCACCTAGCGAAGCTCCACAACCCCCAGCCAGCGGCATACCCACTGAAACCTACATCGCAATAGCCGTCGCAGTCATCGTAATCGCCGCAGCCGCAGCAGTTCTCGTACTTAGACGCCGACAATAAACAAAAATCCCTTCTTTCTTTTTTTTCGTGCATAGGACAAAAAAGGGGCTGAGTGGACTCTAGTCTATAATGCTTAGACAGCAGAATCTCCTTAGGTTTCATTCTCTCTCCTGTTTAGGTTTCTAGAGCCCAGCAAACCCTTCTGATGCATACCAAAAACTGGCGAAAGCATAAAATACTCAACCCTCTTATGTTACTGGCAATACAAAACTGAGCGAATGACCATGAGTGAAGACGTATCCTTCTGGGTAACTTTGACAGAAAAAATCGTTGCATTATTAATCATTGCTTTAGGCGGTGTCATGATTTACTTTACAGCTACAACCGCCGTTTTGGGTGCCTTTACAGGGCTATTTGGCTTCTTTTGCGCAGTTCTTCTGGTTGCAGGTGCTTTCTTGCTAATCATGAAGCCTAACGCGGAGTAGCTGTTTTATTCTCTTCTTTCTACTACCAGTTTGCAGTTAGCCAGCAAAGCTGCGATTACGCCCAAAGCCGCAAGCCACGGAGCCAAGACAACGCCTACAACACCTACCGTGACAGGAATTTCAAGCAAAACCGCGTCTTTTTCGTCTTTTACGATAATTCGTGTAACGTTTCCTTCATGCAGCAGTTCCTTGACGCGGTCAACAAGGTTCTCTGAGTCTACAGTGTATTCTTCTTGAGTTACTTTAGACACTCGCGTTCCACATGCGGGACAAAAATTATCTTCCTCTCTTACAGGAGCTCCACACTTATTACAATAAACCATAACAACAACCAACCTACAATAACGCGTTCTCGCCTCACCTTAAAAGGCTTCCTAACAACTCTACAGCCTAACGATAGACTTTATGTATCTTTGTAGGTTTCCTTTAATAGGTTCTTTTGACATTGGCGAAGTAAAACAGGGCTAAAGACGATGTTTGCAATTGGGCATTTTGCTTTGGGCTACCTCACCGGTAAAGCCTCCTCCAAAATCTTGGATGTCAAAATAAACTTGCCCCTGATACTGACCCTCTCGGTTATACCTGACACCGACCTGATTCTCCAGTACTTGGACCCCTTGCTTTTCATGCACCGCGGACCCACCCACTCCCTCATAACCTCTACAGTAATCTTTTTGCCTTTTCTGTTCTACTACCGAAAACGTGCCCTCCCCTACTACGCTGCGTTGCTATCGCATGCATTTGCGGACTTTTTCACTGGCGGACTCGAACTTCTCTGGCCCTTATCTACCACCTGGTTTGGCCTCATAGACGTTGACCTTAGAGCCTTGGTTCCTGCCCTAACTGAACTCTTCTTGTTTGTCGTAGCCGTAATTATCATGTTCAAACTAAAAGACCTGCAGACCCTGCTAAAACCCGGCAACTGCAATCTGCTTCTTATTGTGGCGTTCATGGCGGTTTTAGGTCCCCTTGTTGAGGTAGGTGGAAACTCTGGTTTGTTCCCCGTTTTGCTTGTGGTTCCGAGCCTGTTTTGCCTTGCCCTGTTTGGCTACTCCATGGCTGTTGAATTGTACGCTAAACTTCGCTGTTTAGGTTCTTCTATGCGTGGTTGACTTCACGTGGTGCCTTATTGGGTAGCTGAGCGTTTATTAACTATCAACGTCATATTTTGGAAGCATTAGCTTGTTAACCCCAAAGGAGCTTTACGTAAGGTGCCCATTCGTCAACCCATCGTCTGCGTTCTAGGACATGTCGACAGCGGTAAAACCCTGCTTTTAGACAAAATTCGCAAAACCAGCGTCCAAGCAAGAGAAGCCGGAGGCATAACCCAGCACATAGGCGCCAGCTTCTTTCCCGTGGAAACCCTCAAAAAACTCATCGGTCCCCTGCTCTCCTCCATGAAAAGCGAAATAGAAATCCCCGGATTGCTTGTCATAGACACGCCTGGACACGAAGCCTTCACCAATCTACGGCGCCGAGGCGGAAGCGTAGCCGACATCGCCATCCTTGTTGTTGATGCCCTGCGCGGCTTTGAAGCCCAAACCTACGAATGCATCGAAATCCTAAAGGCACGCAAAACCCCATTTATCGTCGCGGTTAACAAGATTGACCGTTTGCCCGGCTGGAAAAGCCACGCTGCCGCACCGTTCATGCAGTCCTACTCCAAACAGGACGCCTACGTCAAAGAATCCTTAGATAACAAACTCTACGAAATCATGGGAACCTTCTCTAGGTTAAAACTGCAAACTGACCGTTTCGACCGAGTACGCGACTTCACCTCGACCGTGGCGTTGGTTCCGGTAAGCGCTAAAACAGGCGAAGGCATAACTGAGCTCATGTTGGTTCTGGTCGGACTAACCCAGCAGTTCCTCAAAAAACGCCTCCAAACCACCGAAGGCCCCGCCAAAGGCTCAATTCTGGAAATCAAAGAAGAACCAGGCTTAGGCTTAACCCTAAACTCCATCGTGTACGCGGGCACCCTCAAAAAAGACGACCTAATCGTGCTAGGCGGCAAAGACAAACCCGTAACCACCCGCATCCGGGCGCTTTTGGTTCCTAAACCTTTAGATGAAATGCGTGACCCCCGCGACCGCTTCAACTCAGTAGATGCAGTTTATGCAGCGGCAGGAGTAAAAATTGTCGCGCCCGATTTAGAAGGCGTCTTGGCTGGTGCACCCGTGTATGCTGTAGGCAGCGGCGAAACCCCCGAAAAGTACGCCCAGCTAATCACCGATGAAATCGGACGCATACGCATAGCCACCCAAACCGAAGGCATCATACTAAAAGCCGACACACTAGGCTCGCTGGAAGCTATCGCCGAAATCCTCAAACAAAACGAAGTGAAAATCCGTATAGCTGACGTTGGCGATGTTTCCAAACGCGACATCATCGAAGCCGCCTCCGTACGCGCCCACGACCCCCTACAAGGAGTCATCTTGGCGTTTGGCGTCAAAATTTTGCCTGATGCAGAGCAAGAAGCCACAAACCGTGGCGTTAAGATATTCCAAGAAAAAATCATCTACCACCTAATCGACAACTACGTGGACTGGGTCAAATCTAAAAGCGAAGCCAAAATCGAAGAAGAATTCGAAAAACTTGTCAAACCCGCCAAAATCCAAGTCATACCCGGATACGTTTTCCGCCGCGCCAAGCCTGCCATATTTGGCGTAGAAGTCCTGTCCGGCACCCTTAAATCTAAGGTTCATTTGGTACGTGGGGCAGACGCTGAAGACGTGGGAGAGCTGCAGCAGATTCAAGACAAAGGCAAAAACGTCTCCGAAGCTGCTGTAGGCTTGCAGGTGGCAGTTTCCATGGACAAACCCACCGTAGGACGCCATGTCTTTGAGAAAGACGTCTTGTACGTGAAAGTTCCCGAAGGCGATGTCAAGCCGCTGCTAAACGTGTTTGCCGAAAAACTTAGCGAAGAAGAAATCCAAACCCTCAAAGAATACGTGACAGTAATGCGCAAAAAATCTCCGTACTTTGCTTTTTAGCCTCCCCCTACGGGCGGAATAACCGCTAAGACGTCGCCGTTTTGCATTTGGCTCTTTAAGCCGTTGTGGGCAGCGGTGCTTTTGCCGTTTATGAAAAACTGCAAGAACCCCCTAACCTCGCCTGTTTTTTCGTCAAAAACGTAGTCGGCAAAGGCTTTCCCATGTCGCCTTGAAAGCTCTTCAAGAACCGCCTGCACCGTAACTTCTTGGTTTTGAGCAAACTCTACGGTTTCTTCTTTTTCGCCTACAACCTCTCTAAGCACAGTGAAAAAACGAACCTGAACCTTCACAATACCTCACCAACAATACCGAACTAACTGGCAAAATTAAACTCTTATGCACCACCGACCTCTCCCTCAACCCGCCAAAGTTTTTCTACGAAACTTGCTGTCTTCTTTACGATGTTCGATGCAATAAGGTTAAAGTTTATATTGCTGTTTGATTGCATATTTCCGACTGAAACAGTATTCTACAACTGAGTAAGAGAGGTTAATGGTATGGCATATTTAACAACTACAGGTTCAGGACAACCCGTCCTTGTTCTTAAAGAAGGTACAACAAGAAACCGCGGAAAAGAAGCCCAACGAAACAACATCATGGCTGCCCGCGTTATCGGCGAAGTCCTAAAAACCACTCTAGGCCCCCGAGGCATGGACAAGATGCTTATTGACAACCTCGGCGACATCACTATAACCAATGACGGCGCAGCCATCCTCAACGAAATCGAAGTTGAGCATCCAGCCGCAAAAATGATGGTTGAAATCGCCAAAACGCAAGATGATATGGTCGGCGACGGCACCACAACAGCAGTTGTTTTAGCAAGCGAGTTGCTCAAGAAAGCTGAAGAACTTTTAGACCAAAACATTCACCCAACCATACTAGTCAGCGGCTACCGCAAAGCTGCACAAAAAGCCATCGAAGTCGTCGCAAACATCGCAGTCCCAATAGATGTCAACGACAAAGAAGTCATGCTCAAAGTCGCCCTAACATCCATGGGCAGCAAATCACTAGGCAGCGCAAAAGAACACCTAGCAGACATAGCAATTAGCGCCGTAAAACAAATCGCAGAAAAACGCGGCGACAAAACCCTAGCAGACATCGACAACATCCAGATGATAAAGAAAACTGGCAAAAGCCTGCTAGAAAGCCAGCTTGTCGAAGGCATAATCGTAGACAAAGAACTCGTCCACCCCGGCATGCCCCACAAAAAAGTAAACGCCAAAATCGCACTTATCGACTCTGCCCTTGAAATCGAGAAAACCGAAATCAGCGCAGAAATCCGCATCCGCGACCCCACCCAAATGAAAGCTTTCCTAGACCAAGAAAACGACATGATGCTAGAGATGGCGCAGAAAATCAAAGCTTCAGGCGCTGACATCGTGTTCTGCCAAAAAGGCATAGACGACATGGTGCAGCATTTCCTAGCCAAAGAAGGCATCATGGCAGCAAGACGCGTAAAACAATCCGACATGGAAAAACTAGCCCGCGCAACAGGCGCACGAATCGTTTCTGATTTAGATGACCTTAAAGCCGACGACATAGGCAGTGCAGGCTTGGTGGAGGAACGCAAAATCGGCGACGACAAAATGATATTTGTCGAGCAATGCAAAGACCCCCACAGCGTAGCCATCCTCATGCGCGCAGGCTTAGAACGCATGGTAGACGAAGCAGAACGCGCAATGACAGACTCACTCTCCGTAATCTCCGACGTGGTAGAGAACAGCAAAATCGTTGCAGGCGGCGGCGCAGCCGAAATCGAAGTTGCCCGTGAACTACGCAAATTCGCAACCAACGTAGGCGGCAGAGAACAACTAGCCATCGAAGCATTCGCAGACGGCGTAGAAGTAATCCCCCGAACCCTCGCAGAAAACGCAGGCTTAGAACCCATCGACATCCTTGTTGAACTACGCTCAGCACACGAAAAAGCAGACGGCAAATACATGGGCGTCAACGTCTTCACAGGCAAAATCCAAAACAGCATCGACAACGGAGTCATCGAACCCTCCATCGTCAAAGAACAAGCACTCAAATCCGCAGCCGAATCCGCATCCATGATCCTACGCATCGACGACGTCATCTCCAGCTCCAAACCAAAAGGCGGCCCTGGCGGCATGCCCGAATAGTAAACCCAAACCCACCCTTTTCCCTTTTTAAACAACCAAACTTCTCTTATCGCTTCCTGCAAACCTTAACTTTAGCTCTTTTGCGTTTTATGCGGGTTAGAGTTGACTTTGAGAAGGGCAAGGTAAATTAATCAAAAACGCGTGATACATTTTCCACCAAACCAGACAAGCGCGCTCCGGTAGTATAGTCTGGCCAAGTATGGTGGCCTCTCGAGCCACAGACCCGGGTCCGAATCCCGGCCGGAGCACCAAACACCCAACTTTTGGCAACGTTAACTCGCGGTGGTTTCATGTTTTGGTTGATTTGCTGACGAACTGGGACGTTTAGAGACGTTCTATGACTTTTTGTGACGCATGAAAAGCCGCTGCTAAGCCCTAAAACATGAAAGCAGCCCAAAACGGCGTCTGCAAAAACTAAGGGGGTAGGGGTTGGCTAAGACGCTGTGTTAGGTTATCCAGTTTTCGTCGGCGCGTTTGTAGCTGAGGATTTCTTGTGGCGTGAAGAAGATTTGCATTTCTGCGTTGGCGTTTTGGGGGGAGTCTGAGGCGTGGACGGCGTTTTTTTGGTTGCTAAGCGCTAAGTCGCCGCGTATGGTTCCGGGTTGGGCTTGTTTGGCGTTGGTTGCTCCGATTAAGGTGCGCATGACGGTTACAGCTTCGTCTCCTTCGATGACCATGGCGACGATGGGTCCTGAGGTCATGAACGCGACGAGGTCGTTGTAGAAGGGTTTTCCTTGATGCACCGCATAAAGCTGAGCTGCTTGTTGCTGAGTTACCCTTGTGAGTTTCATGGCAACAATTTTTAGGCCCTTATCTTCGATGTAACTCACTGTTTTTCCGATTAGGGCACGTGCAACAGTTGAGGGTTTGAGCATGGCAAACGTTTTTTCCAAAGCATAATTCTCCTTCTTTGGGTTTGTTGTTTTTATGGTGGTTTGCTGTTTAATAGTGTATTCCCCGCGCCATGAGGGGTTTGGCTGGTCTTTTTTGTGGTGGTTTGTTGTGGTTGCCGTTAGTGTTTAGAAACCATTTTAAGAATGTTAGGTTCGTATGCTATAGTAACTTGTTGTGTGCGGCGAGCACTTATGGAGGAAAACGGCTATGGCAACAGACGAGACTGTACCTTTCGAGGATGCTGGGGCTTCCCAAACCAGCCAAATGCAGTCGATGTTGCGTGCAGAAGAACTCCTAAACCTGCCTATGCCCCAACTTTTAAACCGTTTAGAAACCTCGCCTGAGGGGCTCTCCTCTGAGCAAGCTTCTGATCGCCTAGAAATTTATGGACCTAACGAGCTTGCCCGCCGCAAAAAACGCTCCGCCATAACCGCCTTCCTATCCCACCTCAAAAGCCCCCTCATAATTATCCTCATGTTCGCAGGCATAATCTCCAGCTTCCTACCTGACGGTCTGCCCAACACCATAATTATCCTCTCAATTGTTTTCATCAGCGTCTTTTTGGATTACTACCAAGAATCCAAAGCTGAAAACGCCGCCGAAACCCTAAGAGAAGCCGTAACCACTACCGCCACTGCCCTGCGCGACAAAACAAAAATCGAAGTCAAACTCCCCGATGTCGTCCCCGGAGACGTCATCTACCTCTCAGCAGGCGACATAACCCCCGCTGACGCCCGTGTCATAACAGCCAAAGACCTTTTCGTCAACCAATCTGCCCTCACAGGCGAATCATTTCCCGTAGAAAAGTTTCCTGGGCAGGTTTCTTCTGAAGCGGCGATGGGGGAGTGGACAAACTACCTGTTCATGGGCACCTCAATAGTTAGCGGCACGGCGACGGCGGTTGTTGTTCGTACAGGCGGCTCAACTGAGTACGGCAAGATTGCTAAGCGTTTGGTTGAGAAGGCTCCTGAAACCGAGTTTGAACGTGGCATCAAAAGCTTTGGTTTTCTCATCATGCAGGTTACCATTCTGCTGGTTTTGTTCGTGTTCTTGATTAACGCCATGAAGAATCCCGACGCCAATGGGGTTTTGCAGGCTCTGCTGTTTTCAGTTGCGCTTGCAGTGGGTTTGACTCCTGAACTGCTGCCCATGATTATAACCGTCAACCTCTCCAAGGGCGCAATTGCCATGTCCAAAAAAGGCGTCATCGTCAAACGGTTGGCGTCAATTGATAATTTTGGCAGCATGAACGTTTTGTGCACTGACAAGACGGGGACGCTAACGGCAAACAAAATCACCCTTGTATTGTACGTGGATGCTGAGGGCAAAGACGACAACAAAGTCCTCCTCCACTCATACCTAAACAGCTACTACCAAACAGGACTCAAAAGCCCCCTAGACGAAGCCATACTTGCCCACAAAGAACAAGATATTAGCACCTTCGAAAAGGTTGATGAGGTGCCCTTTGATTTCGTGCGCCGCCGAGTTAGCGTGGTGGTTGAGCAAGACCGCCAACGATACTTCGTCGCCAAGGGTGCACCTGAAGAAATTCTAAAGATTTGTTCGTACGTTGAGTTTGGCGAGGTTGCGGTTGATTTTACGGAGGAGCTTTTCCAGAAAGCCGAGCAGAAATACTTGGATTTAAGCGCTGAGGGCTTTAGGGTGTTGGGTGTTTGCTACAAGAAACTGCGCGAAGAAAAAGATGTCTACTCCGTCAACGACGAAGACGACATGGTTCTTTTGGGGTTTGTAGCTTTTCTTGACCCGCCCAAGGAAACCGCCAAGAAATCGCTTAAACTGCTCAGCGACGCAGGCATCGAACTAAAAATCTTAACTGGCGACAACGAGCTGGTTACGCGCAAGACCTGTGAGCAGCTGGGTTTTGAAGTCAAAGGCGTAGCCCTTGGCAGCGAAATCAGCCAAATGCACGACGACGCCCTAGCCAGAGTAGTTGAAGAAGCAAACGTTTTCGCCCGCGTCACCCCCGTCCAAAAAGACCGCATAATCAACCTGCTCAAAGATAACGGGCACGTTGTAGGCTTCATGGGTGATGGAATCAATGATGCTCCTTCACTGCGGACGGCTGATGTGGGGGTTTCGGTGGATAACGCGGTGGATGTTGCCAAAGAATCCGCAGGCATAATCTTGCTAAAAAATGATTTGACGGTTCTCGCGGAGGGTGTGTTGGAAGGTCGCAAAACCTTTGGCAATACCATGAAGTATGTGATGATGGGTGTTAGCTCGAACTTTGGTAACATGTTTAGCGTTGCGGGTGCCTCACTGTTTTTGCCGTTTTTGCCCATGCTCCCCATCCAGATTCTGCTCAACAACTTGCTCTATGACCTTTCACAGTCCGCCATAACAACCGACAACGTTGACCCCGAATATTTCGAGAAACCCAAACGCTGGGACATTAGTTTCATACGCAAATTCATGATATCCATGGGACCTGTTAGCTCACTCTTTGACTTCCTAACTTTCTTCATCATGCTGCTGGTCTTTAACATCCCCTTGGTGGGTACATCGCCAACGCAGATTTCGTTCTTCCAAACCGCCTGGTTCCTTGAATCCCTCATCACCCAAACCCTGGTCATATTTGTCATCCGAACGCGCAAGTCGCCGTTTTGGAAGAGCAAACCCGGCAAGGTCTTGGTTATAAGCAGCTTTAGCATCGTCGCCGCCTCCCTCATCATTCCCTACACCTTCCTTGGCGAACTCTACTTTGGCTTCGTACAGCCCCCATTAACGTTCTTTGCCATACTAGCAGGCATTATCGTAGCGTACTTTGGGTTGGCTGAGGTTGTGAAGCGGTGGTTCTATAAACGTAACTCTTACCGCATAGAGCAGGTGCTGGTTCCCAAACGCCGAGGCTTCTACCTGAGCAGAACTGCGCGTTTAGTGCAAGATATCGTTGCGGTGGTTTGCCTGCGTCCTGAAGATGAAATCTCGTTTGAATCGTTAGTGGATGACTTAGCTGGCAGCTTGAGTTTCCCTGTTAACTCTGATCAGGTCTTGCAGAACCTGCAGCATCTACGCCGCGGCGGCTTAATTAGCGTAGACTGGCACAAACAAACAATCAAACGCGAAGGTCCCCTCAAAGAATACGTGACAAAACAAGTAGTAACCAGCGAGATGTGGTCCATGGTCTTTGACGACTGGCTAAAAATCAACCACACCATACAAGAAAAATACGACGTCGCCAACGAGGACTACCAAGACCTCCTATCCCCACGGCGAAACTAACCCCCGCTTTTTATTTGGGTTCTTTGGATGCTTTTAATTCTGCAATTTGCTTGTTTACTTCAGTTAGGTCTCTTCTAAGGACGCTGATTTTTTCCTTGATTTGTTTTTTATGCTGCTCCAGAAACTCAATGTTTCCTCTCTCCTGATTCTTATCTTCCAAGAAGGGCGCGAAAGGACTGGGCATAACGGGCATAGCACCCATGTTTGTCTCAACTTTTAGAACCTCTCTTGCAAACTCTTCAAAAAGAGCATTCATGTTATTTGCAATCTCGTTTTGCTTAACAAGAGCGCTTTTGAGTATGCTGCTACCGCCTTGAGTTATTTTGTAAATTTTAATTTTCCTGTTCCCTTGCGTGTGCCATTCGCCTTTGATATATCGGGCTTTTTCTAGGTTGCGCAAAATCGGATATACTCCGCCGGGGGTGGGTTTCCAAAAGCCTTTGGTTCGGTTGTTGATTTCTTTCATAATTTCGTAGCCGTGAGCGGGTTTTTTGCTTAAAAGTATGAGCACGGCGACTCGGATGTGCCCTTTTTGCGCTTCTTTTAGCCAGCTTTCGGTTGTTTTATCTTCAGAGTGCGGATGCATAAGCATTCCAATATGCTATTCTCACTGGAAATACTTATATTTTGCCGCGATATATTGCACCAGATAATATTGAATAAAGGTGCCTATTTTGGAACACGGCTCAATAATCAAAGTCAAAAACCTAACCAAGGTCTTCAACAAATTCACGGCTGTAGACGGCATATCCTTTGACGTGAAGCAAGGCGAAATTTTTGGGTTGCTTGGTCCAAACGGCGCAGGAAAAAGCACAACCTTGCGTATGCTCTCCACGCTGGCTCGACCAACCAAAGGAACCGCGACCATAAACGGTTACGACATAGTAAAAAACGATAATCAAGTGCGCAAGCTAATTGGCATTGTCTCTGAGAAGATGATAATGTATAACCGTTTAACCGCTAAAGAGAACCTGTGGTTTTTTGGTAACCTCTTTGATATTCCCAAGGCTGAATTGGAAAAACGCATCGACGAACTCTTAGAGCTTGTTGAGTTGACCAAATGGAAGAATTCACAGGTGGGCACTTTCTCTACGGGCATGCGCCAACGATTAAACGTGGTGCGGGCGCTGCTTAACCTGCCTAAAGTGCTGTTCTTAGACGAACCCACTTTGGGGCTTGACCCGCAGTCATCAGTGGAAATTCGCGAGTTCATCAAAAAACTCAACAAAGAAAACGGAACCACCGTAGTCGTAACCACTCACATGATGGTTGACGCTGACTTGATGTGCGACCGCATAGCCATTGTAGACCACGGAAAAATCGTCGCGTTAGATACCTCAGCGAATTTGAAGAAAACAATCTCAGGCGCAGACACCTCCGTAATCAAGCTAGACGTTGCCAACCTTTCCTTAGACCTTATCGAAGGCGTCAAAGAGTTAAACTGCGCTGACTCCGTTGTCCAAGAAGACACCACCCACCTCAAAGTCATCGTCCACGGCGACGCAGCATTTGACTCCATAGTTGATGCCATCCGCGGAAAAGGCGGCAAAATCAACTCCATGGAAAACCTGCAGCCAACCCTTGAAGACGTGTTCTTACACATTACTGGGCATCAAGTACGCGACAGCGCAGACCAAAAAATCCCGTTTGAAAACAGAAAGCATGGGTCTCCAAAAGGAAGAATAAGGTGATAAAGCATGGGCGTAAAAACGTTGTTGTCACACAGTTTTAGAATTGCATGGAAAGATTTGCTAGAGTTGTTTAGGAACCGTTTAGGTTTAGTGTTGCTTATCGTGATGCCATTGTTTATGATGGTTATGGTGGGCTTCATTTATCCTTCTAACGGAAACACAATTAACAATTTACCCATAGCGTTGGTCAATGATGACGGCGGCTTTAATGGCTCTACGCTTCCTAGCCAAACGTTCCTCATGGGCTTGCAGGGCATTAACGACCAAACCGACATGATGGTGCTCTCCAACGCCTCCAGCCTAGCCCAAGTTAAGGATTTGATTCAACGCGGCGAAATAGACGGGGGCATAGTGATTCCTAGTAACTTTAGCCAATCTATACTAACTGGCGAGCAGGGCACGTTAATAGTGGTGACTGATCAGTCTAACCCGCAGGTTTCCGCCACCATCCAAGCCGCACTTTCAGGTGTTTTCGACCAAATGGGCACCATGCTTGCCCAGCAAAACGTACAGGCACTAAACCCTGATTTAGTCACTGCCAACAGCTCTTTAGCTATCGTTAAGCCCTACGCTGTTGAGATGGAAGGCGTAGTCGATGGCAGCACCAGCTACTTTGACTTCATCGCACCAGGCATCATGGCTATGACCGTTATGATGAGCGTCATGACCGGTTTGCCCGTAGCCATCTCAGAAGAAAAAGAAATCGGCACCATGGACGGCATGATGGTCGCCCCCATAAACCGCTTATCCATCATATTGGGCAAAACGTTGGGTCAAACCGCCCGTGGACTCTTGCAGGGCATGATAATTTTAGCCTTAGCGGTAGGGCTGTTTGGGGTCACCATACACGGCAACATCCTGCTGGTTCTTGGCTTGCTCTTGCTGGGAGTTTTCTCCTTCGTAGGCTTAGGCATAGTGATAACCTCGTTTGCCAAAGACCAAGAAACCGCAACCATGATGATGATGACGCTGATGTTTCCGATGATGTTCCTTAGCGGCGTGTTCTTCCCCATACAGCAAATGCCCTGGTACATGCAAAGCATCTCCCAACTACTACCCTTAACCTACGCGTCACAGGCACTGCGCAAAGTCATGGTGCTAGGAGCCGACATACCCGCCATATCCACCGAACTCATAATCCTCATCGCGTTTGGCTGCGTTATGACCGCAATTGCCGTACCCATATTCAGACGCATGATGACCCGATAAAAACTGGAGGTAAAAACAAGTGTGTACGATTTGGAGTGATGGGCTGTTTGAGCCTGTCTTGGAAGTATCCAAAACAACAAGAAGGAGTGGCGTACTTTGAGTACGCTTTGCTCTAAATGCCCCTTTTTTCAGTTGGCGCCTCATATCAGGCGAAAAAACGCGCGTAAACGCTGCCGCATCGAGCCTCAACGGCAACTGCGTATCTACAAATGCAACGATTTCCCAAAGAAAACACCCTTCAACCTGCTGGGGCTAGACAAAAAAACCAAGTAGCCCCTTCTTTTGCTTGTTTTCTGCCTCAACTGATGTTTTGCTTGTTTGTTTGCAGAAAAAAGGTGTGTTATTGAACTCGTTTTTTTGCTTCTTCTTTTTGTTGTTTTAGTGCTTGGCTTGCCATGCTTGAGATAAATATCAAGGTGAAGACCAAGGCGCCGATGCCTACCTTGTACATCAAGTCTATGTTGGAGTAAAATATGACGATAAAGAACAAAAGCATAAGCGCTAACATAAACACTTCTTGAATGCCATCAAAACCTAACTTAAAAAAACTCATTAGGGTATAACCTTCCTTTTAACCACAAATTCTCAGGGCGATATTTAATAATTCCCTTAGTCGACGTCGTTTTTGATGCTGCACTAGGCAGTGTTTAATGCGCATAAGCTTTTATAACAATCTGGGGCAATTGTTTAACTAATAAGACATCCGCTTCCACCTTGAAGAGCGCAACGTGAATGCCGTACATTAAAAAAATAGAAGTTAAAGGCTTCAAATCCTTTGGCCCGCAAACGATTAAGGTAAACCTAGATAAGGGCTTCACCGCGATTACGGGACCTAACGGAAGCGGAAAAACTAACATCATGGATGCGCTGCTTTTTTCGTTGGGTGAGTTGAGCACAAGAAGGCTTCGCGCGGAGAACGCTTCACGACTGATTTTTCACGGCTCTGAGAAGGCGGGGCTGGAAAAGTCGCGTATGGCAAAAGTTATCATCCAGTTTGACAACTCCGACGGCGTCATGGCTATAGACACGACTACGGTTACGTTGTCTAGGGAGGTTTACCGTAGCGGACAAAGCGTGTATCGGCTTAACGGCAGACGCATCTCGCGCCAGCACATTTTAGAGTTGCTCTCGGTAGCAGCTATAAGCAGCGCCAGCCAAAACATCATCCCCCAAGGCACCATCACCCGCTTAACCGACATCACCCCTTCTGAGCGCCGAAAAATCATCGAAGACCTTGTTGGCATAGCCCAGTACGACGCGGAAAAAGCCGACGCCGAAGACAAACTGCGAGCCGCCGACATCTCGATTCGCACCGCTATGGGTCGCATCGACGAAGTCCAAAAACGCCTTGATGACTTAGAACGCGAACGCAACCAGCTCCAGCGTTCAAACTTTATCCACCGCGAAATCAAAAAATTCGAAGCCATCAAAATCTCCCATGACATTATCCAGTTAACCAAGAAAACCGAAGAAAACCTCGTCCAAACCGAGAAAGCCAAAGCCAAAGCCGACAAACTCCGCGAACTCCGCGACCTACGCAGGTCCAAACGCCGCGAGATTGAAGGCGAATGGAGAAAACTCAGCTCTGAAGTCATGGGCGACGGCAGCTCTGAAGTGATGAAAGTTCAAATCCGCGTCGGCGAAATCAAATCCAAACTAGCCGAAGTAAACAGCCGCATCAACTCTGGACAGGCAAGCTTAGAAAGCCTCAAACGTGTCAAAGAGAACAACCAACAACAGTACGAGAACATCCGCGAGGAAATAAAGCAAAACCGCCTAAACATCCGCAAGCTGCGCTCTGAATTCAACGCCCTGCAGACTCAGATTGAAACCCAAGAAACCGAGCATACAAATCTTGCTCAAGAAACTGCGCAGCTTTGGGAGAACCTTGGCGAAAACAGCAAACAAACCCGCGAAATCGAATCCCACATAGACAACCACAACAAGCGCCTGTCTTTTCTGCGCTCTGAATTCGTGAAGGCTCGAACATTCATCAAAAGCAGCTCTGGCAGGTTGCGTGAACTTAGCTTTAGGCATGAACGCTTCACTAAAACGCTTGCTGATGTGGAAACTTCGCTTGAGCAGCTTGAGCGGGTTCAAAAAGAGCAAAAGCAGCAGCTCAAACAGCTTGAGAGAACCATAGAAAAACGAAGCGCCCAAAAAGAAGCTGCCGAACGTGAAATAATCGAAGCAGGAAAAATCGCCAACTCCGCCAAAGAAGCCGTCATCGAATTCGCCACCCAACGCGAACTCGCCGAAACCGTAGCGGCAGAAGAAAAAGCCCTACAAAGCATCGAGGAACTTGGCGATTTAGGCGTCATAGAAGGCGTATATGGACGCCTTAAAGACCTCATCAAAATTGACAAGTCCCGAAAAAACGCCATATCCGCCGCGGCAGCAGGCTGGCTAGACGCGTTGGTTGTGAAAGATATCGACGCAGCTTTTACCTGTGCAGAAACCCTGCGGCGCATGAAACTTGGCAGAATCAAGATTGTCCCCTTACACGGCGCTTCCACCCCCAAATCTATCCAGCTTCCCGACCATGTAGGTGTTAACGGCTTAGCTTCCGCGTTTGTGAAAGCCCCCAAAGAATACGAACCCGCAGTCAACTATGTCTTTGGAGACACCATTGTCGTGTCTGAAGCCAAAACCGCTTTTGCCCTATCCAACCAAGGATACCGCACAGTTACGGTGGATGGCGACTTGTACGAGTCAGGACGCGGCTTTGAAAGCGGCTACTACCGCAAACCCATAGACTTCTCCGCCATAATCCCTAGCGAAAACGCCATCAAGAGCCTTGATGAAGCCGTGAACGCTCTGCAACAGCACCTGAGCCAACGCCGTACCGACATAGAATCCTTCGATGATGAGATAGACCGCTCCAAAATCGAAATCACCCGCCTCTCTGAAGCCATAATCACGTTAGACCGCGAGATAATCCGTGTCAAACGCAGCGTAAAACGAACCCAACTTAGCCTCAAAAAGGTAGAGAAGCTGCGCACGAAAATCGGCAAAGAAATTGAAGTTCAAAAAGGCAACATGAACCAATACAAGCTCGAACGCAACTCAATTAGACGCGCCATCCAAAAACTCCAAATTGAACTCTCCGAGTTCCGCCAAAAAACCGACGTGGGGCACATCCAAGAACTCGAAGTTAAGCGTGAACAGATTGGCGAAGAAATCAACACGCTAAGGCAAAAGCTTGGTTCTGTGCAGACGGAGATTTCGACGTATCAGTCGCAGTTTGATAAGGTTTTGCGGGTGGGTTATGAGAACAGCAAGATTCAGCTTTCAAAGCTTGAGCAGCAGCAACGCAAAGTCGACAAGGACGTATCTGAAGCAACCGCGGAGCGCGACCAACTGCAAGAGGAGCTTGAGTTGCAGGAGAAAAACCGCGTGGAAATGTCCAACGCCGTGCTCTCTGCGAAGGAGGAGTCCCAAAAGTTCACTTCCCAGATTGATTCTATTGACAGTGAGCTGCGGGCTTTGGATATGGATTATGAGCAGGCGGAGCAGTTATTTAACCAACTGCAATTGAGCGTGCAGACATCACAACTCCAGTTAACACAGTACCAAAACCAACTCAAACAGCTCAACTACGAGCAGCCCCTAGAAACCACGCCCAAACAGGTCGAAGATGCCCAAACCAGCATCCAGATGATGCGTTTTGAGTTAGACCGCATCGGCGCCGTAAACCAACTCGCGCTTGACCACTATGACGAGCAAATCGGCAGGTACCGCGAACTCTCCGTGCGCCTCAACGACTTGGAACGAGAAAAACAAGCTATAGTTGCGTTTATGGATGAAATCGAAGGCAAAAAACGCCGCATATTCATGGACGCCTTCAACAAAATCAACACCAACCTGCAACTCTACTTCGCCAAACTCACAGGCGGAGGAAACGCCACCTTAAAACTTGACAATCCTGATAACCCCTTCGAAGGCGGCATTGACATGATAGTGCAGCTGCCCGACAAGCCTTCCATAGTTGTTAGCGGCGCTAGCGGCGGGGAACGCTCTGTCTCAGCAGTAGCCTTCATCTTCGCCCTCAAAGAATTTAGCCCCGCAGCCTTCTACGTCATGGACGAAGTCGACGCCCACCTCGATGCTTTTCACACAACCAAACTAGCTGAGCTCTTCCTAGAAGAATCCGAGAAAACACAGTTCATCATAATCACCCTAAAACCCGAAATGGTCAACAAAGCCCAAAAAGTCTACGGCGTCTACGAACGCAACGGCGTCTCCGCAGTCATCTCAGCCAAATTCATGGAGGCAGCAAGACAATGACCGAAAACCAGCCCACACGCAAACCCTTCTACACACGCCCCCCATGGAACATACTCTTTGACATAAGCCGCATCGAAAAAGTTACGCCCTGGAGCATTAACATCTCGTATTTGCTGCGGTCGTTTTTATTGGAGATGGAGAAAGCTGGCAAGGTTGATTTTCGCGCATCAGGCGTGGCACTGGACTCTTCGGCTTTGATTTACTTGATGAAATCCAAGTTGCTGCTCACCCTTCAAGAACCCCCCGCTCCACCCAAAGTCCCAAACGATTTGGTTCCGCCGCCCCTGTTTTTGCCGCTGCGTCACGAATTAACCTCCACAACCCTGCAAAACTTAATCGACGTTTTGGATGAGGTGTTAAAAGGCGAGAAAGCCTCCAAGACTGACCGCGTGGTGGTTACGCCTGTTTTGCCGCAGGCTTCTGATTTGCTGCCCAAATTTGACCAGTTCATCGCCGAATTGGAAGTGCAGATGGACAAGCTCTACGCCCGACTTGTGGACATGGTCAAAGGTGCAGGCATAATAGAGTTTTCCACGTTAATCAAGGGCATTCCCCGCATTGAAGCTGTGCGTATCTTCATTTTGCTGTTGTTCTTGACAAATAACGGCTTGGTTGATTTGTGGCAAAATGAGGAAACAGAAGAAATATACATAGCTGTTGGAAACCTGAAGGTTGCAAAACATGACAACAAATCAAACCGTTGATTCTAAGCCTGAGCAAACGCAGGCAGAGGATAAGACGCAGCACGCGTTGGTTTTGTTAGAGGCGGCTTTGTACGTTGCGGGGCGTCCTTTGGATCTTAATGAGATTTGCTCTTCGGTTGGGACGCGTTCTAAAAAGAAGGCTCTTTCGCTTGTCAAGATTCTAATCAAGGAGTACGCCAGCAGAAACACGGCTATTGAAATTTTGCAGCTAAAAGATGAACGCTACGTCATGCAGCTTAAAGCCGACTTCACCCCCATGGTCAAAAAACTCGTAAACCGCCCCCTGCTCTCGTCAGGTCCCCTCAAAACCCTAAGCTACATCGCGTACCGCCAGCCCCTGCAGCAAACCAAAGTCATTGAAGTTCGCGGGCAACACGCTTATGGGCACATAAAAATGCTCAAGGACATGGGGCTCATAGCCACCGAACGCAGCGGACGCTCCATGGTTCTTAAAACCACCGACTACTTCGCGGACTACTTTGGGCTCACACAAGACACGCCAACGCTAAAACGCGAGCTAAAACGCATTTTCGGCGACGCCTTAAAGGGACAATCACAGTCTTAGAAAGGATACGTTTATATCTAAAATAACGGTTTAAGTGAACACTCAATCTAACTAACAAAGGGAAATGTGAAATGTCAGTCTGGCACGGCCACATGCACAAAAGAAAGCTCTCAGGCGGTAGAAAACGTGTATACCGCATAAAACGCAAGTATGAGCAAGGCACATTCGCAGCCGAAACCATCCTAGGCGAACCCAAACGCAAATCCACCCGAGGATACGGCGGCAACAGCAAAATCAAAGTTCTTAGCGACAAATACGCCTCAGTAACCGACCCCAAAACAGGCAAAACAGAAAAAACCACCATCACACGCGTAGTCAAAAACCCCGCAAACCTAGACTACAACCGCAGAGGAGTCATCACCAAAGGCGCCCAAATCGAAACCAACCTAGGCATAGCACGCGTAACCAGCCGCCCTGGAAACGACGGCGTCATCAACGCAGTCCTCATCTAAAACCCCAACTCTCTCTATTCTTCTCTTACTTCTTGCTTTTACACCAAAACCCACAGCAGAGCCCACGCTCAAAATTTTAAACCTGCAAAACAGCAGTAGACCCCCTCCCCCTATGGTTTCTGCATAGAATTAAAATTTGGATCCAAATAGGTGGCTAATAGGTTGGTGGTGATGGGTTTGTGTGTGGAAAAAGAGGTTATTTTTTGTGGCGTTTTTTGGTTGGTTTTTGGTTTTGTTGGGTTTGTGCTTGTTGGGCTTTGATTTGTTGTAGTTGTTTTGCGATTTGGTTTATGACGTGTTCTTTGGATTGGTCTTTTTCTACGTGGAGCATGCCTGTTTTGTTCCATGGTGTTTTGGGGTAGCCTTTGTCGGGTATGGTTTCGTATTCAAGGTTAAGCTGTATGGTTGCTTGCTCTAGTTCATCTATTTTGGGTGAATGCACAGCGGCGTCTTTGTTTACGCGGCGCCCTTCCTTTCGTGTTTTGCCTGAATCGAAATAGGCAGGCCAAATGATGACTTTTTTTTGTTTACGCATGCAACTTCCTCTTGGTTATTTGTGGGCGTAGTACGCGGTTAGCTTTGGCGTGTTTTCTTCTATGCGGGCAAATCCAAAGCGTTCAAACTGTATCACCGCGTTGGGTTTTAAGTTTTTGCAAGTTGCCTCTGCAAAGCCTTCAACCACACCTGCATCAGGCATAACCACAGTGCACGGCGTTTCTTGACCAACAGGTATCCAGTGAATCAGCTTTGCCCGAAGCTTTCGCACGTCCTCGTACGCCTCGCTCCTAAACACCGCCTCCACCCCCTCATCACCCACAGACTGCACGGTGATGTTAAACAACTCCATAAGCCTAACCACCTTACCCTCCTCCATGCCGGCGGCGTCTTGTTTGTTAACCCAAAACTCCACCGCCTCCTCTGCCCCTTGAGGATTTAGGGTATATTCACGGCTGCCGCGCTGTGGATTTTCGGGATGCAAGGGCAGTTTGGCTTCAAACGCTTTAGGCAGCGCCTTTACCTTGAGTTTAGTTGGGTCGGCGACAAAGAAGTAGCGGTTGCTTTGGGAGTCAAGGATTTTGCGGTTATGCGCGTACAGGTTCTCCCAACTCAGCGTGACGTCAGCGGTTTTAGGTCCCACGTCAATTATCATTTGCTTGATAGCTTGGGGTGTGATGCCGCGTTTGCGCAGCGCCGCGAAGGTGGCAAGTCGAGGGTCGTCAAAACCCGTGAATTCTTTGTCTTTGATGCCTTGGATGATTTTGGATTTACTCAAAAACGCGCCCGTAATCTTGAGCCTGCCGTAATAGATTGCCTGCGGGTACTCCCAACCCAGGTACTTGTACATGTATTGTTGCCTGACGCCGTTGGTTAGGTGTTCTTTGCCGCGGATTATGTGGGTCATGCCCATCAGGTGGTCGTCGGTGCCTGCTGCCATATTGTATAAGGGCCAGACGCGGTATTTGCTGCCTACGCGCGGGTGCGGATGCTTTTGGGTGTCGACGATTCGCAGGGCGGGCCAGTCGCGGGCGGCGGGGTTGGGGTGGTCTAAGTCGGTTTTGACGCGCATTACGGCTTCGCCTTCTTTGTAGGTGCCATCTAGCATGTTGTTCCAACGTTTGAGTTGCTCTGTGGGCGGCAGGCTGCGGCAAGGACACGGCTGCTTTTGGATGGTTTTTTCCCTGAACTCGTCAGGAACACAAGTACACACGTACGCGTGGCCATCGCTTAGGAGTTTTTGGGCATACTCGTAGTAGATGGGGATTCGGTCACTTTGGATGTACTCTTCATCGGCGCTACAGCCCAGCCACTTTAGGTCTTCGCGGATTTTGCCGTAAAACTCTAACGTGGCTTTCTTAACTTTCGGGTCAGTGTCCTCAAAACGTAAAATGAATTTGCCCTTGTAGCGGCGTGCGTACTCGTGGCTCAGTACGATGGCTCGGGCAGAACCCAAATGCAGCACGCAGTCGGGGTTAGGTGAAAACCGCGTGATTATTTGTTTGTATTTGTCGGCTTCTGGCAAGTCTGGCAACTGTTTTTCTTCAGGTTTCTCTTTCTTGGCTGGTGTCTGCGGCCAGTTCTCCTCCACAATTCTTTTTTGCTCTTCCACGCCTAGACCGTTAACTTCTGCTAAAACTTCGTTAATAACCGCGGAGAGTTCTTTGACTTGGCTTCGGTACTCCGCTTTCTCGCCAAGGATTCTCCCAAGAACGCCACCAATTTGAGCTTTGCCACCATGGGCTGCGGCGTTTATCAACGCATATTTTCTGATAAGCTGCCTAAGTTCACTGTTTTCGTTTAACATAACATGGACTCTCGCGGAGGTTAGATGCTTCTTCTAACCAAGAATTCCGCGAAGGCTTTTAATTTTTCCTTACCCTTTGATGCCTCTAAAAGCCCATCTACTGCGCGCCAGCTATCCTCCACCATCCCTGAGGCTTTGGCTTTGACGTAGTCTACCGCGCCGTATTTGTTGATGATTGCTATGGCTTCATCTCGTAGCGCCTGCTCAGATGTGTGCATGTTTAAAATCTCGATTAACCGATTCTTGTCAGCAGTTGAAGCCTTTTGCAGCGTATGGATGACCAGTAGGGTACGTTTGCCCTCGGTGATGTCTTGTCCAAAACCGCCTTTGCCTTCTGCGAACTGTGCACTGGTTAAATCCAAGATGTCATCTTGCATCTGAAACGCCACCCCGATGCTCTCAGCAAACCGCCCCAACTTCTCCACCACCTCGCTGCTACCATCAGCCAATACAGCAGCAAGTTTAGCTGCCATACGCGCCAACGTTCCCGTCTTGTACGCGCACATCTGCATGTACGCCTCCTCGCCCACAGCATCCGCGTTTGCCAAGCCTTTATGCCAAGCAATATCCATCGCTTGACCCATGCTCAAGTTAATCATCTCTTGAACGTAAACCTCATAAACATCTGCAAGTTCCTGCGCTGAAAACTTGTTTTTCTGCTCCATCAACGACAGCAACGGCAAATAATACATGGCGTTTCCCGCATTCACCGCAATGTCCACGCCAACCTCTGTCCTGTGTAGGCAGGGTTTTCCTCTTCGAACTTCTGAGCCATCTTCAATGTCATCAATTACCAAGGTGCCGTTGTGGACAACTTCGGGAATTATGGCAAAGTCTATGTATTCGTCGGGGTTTTTGCCCAAAGCTTCACAGATAATTAGGAAAAGGGTTGGGCGCCAGCGTTTTCCCCCGCCTCCAAGTACATACCAAATCGGTTCAGAAATTGCCTTCGTCAAAGCTTGTGTGTTGTGGCTGTAATTTGGCGGCAGAACCTTAAACAAAACCGCGTCTTCGGTGAATTTTTGGGGAATGTATTTTTCGATTGTTTGGTCGATTTTGGGCGCGTTTTCAGCTAGGATTTCTTTGATGTCCACGTTATTCTCTCCTTTTGGCGTAAATGTCTGTGTTGAAGCCGCGTGTGTTGAGCCACTGTTTGGTTTTTCCTGTTACTACGATGGGAACGTGTGCTAAGTCAGAGAGGTCTTTGGCTCCAACCAGAAACATGGTGTTCTTTATTTCTTCGGTTATTTGTTTTAGAGCGTTTTGGGTTTCTTCAACGCCTTTTTCTGCTACGTGCAGCACTGGTAAGCAGATGCTAGCCATGCTTGCGTTAAGCGCTAACGTTTTAGCTGCATCCAAGCCGCTACGCAAACCCCCTGAGGCAACTACGTGAATCTTTACGGACTGCGATACCTCAGCTACACTTGCCACGGTAGGAATGCCCCAATCCCAAAATGCTTCCCCAAGTTTTTGCTGCGTTTTGTTGCCCTCTTTCTTGGCGCGGTAATACTCCACTGCGGCGAAGCTGGTTCCGCCAACTCCTCCAACATCAATTGCTGCAACACCCGCCTCCTCAAGCCTCTTCGCGTCCTCACCACAAATACCACAACCCGTCTCCTTCACAATAACTGGCTTATCCAACGCGTCAGCCAACTTGCCAATCCCTGCAAGAACCCCCTCAAAATTCGTATCCCCATGAGGCTGCACCGTTTCCTGCAAAGCATTGAGGTGAATCGCAACGGCGTTGGCATCAATCATCTCTATGGCTTTCTTTATTTTTTCTACGCCGTAGCCATAAACAAGTTGCACGCCGCCGATATTTGCAATCAAGAACGCGTTGGGCGCTTTTTTTCTTGCCGCCACAAACGTCTGTGCGACTTTGGGGTCTTCTATGGCTGCTCTTTGGCTGCCAACGCCCATGCCTAAACCCAGCGTCTGCACTGCTTGGGCTATGATGGTGTTAATTTTCTCTGCTTTTTCTGTACCGCCTGTTATGGCACCTACAAGAAGCGGCGCAGCAAATCTGTGGTCTAAAAACGTGGTGGACAGGTCGATTTTTTCTCTGTCTATTTCAGGTAGTGCCCTGTGAACAAAGCTGAGGTCTTCAAATCCCGCAGTAACGTTTTTCGCCTCCACTTTTTCTTCTAAGCAGATTTGAATATGTTCGTTTTTGCGTTTTATTGTTTCCTCAGCCAAGTTTACGCCTTCTTCTCTATCAACGTGCCCTCAATATTCAAATCCGCTAAGGCACGGTAAACCCGTTGACCCCTAGACGCGTTCACAATTTTAACTGGGATGCCCTGTTCGATAGCTGGGATTAACTCGGAGATTTTGCCTGCCATGCCCCCTGTCACGTCGGTTCCTTGGGCTTTGCCGATTTTACCCTGTAACTCTTTGAGTTCGTCTAGGGTTAGGCGGGGGTAACGTTGTGCTTCGCTGTTGGTTTTGGGGTCTGAGTCAAACAAGCCGTCAGTGTCAACGCCTATGACGATTTTTTGTGCTTTTAGCTTGGTGGCTAAGTATGCGACGAGTTGGTCGCCTGAAAGCACTGTGAAGCCCTTCTTTTGGTCGAAAACTGCGTCGCCGTAAAGCACAGGAACAAACCCCATCTGCATGCATTTGCAAACAATGGAGTCTTCAAACGTTTTTATCCTGCCATCCTCGGTGGTGATGCATGATGAGGGCGTAACGCTTAGGGAGGGTATTTCGTGCCAAACAAATGCATCCATAACCAACCCGTTAAGAACCGTCATGACGTGATGGGTTTCGGAAAAACCGACTTTCTGCGAATCCTCCTTTAACCCCTCACTGATGTTGTACTTTTGCGCCGTGGGATGACCAAAGCTGCCGCCGCCATGAACCACAACCAAATTATCCATATCCGCCCGCTTAATCTCCTCCGCTATCCTGTTAATCGCTTCAGTTTTAGCAGCAAGCTCCCCGTTCTTGTCAGTAATCACGGAGCCGCCGATTTTCAAAATCGTGGGTTTTGCTTCGCTCATCACTACGAACCTTCACACTCAATAATCAAGGTTCTTATTGAAAAGTCTTACCAGAACCAAACAAAACCAAACCCGCCTAAACCACACCCAAAACCACAGCCTGTGCTGTTACCTTGCAATCTACTCCTGCAATTCCACGGACAAAGCCTCTGGCGCGTGTAACACAGCACGCTATACCTGATCTGCTTGCTTTAGCTCGCTGCTTTTGCGTCTTCAAGCAAGGCTTTCTTGGTTTCTTGCTCTTTGTTTATCTGCGCTGGACCAGCCATGTCTGCTACGACAACGGGGTATTTTTCTCCCACGATGTTTTTGGCTTCTTCTGCGATTTTTTGTGCATGCTGGGTTTGCGTTATGAAAAACACTGTTGGTCCTGTGTCGATGGAGTAGTGTGCGGGTATGTTTTGGGCTTTTAGTTTTCTTGCGAGGTGGATTAGGGCAACTGTTTCGGGTCTCCAGACTAGGGCGCCTCTTGTTAGTAGCATGGCGTGGAAGAATCTTGTGTCGGCTTCGGCTATTTCGCCTATTTTGGGTACGTTATTTTCTTCTACATGTTTGACTAACTCTAGCGTGTGTTTGGCTTTGTTGGTTATCCATTGTTGGTAGATGGGGGATAAAACGGCTTGTTTGTGCATTTGATCTGTGGTAATTGCTAGTGGCATTGGTACTGAGACGAGTTTGAGGTCTAACTGGTTGTTGTCGACTCTTTTGGAGTATGATTCTTGAGGTTTTATGCCTTCGTATGAGAACCAAACTGAAATGCCGCCTGTTACCGACCTGGACGCCGACCCTGCGAAGAGCCTTGCGTAGGCAGAGGTAAGCTGCGTGTTATTGCTCGTTTCTTCGCCGTACGCTGCTGCTATCATCGCCTTAACCAACGCCGCACCCGCAGACGCTGACGTGCCCAACCCCTTCGCGCCCTCGCCCGCCCTAAATATGTTTCGCGACACAACAAGCGCCCGCGTTTTAATTCCCGTATCCTGTCGAAAACGCTCCAAAATCCCAAACGCCCGCATACCCCTCTTATCCACCTTTTCCCCATTCACAACAAAACAATCATCCCCAAACTCTTCCCCAAACTTCACATACGTAACCGTACGCATGACATCATGACAAATCGAAACCGAAGGAAAATACGCCAAACGCAAACTACTTTCACACAAACCCAGATACTTCTCCAAACCCAAAATCGGATACGCCACAGCCACCGCTTCGCCCTGCACCGACTCTTTTCGTGGAAGCATTATGTTTTCTTCTATCTTTCCCTGCTCTTTGAGGTAACTGCGTATTTGCTCTGTTTCTTCTTTTAGCCTCTTAGAAATCTCAGCATCTACCATCTTGCGCACCTATTAGCTACTCAAATATCTGCTACTCTATTAAAAAAGTTGGTTAAACAAACCTTTCAGGCTTGCACGGTTTTTTGTGCATGTTCTGGTTGACGCATGGGTTGCTTGTGGGAAACCTGCTGTTTTTATCAATAGGTTAATGTGTTTCTTTGCTGCCGTTTACGTTGAAGTATCCCAAGCGGTAGTTGAGCTGTAGTTTGCTTTTTGAAAGCATGCGTTTGGGTTTGAGGTGACAAGTTGAAGATTAAAGTGTTAGGCGGCGCCCGTGAAGTTGGCGGTTCTTGTGTTGCAGTTGAAACCCAAGAGTGCAAAGTCGCTTTAGATTACGGTATAAAACTTGACGGCGTAACTGACCAGTACCCCAAAAACTTTGACGCCATATTCATCAGCCACGCCCACTTGGACCACACGGGCAGTTTAGTACGCCTGCACAAGTCCCGAAACAAACAGGTAATTGTGGGTTCTAAAATTACCCGCGACATAACCGTTGATTTGCTCAAAGACATGATTAAAATCCAAAACTCCAAAGGCAAAGCCAACTACGACATCCAAGCCGCCGCCAAAGTCAAAGACTCCTGGCTCGTAACCGACCACCTCAACTTGCCAGGCATGACCGCCCAGTTACACGGCGCAGGGCACGTCGCAGGAGCCAAAATGATAAGCCTCCAATGCGAAGACAAAACCGTCCTGTACACGGGGGACTTTTGCCTTCACGACACCGAGATTCTTGACGGCTGCACCATCGACGCGCTGCCCAAGACTCCCGATGTTTTGATTTCCGAGTCCACATACGGCGGAAAAGTCAGACCGCCGCGCAAAGAGTTGATAGAGCAGTTTTTCTCTAAAGTCAAGGTCACCCTAAGGCATCGGGGGAACGTTTTGATTCCAACGTTTGCTTTCCACCGCACACAGGAGATGGCTAAACGCATCGACAACGCCATAACACAAGGTGTCCTGCCCAAATACAACGTTTACACAATTTCAAATTTAGCCAACAAAGTCACCGCGCACTTTAACGCTAACCCGCACCTGTTCACCAAAGAGCTTCAAGAGCAAAGCCAACCCTTCACCTACAAGCACGTAAAAAACCTTGAGCGCACCAGCGAAATCCAAGAACCCGCCATCGTCATCTGCACCTCAGGGTTTGGACACGCAGGCGCAAGCCTCAACTTGCTAATGCAGTGGGCAGAAGTCGACTACAACACCATCATCCTAACCTCCGGTTACCTGCCCCCCGATAGCCCCATGAAAGCCGCCAAAGAAAACCGCCACTTCAAAGTCAACGGCGAATCCTTCACCTTGCAAGCAGACATAACCCAAATCGAGCTCTCAGGACACGCCGACCAAACCCAACTCACAAAACTCGTCGAAAAACTCAAACCCAAAAAAACGCTTCTCATCCACGGCGACATCGAACAAGCCCAAGCCCTCAAACAAAAAATCAGCCCCCTCACCAACGTCCACATACCAGAAAAACAAGAAACCATCACCATCTAACCCCTCTCGAAAACTTTGCCAAAAGGTTTCTGTGCTTCTGGTTGTTGCTGAGGCTGTTTTTGCTCTGTTAGTGCGCGTGTTGGGGGTTAACTGGGGGTTTGCCAAGGTTTTTAAGTTAAGGCTAAGTCAGTATTTTTACGTGCTGAACTGGTGGCATAAAAGAGATGGGTGTGGCTCTGGCTTCTAGCAAGCAAAGGAAGTTGTCGCCCAAAACCGTTTTTGTACCTGCCATGCTGCTTGTCGCAGTCTTTTTCTTATCTGTAGCTCAGCCTTTTGCCCTGCAAGCTACCGCCGCAACCAACAATCCCGCCCCGCTCGCTACACAGGTTAACCAGCA
This sequence comes from Candidatus Bathyarchaeota archaeon, assembly GCA_026014465.1. Classification (NCBI taxonomy): domain Archaea; kingdom Thermoproteati; phylum Candidatus Bathyarchaeota; species Candidatus Bathyarchaeota archaeon. Next base: position 898,216 of record JAOZID010000010.1, on the reverse strand, counting down.
AACCCCCGCTGCCTATGAGGTTGAGCCGCCTCTTGCCTGCTATGGTCCTTGCATAACCGCAAACATCAGCAAGGTCGACGTTTACTTGGGTGAGTCGGTTACCGTTTGGGGCGAAATCTCTCCTCCTGACGCCAACTTTACTATACGCGTAACTTTTACTCGTCCTGATTACACGTGGATTGATCGTAACGTAACCACGGACGCGCAGGGGCGCTTCTCTGTAACCCAAACGCTTGACATGGTTGGTTACTGGAACATCTTTCCCATCCGCGACCACATAAGCGACAGACTCTACGCCAACGTCACCGACCCCAACAACCCCCTCGCACCCCAACCCACCCCCCTACCCTTGCCCCCATTCAAACCTAACTACCTCATCTTTGCGTTAGCTGCCATATCGCTAAGCGTAGGCGTAGTTGCTATAGCTGCAGGAGCAAGAAACAAAACCCGAACCATTAGTGGCATACGATTGTTCGTGCAAATCGCCTTTATTTTCCTAATCTTCTTTGGCGTTTTTGTCGACCATCAAAACTTGCCCATACCCGCCGAGCAAATCGCCACTCACGAATACCTTATCGGTGCAGAGGCTTTTGGGGATTTGCCTGATGGTTTGCCTTTGCCTGTTTTTGGCTGCTGGTTTCCCTGTGGACGCACGGTGACGTGTCCGCTTTGGGAGCTGCAGGCGTACATTTACCCGTTTTGGGATGCGGGACGCGGCTGGGGCGTAGATTACTTGATGTCAGGCGCGGAGCGGTTGGCGATTGTGGTTGGGTTGGTGGTTGTGGCTTCGGTTCTGCTGGGCAGGTTTTGGTGTGGCTGGATTTGCCCGTTTGGACTGTACGTGGATTTGATTACCCGCCTGCGTAAAGCCCTGCAGATACGGCATCGGCGTTTCTCACCCAAATTTAACGAACGCTTCCACCAGCTAAGCTACGTCATATTAGCCGCCATGCTCATTCTAAGCGTACTTTTTGCTTCCCAAAGCCTATTTGGCACCCAACTAATCCCCGAAACCGAAAAAGGCGGCTTCATCTACACGTACTTTGCCGCGCCGTTTTGCCAAGTCTGCCCCATGAAGCCCCTATGCGTCTTCTCCCAAGCATACACAGGCGTAATGCGCCCCGACTGGATTTTCAGCCCCACCACAGGCGACTTCCTCCAACTAGGACAATACGTAACATCGCTAAACGTTTCCATACTGATTCTAGTTACTATAGCAGCGTTCTTTTTCAGGCGTTCGTGGTGTCGCATTTGTCCGTTGGGCGGGTTGATTGCGTTGTTTAACCGTTTTGCGCCGTTTAAGTGGGTGTCGGGGGTGCGGCTGGAGAAAACCGCGGAGAAATGCACGAAATGCGGCATCTGCAAACGGGTCTGCCCAACTGAAGTTACCGAGGTTTACGAGCTCAAAGGCGGGGACGTGGCAACTTCCCAATGCATAATGTGCTTGCGGTGTGTGGAGATGTGCCCCTACGAAGACTGCCTGCAATTCAAGGTTCTGGGAAAAACCGTGGCGAAGTCACGCAACTGGCTAAACAATAAATCCAACGACAAACCAAACCAACCAGAGGAGGCTGCCTAAAACGACGCACAAACCCGCCCTTTTGGTTATGATTCTGGCTTTGGCGTTTTGCCTGATGTTACCCGCCGTTGCCGCCCAAGACGCAGAAAATAACCCGCCCACCGTCAAGATTTTGCCCGACGGCAGCCTTGAACCCACAACATACCCCATTCAACGCTACGGCAACGTCTACACCTTCACGGGAAACGTCTACGCCTCCATAATCGTTGACTGCGACAACATCGTAATCGACGGCTCAGGCTACACGTTAGAAGGTACCTACAATGGCACCCGAACCGACGATTTCGTAGTGGGAAAAGGCCCCGACCAAGACCTAAGCCCCGTACCCTGGACCATGGGCATCGATTTAGCCCGCAAAGGACTCCAAAACCTCACCGTGTGCAACCTTAACATACGCAACTTTTACGTAGGCATCTACCTTTGGACCTCGCATAACACCTTGCAAGGCTGCTCGGTAACTGACAACATCGTAGGCATCCTGCTCTCAGGCGACTCCAACCGCATCATGGAAAACCACATAGCACGCAACGAACAAGGCATCTTCTTTGGAGTAAACACGCCAGGCGACGAACCCCTCGATATTGTTTTGGCTCATAACGCATTTGTAGATAACGACGTGCATTTTAGCGGTTGCTTTTGCGAAAACCCCTACACCACAGATGAGGAAGTACACACTTGGGATTACGGCGGACGCGGCAACTACTGGAGCGACTATACAGGAACCGACGCAGACGGTGATGGCATTGGCGATACCCCCTACATCATTGATGTCCTAAATCAAGACCGCTACCCCCTCATGCACGCCTCCACAACCCAACCCACCCCCACCACGCACATACCCGTAGGCATAATCGTCTTAGCCGCAGCGTTGGCTGTTATTGTAGTTGCCATAGTGCTAAGCTTCTTCAAACGAAGAAAAACTCCGTAACGCCATTTTTTCTGGCTTGTTGCAGTTGGTTATGCGGGTTGCATGTGTATTTTTTGGCGCCACAGAAACACTGCGATTTGGGCGGAAGAGAATAATCCAAAGCCGCCTGCGAGTACGAAGCATAGGCTGCTTATGCCTGAGGCAGGCACGATTAGTCCTAGCAGTATGAAGGTGAGGCGTTCTGCTCTGCCAAAGTAGACGTAGTCGGTTTTGAATCCGCGTGAGTGGCTTAGGCTGCGTAGGGCGAAAAGTGCGGTGGAGCCGACGATGGCGACTACTCCGATGGGTTCTATGATGCCGCCTGCCAATGCGCCGACTACAACTGCGAGTTCTGAGGTTCGGTCAGCAAACGAGTCAAAAACCAGCCCCTCTTTTGATTCTAAATGGAACTTGCGCGCTATAGTCCCGTCCAGCACATCACAAAACACGCTTAAAAACCCAAAGGCAAACGCAAACAACAACCCCCCAAACGATAACGCAGCACCCGAAGCTACGCCAAAACCCAAACCCAACGCCGTCATCATATTAGGCGTAAAACCACACCGCCGCGCTACATTTGCCAAACCAAACAGCACATCATCTTTTTGGGCGCGAAGCCTATACAGACTCAGCGTTTACCTCTCCAAATCTGGATTTCCCTGCAGACTGTTAAATGTATTTGCTTACCGTTTACAGGTTTTACCAATCACACCCAAGAAAACCTGCATTCTTCCTATTTGGCTTGGTTGAAGGGGTATATTGCGTGTTTTTGCATGTACTGCACTGAGTTTTTGGTTTTTTCTAGGGTTATCATTTCCAGCGTGACGTCGGGGTGCATGTTTTGGTTTTCAAGTTCTTGGGTGAACTGGTTCCAGTCGATTTTGCCTTTGCCCATCTCCAAATGCTGATCCGCCTCGCCCGCGTTATCACTAAAGTGCATGTACACAATCTCCGACCGTAAATCAGAGAGCCACTCTTTTAACGGCTTTTTTGAATACACGTTCGCGTGCCCCACATCAAAGCACATCTTAAACCGCGAAGAACCCACCGCCTCAAAAAGCGCCCCGAACGCGTCAGGCAAAGCATCCCAAACATTCTCCAAAAGTATTATGCCCCCAAAACTGTCTAAGGCTTGGCTCCAAAACTCTGCGTTGCGTTCCACCCAGTTTTTCTTGTAGTCCGGGTCAGTTATGAACGGATTAAAATTCCCGTGAAAAACCGCTTTTGACGCGTTCAATGCCTGCGCCACCTCCAAGCTACTTTGAATTCTTTCTTTAGAAACCTGCCAAATCCGCTTGTCACTGCTGTGCACGCTTAAATCTTGAAAAACCCCATGAAACGAAACCTCCCCACCAAAACCCAACAACCTGCGCTTGTGCTCCTCCAAAACCTCCTGCCAATTTGTTTCATACACGTTAGCAAAAGAAAACGAAGCAACCTCCAAATTATAACCCCCCAAACACGCGAAATCAACAAAATCCGGCAAATCATCATGGCACAAAGGCTGCACATACAACTTTGACATACAAACACCTTCCCGACAAACCTACTATAACCTTTCGCGGAAACCTAAACCTTTGCGGCTGGCTGTTGCTGGCTGATGCAATGTATCGAGCCTAAACCGTAGATTAAGTCGACACAGTTAATGCCAACTGCTTTGCGGTCTGGGAACTGCTCTTGAATAATCGACAACGCCAAAGCGTCGTTTTCATGGTCAAAAACTGGAACCAAAACGGTTTTGTTGCCTATGTAAAAGTTAGCGTAGCTAGCAGGCAGGCGTTCGTTTTCGTCTCCTAAAACTGTGGGCATGGGCAGTTTGATGACGTTGAGTTTGTTGCCGTCTTGGTCACAAAAGTCGCAGAGGAGTTCATAGTTTTCCTTTAAGATTTCGTGGTTCTCGTCGGTGGGGTCGGGTTCGTAGGTGCACAAAACCGTGCTGGGACTAACGAAGCGGGCAATATCATCCACGTGACCATCCGTATCATCGCCTGCTATGCCCTTTTTGAGCCAAATCACCTTCTTGGCGTTTAAGTAATCCTTCAAGATTACTTCGATTTGCGCTTTATCCAACTCGGGGTTGCGGTTGCTGTTTAGCAAACACTGCTCTGTTGTCAACACCAATCCTTTCCCGTTAACATCAACTGAGCCGCCCTCCAACACGATCTGTGGCTTAAAACACGGCACCCCAACCATCAGCTGCTGCAGGTAATCCCCAACGTAGCGGTCTTTTAACAAGTCATCGTATTTTTCGCCCCACGCATTAAAAACCCAGCGAACCATACCCAACCCCCCCTGCGCGTGAACCACAAAGGTGGGACCATAATCGCGAAACCACACATCCGCGTAGTCAAACCGCAAAAACCGCACCTGACCCAAATCCACGCCTGCCCCCAAAAGCATCCGCTGCACCCGCTGCTCCATTGCCTTGTCGCGAACCAGCAAATTCACCCGCTCACTTTCATGAATGCTTTTTATGATTTCCACGTAGGTTGCTTCAGCTTTTTCTACCCGAAACGGGAACGTAGCAGGGTCGTAGGGCCAAGACAGCCAAATCGAGTCGTGCTTTTCCCATTCCGCAGGCATCCTGTAGCCTAACTCGCGAGGGGTTTTGCCTAAAACGTCAACAGAATTCATACCTGCTTCTTCCTTATGGTTTACTCTGGGTTAGTTTTTTGTAGGTGTCGGGGCGTCGGTTATCCAGAAAACCCCAGCCTTCACGGATACGTTGGTTTTTGCTCAAGTCTACCTTTACAACCAAAACTTCTTCGCTGCGCCCCGCTTGGGCTAAGATTTTGCCAAACGAATCACAAACAAACGAGCCACCCCAAAACTCCAACTCGCCTTCAACGCCGACCCGATTCACCGCCGCCACATGAACCCCATTAACAATCGCGTGTCCGCGCTGCACTGTCTGCCATGCTTCCTGCCAGTTTCCATCATCCGAGTTGCAGCCTTTGACGGTGCCTATAGCCGTGGGGTAGAATATGATGTCTGCGCCCTCTAAAACGTTGATTCGCGCAGCCTCAGGAAACCATTGGTCATAGCAAATCAAAACGCCAACGCAGCCATAACGCGTCTGATAAACCCCATAACCGCCGTTGCCCTGCTCAAAATAGTTCTTCTCATAAAACAGCGGGTCAAAGGGCACGTGAATTTTGCGGTAAACCCCCAAAACCGAGCCATCCGCGTCAATAACCACCGCCGAATTGTAGAATTTGCCTTCAGCGGTTTTCTCGAAAACGGGCACAACCAAAACCACTTCAAGCCGCCTTGCCAGTTCACAAAACACCGCCGTAGAATCCCCCGGAACAGACTCAGCCAACGCTGATGCATCCACACTTTCCTGCTGCGGAAAATACCTCAAACGATAAAGCTCCTGCAAACAAACAACCTGCGCACCCCTACGCACGGCTTCCTCAACCTTCTCCACCGTAACCTTCAGATTATCTTCTGGACTCTCTGAAACCGCCATCTGAACCAGCCCCACAACAACCTCGCGGGCATCAAAAACTGCATCTTTATCCAATTTGAGGTTCTTCCTTTGGAAAGCACCTAACGCATTTGGGTACAATAACTTTTCTGAAAATCCTTCTTTTTGTCTACCGTGTTTTTCCTTATATTGAACCTGATGAGTTTTGTGGAAGCAAAACTGCTGCGTGGGTGGTGGTTTACTAGTACAGTTGTTTACGAATATTTTTATAAGCTGCAACGAAATATGGCTTTTTGGTTGACAAATGAGGCTGCAGAATGGCTCTTTTGGGTTTCTTCTGGCGTTTTTGATAGCTTTATCTTTTGCTGCTCTAATTCAGCTGCAAACTGACGCTGTGCATGGCTTTTCTGAAAAAAACGCTGCCCTTGTCCAGATTGACGAAATCTCAGATTCCGTAACGGCTCTGTGCCCAATTCAGTACAGTAACCTGATTTGCAACCAAAACATCAGCCAATTCAATTCAACAAGAGTCGCCATTAACACCTTTATCGCCAAAAACCCCGGAGTAGATTTTCGCGGAGTCTGCACAGGACTAGGCTTAGCCATCGGCACCGTCCAGTTCCACATACAAGTCATGGAAAAACAAGGCGGCATCTGCTTTGTTCGCGACGGAAAACACAAACGCTTCTTCAAATCAAACACCTTCACAGAAAAAGAAATCACCCTACTCTCCGTTCTGCGCCACAAAACCGCCAAAAAAGTCCTAAACGCCATAGCAGAAAACGACGGCAAAACCAACCACACCACCATAGCCTCCAACCTAAACATAACCTCCCAAGCCCTAACCTGGCAAATACACCAACTAAAAAACCACGGCATCATAGAAGCACACAACAACAAAACCCAAACAACTTACACCATCAACCCAGCCTACCAACAACTTTTGCCCCAACTGCTAAAGGCTAACTTCCCCTAACCGCTTGGCAATGCCTATTCAAAGCGTTAACGGCTGTTTTTGTTTTGAAAGGTTATTTTAGTTTCTTGTTTGATAGTGTCTGGTTGATGTTTGGAGGGATTATTGTTGGCTAAACCCTTAGATGCTAAGTTCCGAGCGGTTTCTTTTGTGAACAAAGTTGTGTCAAAGCCTGTATGGGCTGATCTTTTGCTTCCTTTGGATAAAATAGGTCAACTAAAGGAAATTTGCAATTATGTACAGCGTGATGTGAAAATTTCTAAAGCCAAAAAATCTGAACGAAAAAGTACCTGCGTACTGTTTTGTGGTTCTAATGCTGCAGGAAAACTGTTGGCTGCCCAAGTTTTAGCTCATGAATTGAATCTGGACCTGCATACGGTAGATCTCTCCAAGGCACTCAGAAAGTATATTGGAGAAACAGAAAAGAACCTAGACAAAATATTTCAGGATGCAGAAGAAAGCAACGCGGTTCTCTTCTTTGATGAAGCAGATGCCTTATTTGGCAAAAGAACCGAAGTAAAAGACGCACACAACCGATACGCCAACGCTGAACTCACCTATTTACTCAACAGAATAGAAAAACACTCTGGCCTAACAATCATAGTTGCCACCTCACCAAGAAACATCAAAGACGCCTCCCCCATAAAACAAATAAACTTCACTGTAGACTTCCCGCCTCCACACAAAAAACCACCATAAACTCTAACTACACACCCTAAACAACAATTTTGGTGAAGGGGTGAGATTCGAACTTGAAGTGCATGAAGTTCTTTTGTTTGTTATTTGTTATTTACGTGAATTGAGGTTTTTGCTTAAAGTTAATCACAGTTGTTCTGGTGTTAGGTGTTTCTGCTTGTGGTGGTTAACCTGCAGGCAACAAAACAGAAACGCATGTAGCGCCTGTTGGTTGTTGTTGTGCATAGCAAATTTTCGGCAACACCTTCTAACGAAAACGTGTTAAGCGCTATTTGTGTTGTGTAATCGCCTTCGATGTTTCTTTGGTATCAGGTTAAGTCTGGTGAATTATGGTTTGCACGTAAAATAAATTTTTGTTCGGGGTAGTTCATGTTATAGCATAGCTCATCCGCTTCAAATCCAAAGCTTTTGTATAGAGCGCGGGGAGCGTCCCCTTTTTCATCGTCTGCTCGAAAAGTCAAAACCACAATATCCTGGGTTTTGTCCAAATCGTTTAACATTAGCTCGATCATTCTTGAGGCAACCTTTTTTCTCCGGTAATCTGGATGTACGGCCATGTGACATAACATGTTATATTTTGTAGAGAACAAAAGAAAACCAACGACCTCATTATCAGTTACGGCGCATATTGCGCTCTTTCGGGCTATATTTTTTTCAACTGTATTTTTATATTCGTCTATTTCTTCCTGTGAGCCCAATCCGGGAAAAGTCCTGCGAACAACATCAATTAACCGCATCCAGGATTCCAAGTTGTTCATGACTGCATATCCCACGCTGATTTCCTTCTCCATAATTACGAAACCTCACAATCAAAAAATAAGTCCATGTGTCAGTTCAAATCCTACCTTTATGGTTTATCATTTATTTCTATCCCTCAATTCCTGTTTATTTGTACATGAAGACATCTCTCGCCCCCATCATACCACCTTTTCCCATATAAAAGAAGGCGTTAGTGCAGGGGTGGGTGGGATTTGAATCCACTAACGCCTACGTGATAAGTTAAAAACGTTTTTGAAAGGGTTCTTAAGTTATTTAATTAAACGTTGCAAGATGATGTTTGCTGCCTTTTTATCTAATGGCTCGTTTCCGTTTCCGCATTTAGGCGAGTATATGCAGGATGGACAGCCTTCTTTGCATTCGCAGGTTTCAATCAACTTTAACGTTTTTTCTAATAGCGGTTTTATGTTTGAATAAAGGTTTTCTGAAATACCGATTCCTCCCTCAAAACCATCGTAAATGAAGATTGTTGGTTTTCCTGTGTCTGTATGCTCGGCTGTTGACATTCCGCCTATGTCCCAACGGTCACACATTGCAAACATTGGCGCCATCGCAATAATGGCATGTTCAAGAGCATGCAATCCACCCTCGAAATTCAAGCCTTTATCCTCAACTTCTTCTCTAATCTGTTCAGGAACAATAAACCACATACCAACCGTTGAGAAAGACGAAGAGGGCAAATCAAGCGTATGTTTTTTGATGATTACATCATTGGATTTAATTACGTATGAATGACAATTTTCAGTGATTATTAATTCGCCCAAAGAGGTTTTGAGGTTTGTTTGCGTTTCTTCCAATGTTTTCTTGATTGCTACTTCGACGCTTTTTTGTGTTTCAGTATAATAGTTGGTATTCTCTTTCCGAACCGTTGCAGTGAAATTGTTGAGATTTAGTTCTTCTGAGCGGTAGGTTTCGCCTTGATGTAGAAGGATTGCTCCTGCATGGGTTTCTTCATAAGCCTTGTTTAAGGGAAGTGTTTCAAGAATATGCCCATTGCAAAGTACATTCACTGTTTTTCCGCTAATACTTTCAAGGTTAACAACTCTAGTTGCCCTTTCCAGCCCAGAGTACGTCCAACCCTGTGAAGTTTTTTTCAGAAGGTTTTTTTGTGCAAGGGCTTGAACACTTTCTTTGAAGAGCTCTGGAAAATATTTTTGGTCCGAATCGGTAAGCGGCAACTCGTCAGATGCACACATAATATGGCCTGAAGTAATTTGCCGATTGTGCAGATTAATGATTGCTTGCTCATGTGGTCTATCAAAGAACTCTTGTGGATGCTTCATAAAATATTGATCAAGCGGATTTTGGAAAGCAACCAAAGTAACGGTTGAATCGTTTTTGTTTCTACCTGCGCGTCCAGCTTGCTGCCACGTAGATATGACTGTCCCCGGGTAACCCGAAATTATCACGGCGTCCAAAGAACCTATATCAATACCAAGTTCTAACGCATTTGTAGAAACCAAACCGATTAAGTCCTTGGTTTTTAGACGATTTTCTATGTCCCGTCGTTCTTGAGGAAGGTAACCTGCCCTGTAGGCAGTTACTGAACTGTAAAGCTTAGGATTTCTTCTTTTCAGCTCTTCTTTAGTCCATCTTGCTATAAGCTCCGCCATTTGTCGCGAGGTTGTAAAGCAGAGGGTTTGCAAGTTTTTCATGACGCTAACTGTAAGAAGGTCTTTGGTTTCTTGATGTGTTGATCGGCGAATTGTTTTTGCTGGGTTAGTGAAGGGTGGATTCCAAAATATGAACGATTTTTTTCCTCTTGGGGAGCCATCGTTTGAAATTATTTCGAAATCTTTTCCAGTTAGTTTCTTTGCGTGTTCCTGCGGATTAGCTATAGTTGCTGATGAGAGTATGATTTGAGGGTCTGCATGGTAAAAATTGCAGATTCTCAGCAGTCTTCTCAGAAGCATGGCGACGTTTGAGCCAAAAACGCCTCGGTAAACATGCGCTTCATCAAGTACAATATACCTTAAGTTTTGAAAAAAAGACCGCCAGAGCCTATGCCATGGAAGGTAAAGATGCAAACCATAAGGGTTAGTCAAAATTATTCTGGAATTTTCACGTATAACTGCACGCTGCTCTTTTGGCGTGTCACCATCGTAAACGTTAGAATCTGCTTTGATGCCAGTGCCTTTCTCGATTTCCTGCAAAACTTTAAGTTGATCATTTGTTAGAGCTTTTGAGGGATAAATGTAGAGTGCTGTTGCTTTTTTATCGTTTGTGAGGGCATCAAAAACCGGAATATTAAATGCCAAAGTTTTTCCTGAAGCTGTGTGGGTGGTAATAATTACGTTTTTGCCTTGTCGTGCTTTGTTTATGGCTTCTGCCTGATGGGAATAAAATTTAATTTTTTTATTTTGCAAATAGGTGCTTATGTTTTCTGGAAGGGGTTTTTCTAACTCTTCAAAGCATGCTTCTTGTGCAGGAATTTCTTGAGTGTGTGCAACGGGATTTTGTGATGGTTGCATTATTTGCGGGGTGGTTTCTTTCTTTGGTACGTTTGTTGGTTTAGACTGTGAGGGCTTATTGATTGAGGAAGGTCTGAAATTATTTGGTTTTCTGCCTCGTTTAAGAAAGCTGCCGCATTCTTTGCAGAATAAACTCTGGGAGTATTCCTGATGCGAGTGGGTTTTGCCACATTTTCTGCAGTAGTAAGAAGTCGGCAACTTTTTCCAGCTACAACTACTTCTGTTATTATAAAAGCGCTATTGCAGAAATCCGCTTTTTACACATTCAAGTATTGAAAAAAGGATAATACTCAACGCCTAGGGCCTGTTTGTTTATATTTGGTGCAGGGGGTGGGATTCGGACCCGAAAAATCGCCCTTGTATCACCATCGGCGTCCAATTTCCAGCTTAGTTTCTCCGCAGCTTCTCTCCCTTTTTTCTTTTTTAAGGACATCTGCTGTCTAGTAGCAGGTTTGGCAGGAGATGGCATCTTTGAGTCGAAAGATAATCAATTGTCCTCACTGCGGCAAAGCATTGCCAGCCGATCTATTTACTGGTGTTCCTCGAAAGAAGGTCAAATGCACTTCATGCGGCAGCCAAAGGAATTGGATTCGGTGGTTGTTGAGCGGCGCGGTTGGTGCTGGGCTATGACAAGCTTTGGCGTAGACGCCTACAAAGCATCAGAGAAGGACTTGCTAGCCGAAGGCGTGACTTTACATGACACTTCTGAAGAGGAGACATAGCTATGGCGTTGACTGAGCGGGAGAAGGCAATTTTACGTTTGAATGTTGATGGGTTGTCTGATTATAGGATTGCTCGCAAACTAAAGGTGGAAACGCCCAACGTGACCCGCTCTAGAAAGAATGCTCTAAAGAAACTGGAACGTGCGAAAGCGGATTTAGACTTTGTTGATAGACTCAAATCCAAGCGGCCCGCCTTTCTTGCTTCAGGCACATGACCCGTTTTTCTTACGGAAGTTTGATCCATAAATATCGTTCTTCTATAAGAGATACTGGTTAATGTTCGAGCATGCTTTTATAGGGGGCACGAATACTTCGTACTCTATTACTTTTAGGAGTGAGTAACCATGAAGAGTATTGCTCTTGTAGCGCACGATAACAAGAAAAAAGACATTGTTGAATGGTGCGACTTCAACAAAGGAACGCTTTCCAAATACTGTCTGTATGCAACAGGAACCACAGGAAAAAGAATTATCGAAAAAACCCTGTTGGATATAAATTTGCTAAATAGTGGTCCTTATGGCGGTGATATGGAGCTAGGAAGTATGATCGCCAATAGAAAACTTGATTGTTTAATATTTTTTTGGGATCCTCTTGAGTCTCAGCCTCATGATGTCGATGTTAAGGCTGTTCTTAGAATAGCGGTGCTATACAATACCCCAACAGCCTGTAACAGAGCAACTGCCGACATGTTGATTTCCAGCATCATGTTTTAGGATTTAAAAGGCGCTTATATTTCTTGGACCAGCTAGCCCTATCTTGTTTTAGATGAGATTTGAATCATTAAATAGTTGCCTCGTTAAAAAAGCAACTTTTTTGTCGGTTACTAAGAGCCCTGTTTTCTCCGCGACTATTTCTAAACAATCCGAAACGATAGTTTGGGCGGCTTTCCCAATTTCTTCTATAGCTATCTTTTCCTCAGTCATGACACCTTTACAATTATTGACTGCACAAGGATTCAAATTGAGAAAAATCATGTTCGTGTTATAATCAAAGTCTGCTATAATGAATGGTTCTAGAATGCATATTGATGGTTTAATAGAGTTAATCTTGCATGTATTTTCTTTGGTGAAGAAGAAGCAGCTTCCGTCTTTTTTTCTGCGAATGTTTCGGTTCTTTGGGTTGGATGGGTTTTGCATGAAATTTTTGTAACCTGCCGTTTGTATTCTTTTTTGTTCTTTGAAGTTAATATCTGGTGGTTGATTTCTGCAGCATATTCCGCATTTCCTACAGTGAAAGTCTGTGGAATTTGGAAAGATGACATTGTCGTATTGCATATTTAACCATAATCCATTTACAGCTATGGAAAAAGGGAAGTTAAGCTTTTCATTTCACTGCAATGATTAATCGGAAGAGTCTGTGTCTTTTGTCAGTACCACCAATGCTTTTTCGGTTTTACAACGAGAACTTCAACATTTTGGGTTAAATCGCAAGTTTGATTAAAACCGTATCTTTCGACTTTAGCTTCATAAGACCCTTGGGGGAGCTCGGCGGTTATGGCACCATTATTATCGGTGTTCATCGAGACAACTAATCTTTTAAATGGAGCCCCCATTTTTTAGATTCTCAATCCACTGCTCGGGTGTTATTGGCTCTTTTTCTATCTTGAAAACTTTAACCTTTACATTCGGGATTGGTTTCTTTTGACAGTCAACTACTCGTACAATAAGCTTGTTAGTCTGTCCTGTAAGTGCCTCCAAAATAATCAATACTTCCAGATGTTTAAGGAGCATTGTCCCCAACCGTAACTGCTTCCTTTGTATATGCAGCTTCCACAATTAGGAGAATCAAAATATCTGCGATGATTCACAAAATTCCACTCAATAAACAGCATAGCAGACAAGCATTTCTATGTTGCCTTTTTTCAATTTATCACTCTTCATTATTGTCAAATGCCCTTCTTCGTAATCGAAAAGCTGCACGAGTGACAAAGTGTTAAATTGTCATGGTTGTAGAGTAGTTGTGGATTCCACGATAAACGAATACTAGTGGGTGTGGAGTTTTTTTAATCTTTAACACTTGTTGGCATATGTATATAAGCTACTGTGCACATAACAGTATATGCGCATAAGTGAACTCAAATAGATCAGAAAAATAAGGGATGCGGGCTCACAGTGCACAAAAAACAAGCCGAAGATGAACTATGGGTCGAATAAGCGTAGATTTACCTGATGAACTCGAAAAGCAACTCAGAATAAAGACAGTTCAAAAATTTGGCGGAAAAAAAGGCGACCTATCCCGCGCTGTCGAAGACGCGATAAAGACGTGGATAGTCAAAAAAGAATAGTAGCAGCAACTCACAGTAACTGTATTTTAAGCCCTTCCTAACGAAGGAAGGTATTAGGGGAAGCCGACTAGCCTCAACGCATGGTAAGATTGCGTAAGGAACCAAGTAGTCGTGGTCCCCCCGGTTTAGAACCTGTGCAGTATGCAATTTACACCAAGAGTTGAAAGACATGGCTAATAAAAAATTAGAGCTTGTATTCATAGACCAAGACGGCAAATTCTATCCCATAGATGAAGTTGACAGCACAGAGTTAGCAGTAGGATTCGAAAGAATCTCACAAGAGATTGCAACAAGACTGCGACTGCAAAAGGAACAAAGGTAGATCCATTTAGTTATGTGAAAAAGAATCGAAAACTCTAAGCAAATAATCAAAAGTCAAAAACAAACACGCTTCAACCTGACGCTCAATGACCAAGTATCAGGAAAGAGCTTTCTTGAAAACACAAAGTATGCATTGGCTGTTGTTCGAAAAACGCCCTACATTGATAATACCGCTCTTAAAGAGAAGTATATAGAAAGTCGAGAGTCGTATCACCAGAAAATGAACCATGCGTTTCTCAACAGAACAGGCAATATGTCGGTCGAAGCTTTTGACAATTTGTTCAGTGCAGTGGAATCAAATGATACCGCAACGCTTTGGGAACGAAAAGCCAGCCTTGCTAAGAGCATCAACGATAACAAAATAGATGTTATGGGAGCACTTATAGGCGCAATTTCATCCTACCTAAGTGCTATTGGAATCTTGCTCCCTATACTACTCGCAGTTTATACGAGTGGAGCGGAAGCGTTCTCTGATTTTCTTATCTTAGGCTTCTTGGGGATACTGTTGTTTGGATTATACGAGGGTTACTTTAGCCAATGTAGACTAAAAAGATTGGTTAAGGAGCATAAGGATTACACCTGTGAATTTGACGAGGTTACTGATTTGCTTGAAAGGAAAAAAGATTTGCGAATCCGGGTTACACAGTGCAATGCATTATGAGAGTGGAATGCGAATAAATATGACACCACTTATTTTATTGGTAAGCTTACCTTTTTGGTCTCGACACCCTGATTTTCAGGTTAACAAAAAAAGGTGAACTATATTCTGAGAAGGCTCAAATGATGGACAGAATTGCCAAAGTGGAAATTGTTGAAACTCAGCAGGAAAGCGAAGTAGACGATGAAATATTGTATACGCTTTTTGTTGATGGAAAAACGGTGTCTTGGGCTAGGACCATACTCTACAGTAATTTAGAAGATATACATACTGCTTGCTTGGAAAAACGTAAAGGCCATGGTAGAGAACTGCTTAATTTTATCGAGAAAAACGCTCAGAACCATTGTGCACTTTCCATGAGAACTAACGATTTCAACGTCTGTAATGATGAAGCCACTAATTTCTTCAAGAACATGTTTTATGAAATTAATCCCTCAGTCTCCGGGTCGCAGACTTCTGTAAGAGCAACTAAATTCTTCAAGTAAGTAGAGGATTAGTAAATGGCATCAAGGGCAAAATGCCTTCTCGGACCTAATCCATGGTCACTTTTATTCGTCTACTGCTTGGCGGCAATTGAACGCTTCAAGTGCGTTTGATACTTAAATACACGTTAGCACTAATAAGAGTGTGGAGATTTCATTTTATGGATAGTTTCTCAATTACTTTACCTGCAAAGTGGGAAGAATTTTTGAAGAGTCTTTCAGACGAACACGACATTGATATTGGCAAGGTCATCAGTGGATTATGTGATTGGGCTTTTTCCAGTGCTGATTATAAGGTGCAGTTTGAAGTTTGGTTGGATACTGTTTATCCGCCAAAAGGTCAAGCCGAAGATAGAGCAAAAGCCAAAGGAGAAGCTGAAAGCGTGCGTGAACAAGAAAGACAAGATGCGGCAGAAGAAGAAGTTCATGAGGACCGAAACTACAGTGAAGACAGAGAACTAAAGAATTAATGCACCCTTTCATTTACCGTGGGAGCTGTAGGTGGATTTCTAATTATCCTGTAGGAGAAAAAACCATTCGCCAATATGTAGAACCCCTCTGGCTAGGAATTCGAGTTTACCGTGTCTTAATCTCAAACATGCTTGGTGCGAAGGTTCCTTTCTTTTGTGGGCACAAGCTTACTTACAATTGCAACCTTCGCTGCAAAATGTGCCCTTTCTGGAAAAGACCCAGCCCCGATCCAAGCTTACCGCAAACGAAAGCCATTCTGAAACAGATATACAATTCAGGCGCCGTTGGAGTAGCATTTGAAGGTGGGGAACCGTTGCTTAGGCGTGATTTGGTGGATATTCTTGCTTTTTCCCGGTCTCTGCCTTTGCATACAAGTTTGATAACCAATGGTACGCTGCTTGAAGCCAAAATAGGCGAGGTAGCCAAGTACATTAATGGTGTCGTCTATGTTTCCTTGGATGGGTTGGAGAAAACTCATGATGCTATCCGAGGGGTCAGTGGAAGCTTTAGAAAAGCAGTGCAAGGCATAGAGGCGGCGAAAGAAAAAGTTTCAGTAACCATCAACACCACTGTGATGGCGGAGAACATCGGTGAAACGGAAAGTTTGGTGGAGTTAGCGCGAACGTTGGGCACAAAAATCTCCGTAGCCGTCGCACATGAATACTGCAATGCTAATGCATCCTCCGCTGCTATTGATAAGGTACCGAAAATGGCGCGTAGGCTTATTGAAATGAAGCAGCAAGGTTATCCCATTGTTAACTCAATTGGTTATCTAAAAGTTCTGGCTAAAGAGAAAAACTGGCAATGCAAGCCTTGGGCAATGATAAATATTGACCCCCATGGAAACTTGGTTTTGCCTTGCTATGTCCACAACGACTACGCGAGCAGTGTCTCGGTCTTTAAAAAAGGCGTTAAAGATGCCGTTTCAGGTTTTGATTGGAAAAAAATAGGTCACTGCCAAAAGTGTAGCCTTCACTGTTACGTTGAGCCTTCACTGGTGCTTTCGAGAGATATTAGCGCTTACATGAATTGGGCCTTTCGAGTAAACATTTAATTTTTGAATGGTTAGTATACAAAAATTGACTGCCCAAGATTTAACAGCGCTTTAAATAAACGTCTATTGTGCCCAACTCTTAAGTTGTGGCGCGTGGCGCTTATGCTCAGGTAGCAACCGCTATTTGTTCCTGTCCTCGTGGTAGCTGGTCAGTGTATTTTCTGTTTGCCATGATGCTTTCGCGTTTTTTTCTGAAACTTTTAAACCATTCTGAAACGTTTTGTCCTGTCAAATTATCAATACAATCGTTTCCCACGCGTAGCGTCGTGCCCTCTTTGCTTTCAATAACGGAAACCTCGTATGTCGGATAAGTCCCACACACATCACACTTCATGTAAGGTACTGCAACGTAATTGTCGATTAAATGATATGTCTTTTTCTTGTATTGAAACGGGCGAACTCCCAGCAGATACCTAGCGACTGTTCTATTCAACTCCAATAAAATATCATCAGTTTTTGTCAAGTTAATCCCTTTCAACTCTGAAAATTGGTGCTGCCATAAAACATTAAGCTTCTTCTATGGCGGCGCCCTTATTTCCTAATTGCCTATGCTTACGCTAAACAGCACACTATTACTTAATGTTACTGAAACGCTTCAGTCTTTTCGCAAGTTCTTTTCGAGTAATACATATGGAATTGAGGCACAAATAGTTAAGTATTAACAATAGAGCAATAATGGTGAATACCTTAGTACTCGCTTGTTCTCTAAACGTGTTTAAATCCCTGTATGACAATATATAACTTACAAAGTCAGCGGTTCTTTAACAGTTGAAAGTATCAAGCCTTCAGTCTCTTGCAGGTCAAACCCGTCTTCTTCGGCATGACTCATAGATATGGGAGAGCCCCGTGAATTCCTAAAACGCTGACGATGCTAAAGAATATTATTTGAACATAATATTGAGGATAGAATAATATGGCATATTTAACACAAACCCAAAGTGGTCAACCGGTCCTCATCCTAAAGGAAGGAACCACCAGAAGTAGGGGCAAAGAAGCCCAACGAAACAACATTATGGCCGCCCAAGTCATCGGTGAAGTGCTTAAAACTACTCTGGGCCCACGGGGCATGGATAAAATGCTTATCGACAGCTTAGGCGACATCACCATAACCAACGACGGCGCCACAATTCTCAAGGAAATGGACGTGGAGCACCCAGCGGCAAAAATGATGATTGAAATCGCCAAAACCCAAGACGACATGGTCGGCGACGGAACAACAACCGTCGTAGTGTTAGCCAGTGAACTGCTCAAAAAAGCCGAACAACTCCTAGACCAAAACGTCCACCCAATGATACTTGTCGCAGGATACCGTAAAGCAGCACAGAAAGCAATCGAGATAATTGCAAAAAACGCGGTGCCCATTGACGTAGAGAATCAAAAAATGATGCTGAAAGTCGCTTTGACCGCTATGGGCAGCAAAGCTGTGGGTGGTGCTAAAGAGCACTTTGCAGAAATAGCCCTAGAAGCGGTAAAACAAGTAACCCAGAAGGCCGCAGACCAGACGATAGCCGACATAGATAACATACAACTGGTGAAAAAGACAGGAAAAAGCCTCATCGAGACACAACTCGTCAGAGGCATAATCGTGGACAAAGAAGTCATTAATTCGGGAATGCCCAAAAAGATAGAGAACGCAAAAATTGCCCTTTTAGACATTGCGTTAGAAATTGAAAAAACCGAAATAACTGCGGAAATACGCATCCATGAACCAAACCAGATGAAAGCTTTCTTAGACCAAGAGGATAGCACACTAAAAGAGATGGTGACCAAGATTAAAGCTTCAGGCGCAAACATTGTGTTCTGCCAAAAAGGTATCGACGACATGGTACAACACTTTCTCTCTAAAGAAGGCATCATGGCAGCACGTCGAGTAAAAGAATCCGACATGGAAAAACTCGCGAGAGCTACAGGAGGGCGAGTGAGCTCTAATTTGAATGATTTAAAGGCGGCAGATTTGGGTTTTGCGGGTTTAGTGGAAGAACGCAAGATTGGCGATGACAAAATGATTTTCGTCGAAAAATGCAAAGACCCTCACTCAGTAGCCATTCTAATACGTGCAGGGCTTGAGCGAATGGTTGATGAAGCTGAAAGAGTCATAACTGACGCGTTATCCGTAATTTCAGACGTAACGGAAAATAACAAAATAGTCGCTGGCGGCGGAGCCATCGAAATCGAAATCGCCAAAGAACTACGCAATTACTCAACCAAAATTGGCGGAAGACAACAACTCGCCGTGGAAGCCTTTGCTGACGCAGTCGAAGTCATTCCACGCACGCTTGCAGAGAACGGCGGCTTAGAATCAATTGACACACTCATAGAGCTACGTCAAGTACATGACAAAGAAGACGGCAAATACATGGGCATCAACATATTCACTGGCAAACTCCAAAACAGCATCGATAACGGCGTCATCGAACCCATAGTCGTCAAAGAGCAAGCCATCAAATCAGCAGCGGAATCAGCAGCTATGATCCTACGCGTAGACGACATTATAACAGCTAAATCCCCCAGAGGCGGCCCCGGCGGAATGCCTGGTGGCATGGGCGGAGAATAATTTTCTCCCTTTAATTTTGTTAAGAAACTAATGTAAGAGTGTGCCCTAAGTCTCTTAAGCTTAAATTACTCAAGGATAATAAATAACAGTGCTGAAGTGTTTTTATGGTTAAAATTGTGGAAGATGTTTTTTCAAAGGGTTTCATACAAGTACAGGAAAATGATACGCTTTCTTCTTGTTTATCACGTTTCAAAGAAGGGATGCCGCCTGTTTTAGCAGTCTTCGATGATAAAGGCAGTTACAAAGGCGTTATTTCCCAAAAATCAATAAAACGATCCAGTTTAGATGCGTCTGGAACCAAAGTTAAAACTTTGACGCAGTCAGCGCCTGCCGTTACTCTACAGGATACTCTTAGCAAGGTCGCTAAGTTAATGATCCAGAGCGAAATCAGGCAACTTCCAGTCTACAGTGAAAATAAGCTCGTAGGTTTTGTAACCGACGAGGATGTTATTCATAGCGCTATAATGGATCAATGGGGCAACACGCATGTTGAAGAAATAATGTCAAAGAAGCCGTTTGTCATCGAAGAAGACGAATCATTAGGGGCAGTGTTAAGCCTTTTAAGAAGCGAGGGAATCTCGCATGTTCCCATAGTCAAAGAGGGAAAACTCGTGGGAATGGTGAGCCTATCCGACATTATTGACAATATCTTTCAGCCTAGACATGTGCAAAGATTTGGCGAAAGAGTAGGCCAGAAAGTTTCTGCTCTAAGTATTCCTGCGACGGGCATTATGGTTCAGCCTGTAGTCACTGTGTTGCCTGAATCCAAGTTGCGAGATGCTGAGGAGCAGATGCACAAATTCAACATTTCCTCTTTGGTGATCGTTAGCAAGGGAAGACCTGTTGGCATCATAACTAAACGTGACTTTCTTGAGCCGCTCGCGCAGATGGAAAAACCAGTGGAAAGGCTTACCGTGGAGTTTTCAGTAAAAGGCGTGGAAATTGACGAAATCCAGCGAGGCGCAGTTATGGATGACTTCGACTCTTTCACCCACCGATACGGAGGAACCTTAGAGGCGGGCACATTATTTGTTTACATGAAGACGCATGGCACTAACTTCAAGGGTGATCAGTTAATTCACTGCCGACTACAATTTAGAACAAAGAAGGGTGCGTTTTTCAGTTCAGGCGAAGGATATGGTGTCGAACAGACGTTTAAGATTGCATTAGATAGGCTTGAGGGTCAAATTGTGAAAAGCACTGAATTAGCAAATGACCACGACTTTGTACAGGGCTATTTGAGGCGAAGATTTCCGTCAATATAACCTGTAGCTGTTGTCCACAAAAGAAAATCGCTGTTAACCCGAACTTTTGCCTCACATTTGGTACGCCATACGGAACAGGAAAACCAGTGAGTACGCTGATCAAAAGTCTCTTTTGTGAGGCAAACAATAAACTATTTTTTTGTATTCAACATCAGGATTCAATTACGATACATCAAAGAGTAAAATAGCAAAAAATAAATGGTTCTGAATCTCTGCTTGTACGCGCCTCTTCAGCTACATGGTGCCTCGATGTCATCTAGACATCAGCTCTATCGCATAGCCCCGTATATTTGGGATACAGGCAAATGTCTTGTTTGCGATAATATCGTGTTTAGGCTCTCAAGGCATTAATGCGTAGTTGTAGAATTGTTCTGTTGGCGATTTAGGTATGTCTCAGGATGGCGTTGGCTGTAAGGATTGTAAGCGTTTTCGGGAGCATGTTGCTTCGTTTTGTATTTCTAGGTTCTTATGCACACAAACATGAGCTGCAACCTACCATTTACACTCCAGAGGCGCTGGAAGCATTCTCGGACTTGCTAACTACACAATGCCGAGTTAAGCACAGTAGCCGTTCCTTTTTTAACTGTTTTTTATAAGAAATAGCTGTAAGAACTATCTGTTCTATTAGTTAACGGAATTTCTAATCCTGTTCTTGTCGCCCACTCCAAGGATGCTACCGCTTCAAGTATTTTTTTATGGGCGTTTTTTCGTGAACGAGTCACGTTTGGCGGGTCCGTGTGCATTCTGCGGGCTATCCTATAGTCGCTTAAGCCTTTCTGTTTAAGTTGCAGAATTTTCAGTTCTCTTTCAGTCAGCTTCATTGTAAACTGTTTTCTTGAAATCAGTATTAAAGCCTTGTTATGACCGGCAGACCGACAATCTTGTTATGGTTTCCTGTAGCTCAGCTTGTTTCGTTTTTATTGTGTAAACGGTGTTCTTCAAGCTGTTTTCCTTTCTAAAAAGAACCTGTGTGGCTTGCTTGTTTTATCGATTGTAATTAGCCCTTTATCTGCTAACCGCTTAAGCTCGTCTTGGATGAAGTTTGGTGGTTCCTTGATTTCTGCTGCTATGCTTTTGATGGTGCGATTTCCTTTCTGGATTTGCCTTAGCAAGGTTTTTTCAATTATTTTCTGTTCAGCTGTCTGCCTCAGGGCTTTTTCAATTGGAGCTTGGATGCTGTACTTTACTTTAAGATCCAGCAGGTTTTGGTAAAGCGCATCTTCCCAGCAAACGCCCGAAACTTGAGATTGGCTTTTGCATTCTTGGCTCACGATTTCCCAGCTAAGTCCAGATTGAGCGAGAATTCGCAGGTCATCCAGGTCGGCTTCGCGCGCGGTGATTCCTTTGAAGAGAAAGAGGTCTTCTTTTGAGGCTAAAAAGACTTTTAGGCGGCTGCCTTTGTAGAGTGGGGGTGCCCTGCTTTTCATGTTGCTGGACAGTGTTAGTGCGTTGCAGACTTTGTTTAGGAAGAGGTCCCATCTGAAGCCGTCTTGGTTTTCCAGTATGGCGCTGGTTTGCATTTTATTGTACGCTCTGGTGATTTGAACAGGGTTTGGTTCATGGTAACCTGTGACTTTGAGGGCTGTTTGCAGGCTGTTTAGCGCGTCTTTGCCGGTGAGGATTATGTCTATGTCTTTTGTCGCGGCTTTTAATCCAAAGAACGCCATGGCGCCGCCACCATCAGAAAAAGTTCAAGAGACTGTGCTATTGTCTTGTTTAGCTTATCAAATTCTTGTTTGAGATAGTTCTTATCAAAAGAGCGCCTTTGAGTCAATCAACAGACACTCCATAGCCGCTTGCTTTTTCAACAAATTCGCCCCACATTGGCAACTGTTGCCCCTCTTGCGGCTCATGCGTTTCTAAAAATTGCAACATACCCATTACCTGCGTCTTAAGCCCCAACCTTTCCGCTTCCTGCAGCAGGTATGTTTTGTCAATTTGCTTTTCGGTTTTTTTAAACAGCAAAAGAGCGTAAGTTATGTATCGCACATTGCCCGGCTCCACAAGGAGCGTGTGCAGTATAGCATCTTCAGGCTTGATTGCCTTCTTGCTTGTTGAGTAAAAGTAAATGTCAAAGTCAGAGAAAAGCGGAAGACCATACTGGACAAAAATGGACGTCACAGTTTTGTAGAAATTGTCTGAGGGCAGCTTTGCAGTTTTGGGCGCTCTGACTAGAAAGTCCATGCCGTGCTGCCATAGAATTACCGCGTTTTCTGAGAGGGTTTTGGAAATTTTGTTGGCAAAATACTGTTGGTATTCCTTTAGGAATTCTATAAGGACTGGGAATTGCGGGTTAATTTGGTAGCTTTTTTGGGTTTGGGTGATTATGCCTCTTGCTTTTAGTTCTTTGAGATAGCGCCAAAGCGTAGCACCTGAAAAACCCGACAATTTGCTCTCTTTGTCAGTGAGTGCTTGGAAGAGGATTTCGATTGCTTTTCCAGACAGGACGTTTTCCCAATCCACATAATCATAAGCAACCAGTAAATCTCTAAGCAGAGAAGCATGTTTTGCCTCATTGAAGCATGCGTATTTCCTATTTCCTTGCTCGGTTGTTTGGACTAGCCCTTTACGCTTCAGCTTGTTTAAATTGTGAGAAAGAAGAGATGGCTTAATTGAAAGTGACCGCCTGATTTGCGGCAGAGACTGCTTTCTATTAGCGATTTCTCTAAGCAACTGCAACTCTGCATGACTGAAAGCGTATTCTGGGTCCAAATGTCTCATGGTAATTTCATATAATTAAAAACCTATTTAAATATTTTAATAATATGAAATGGCTCCAATTAAGAAGTAGTAAGTCCCAACCGTTACAATCGCCACTACGCCCTAAAAGAAATGAAAACAGAAGAACAACAACAGTTGGAAAAATGGCTTGTTGTTGTTCTTTTGTTAAGTGCTGGAATTAATTGAAAGAAGAAGACAAGTATGTGTGTGCGGCTTTGTCTTCTTCTTCCATCAATTTAATAGATGATCGGTATTTGGAAAGAAGAACAACAGTTTCCGTAGGAATTTAGCCGTTTTTCTTCTTCTAAACTAATCGCTCCTGAGACAATAGTTAGTCAGCCAGAACCGTTTACATGCTTAAACTCCAGAAGCACAGCCTCTTTAGGCAAGCGTTCTGCCCCTATCGAGTAACTCAACTTAAGAGTTTGAGGAGAACTCCCGCTAATAAACCAAACAAAACAGCGATAATTATTACGGCGATAATGAAGCGTGCTCCAATAGCTTTTGCCCCTTGTATAAGTCGCAGTCCAATGGCGACAAACAGAGAAAAAACGACGCCGACGAGAATGGATGTAGTTAAAGATGCTTCGGGAAATAAGAGAATGCTGATGAGTGGTATTATCAAGACAGGCAAAATTAAGCATAGAATAACCAAAGATAACTTACCTGTCCACAACATCATAACACCCACAGGCTTGTTATCTACTTAGAAATTAAAGAGTTGCTCCCTCTGAGGGAGTGCGACTAAAAAGGAATCAGAACCTTATCGAGTTGCGCTGATAAGCCTCGCATGATATGCTCTTAAATAGCGTCGGGGTCAGCAAGCAACTGTTCAGCATTATCCACTGCAACCCCCCGAAAGATGTACGTCATAGAAACTGCGATTACGCCGCTTAACAGTAATGCAAGATAAACATAGTATTCTGGAAGCTGCAGTATGGTTGGGAGAAATGAAACAGCAAAAATGCTCAAGGCATAGGGAATAATCGGGGCAATAATAGCTGCACCGATGGCAACACAGAGGATAAATCCAAGTAGAGCCCACTTTGGCTTAACCATCTTGCTAACGCCAAAGATACCTCTTGGTTCAGCCGCTTTGATTCCGATGGCAACTGAAATAGCAGATAGAGAAAAAATCAAGAACACCGCTTCAAGCAAAGTCACGGCTATAACCAGCGCCGGTGGTCTAAACACAATACCGCCAATTACTGAACAAATCAAAGTAATCGATAGGGCAAAGAATGATAGGAAGAAAATTTTTGCTTTAGCAATCGACTTGGCAGAAATAGGCGACGAAAACAAATACCAAATACTATTGCCCTCCAAAGTTGTCAGCAATGTTCCCAAAAGAGGAAGCATCATAAGCCCTGGAATTAACGTTATTAGAACAAACAAAAATGAGTAACCGCCCATTGGTACAGGACTTGTTTGAGGCGCCCTCAGAACATTAAAAAAAACAAGCATAAGCATACTTATGGGAAAAATAAAGATAAAACTTAACTCATGGCGTCTAGTAACCGTTTTAAACTCTTTTTTCATAAGTGCTGCCTCAACAGTGGAGAAACCTAGCTTTGCAAACAAGCTCTGCTTGGGCATATAGACGCCGCTTGATAGCCTAATTGTGGGTAACTGATACAGTCCAAATCGAGTGTTAACGTATGTTGCCACATAGAAGATAGCGGCTATGAAACCAAGACTTGCCAAAGAGAAGAGAAACGCTTCCATCCAGAGGTTGCTGGCGAATGCAGAGAGCGCCATGCCCGGCCACACATAAGGAATAAACCAAAGCATCCTTTGCCCGCCAGCTACGGCTTCAAAGAGAAGCGTAGGCGTTACTTGATTAATGATCGAATAGTAAACCGCATAAAATACAATCATTGCGCCTATGGAGAAGGCGAGTCTTAGCCAGATGGCGCTTCTTCCAGCACCCTTTGTTACTGCGCCAAGTAGCCTGAGCTGTAGGGTTTTGAAGACCTCGGTTGTTGCGCTGGCTAAGAGCAGGCTTGCCGATAATGCCAATACGGTGAGGATTGCAATGGGGATTATCCCCATAAAAACAGACACCGTCAAAACGGCTGAACTGATTAAAATTGTGATTGCTAAGGGTAAGCCAAGCAGGCTCGATATTATGGATGCTAAGGTGTGTTCTTTCCAAGAGATGGGAAACCAGTACATGGGCTGAACTGAAACTTTAGCGCCCATGCGTTGTACCTGATTTATCTGAGTAAAGACTACTCCGTAGAGCAGAACAATGGTCGGGATAGTTACTAAGAAGTATTTTGCGCCATCTAAAACAGCGCTTTGCATTGTCTGGCTGGATGCTGAGTAAAAGTTGCCGATTAAT
This sequence comes from Candidatus Bathyarchaeota archaeon, assembly GCA_026014465.1. Taxonomy (NCBI): domain Archaea; kingdom Thermoproteati; phylum Candidatus Bathyarchaeota; species Candidatus Bathyarchaeota archaeon. Next base: position 872,507 of record JAOZID010000010.1, on the reverse strand, counting down.
CCTCCCGCTATTATGCCTATCAAACAAGCCAGCAAATACATGCCGTAGGTGAATAGTTTGTTCTCTTGGTATCTTCTAAGCTTGGATTCTTGAATTGTTCGTTTAGCTTTCCGATTTACACTTATAAGCAGTAGGACGGTTTTCCAGTTCATTTCGAGAGTGCCTCAACAATGGGTTGGACATCATCTGTTCCAGTAAGCTTGAGGAAAATGTCTTCTAAGGCTGAATTGGGCATTTTTGCCTGCTGCCTCAACTCATCCATCGTCCCAACTGCAATTAACTTTCCTTCATACATTATGGCTATGCGGCTGCATATAGCTTGGGCAATCTCCAACACATGAGTCGATATAACGGTGGTTACATTCTGCTGGGCTAATTGGTGCAGCAGGTCCTTGACGATTTTAGCTGACTTTGGATCAAGAGTATTTAGCGGTTCATCTAAGAGCAGCAGTTCGGGTTTGTGCATGAGCGCTGATATAATTAGAATTTTCTTTTTCATACCCTCCGAATAACCACTTATCATGTCACCTTCCCTGCCCTCTAAACTCAGCGCCTTGAGGAACTCTTCGATCCGTTTTTTCTTCTCCCCCAAATCCATCCCAAAAACGTCGCCAGCAAAGTCAAGGAACTCAAGCCCAGTCAAAAACTCGTAAGCGCCAGCATCTTCAGGCACGTAGCCCACTCTCTTTTTTACTCCGATAGAATTCTGCTGCAGGGGAAGGTCTAAAACGTTTATGGTTCCGCTGTCAGGCTTGACTAAGCCCAGCATCATTTTAATGAGCGTTGATTTGCCTGAACCGTTGGGGCCTAAAAGACCGATAACTTCACCTTTTCTTACCTCTAAGGTAAGACTATTTACTGCTGTCACATCACTGTAGCGTTTAGAAACACCCGTCAATTTTAATGCTAAAGAACCAGACACAATAGCGTTAGTTTTGAGCAAGTTTAACCCCTCTAATCATTAGAGTTTACCGCATTTAGATTTTTGGCATGCCCCTCTTCAAGCGGGCAACCACTGCATAGACTGGTATTATTTCGTATTTTTGTTTGTACCTCATTCCGAGGGAGTTCAATTTATATCCGCTAAAGATTAACTTTGAAATATCCTGATGCCTAAGCCTTTTCTTAACAATTTTAACGTTAACATTTGACGACAAATAACACGCAAGTTTCTTTAGTCAATAGTTAATTTGGCTTGAAATCAACTGACTTGTTGATGTAGACTGTGCTTGTTGGGAATGCCATTTCTATTCCTTCACATTCAAACGCTTCCTTAATTGCCAAGTTTATTTTCTCCTGCGTATCCAAGTATGTGCCGTAATCAGATGAGTTCACATAATAGATAACAAGATACTTTAGACTGTAATCGGCGAACTCGGTAAAGTTAACCCTATCTAATTCGGCGAACTCAATCTTGTCGAAGATTTCTTTTATGATAAGCGGGATTTTTCGCAGTTTCTCCGATGACGTGTCATATGTCACGCCCAAGTTGAAGGTTACACGCCTCTTCTCTAGCTTCCTAAAGTTCCGTACGCTATGCTCCGTTAGCTCCTTGTTAGATATAACGAGTTCTTCACCTTGTAGGAGTTGGAGCCTGGTTGACCGGATGCCGATGTTTTTTACAGTACCACTATAATCGCCTACCACGATAAAGTCTCCAATCTCAAAGGGGCGGTCAAAATAAATGGAGAAAGTGCTGAAGAACTCACTTAGTACCGTTTGTAGGGCAAACGCGATGGCGATGCCTCCGACGCCCAAGCCCACGATTGCGCCGCTGAGGTCAATGTTGAAGACAGATAGTATGATAAGAAAAGCAAAGATGAAAATCACTGCTTGAACAGCTTTTTTGAGAATAAACAAAATATGCTTGCTGCTTTTCCCAGCTATGAGTTTATTTCGGTCAGCATACCAGTCCGCTAGTATGTTTGAGACTCTGGTTAAGGCAAATGCGCCTAGTAAGATTTGGAGTACCGTGAACAATTCGTTTAAGGTATCCCTGTATGGTTGTAAGAATGATAGCGGTTGGAGGGCATACTCTATTCCCAGTATCACTATCATTATTACTATTATTGTTCTCACGGCGACGAGTATGTCATCGTCTATTGTGGTCTCAGTCTTCTTTGCCCATCTAGAAAAGTACCTGCTAAAAACAAGGTAAGTGCCCCATCCTACAACAGCAATAGTAACGAATAGGATAATGGACGCTAAGATTTCAGCGTTAGCAGCATTTGTATTGAGTATTTGCTGAAGAGTTTCTGAAAGGGTAGCCGTATTACATCTCTCGCTTCAATTTTTTAAATCGAATACCTTGCCAAAAATCTGGTAAAGAGGTAAAAAGCTGACTCATTCGGAGGGAGTTCAGTTTATAAGTGCTTAAAATCCACCTGATGCTAGACGCCTAAACTCTGGTTAATCGAAAAGGGGGTAGAGGAGAATAAACGTTAACTTTCAATGCAGCAAAACCGTGGCAATCGAAGCTACAATATTGCTTTTGCTCGGCTTAATTCCATTCGTCGGCTGGGGCTTAGGCGTAATAGGCATAGTTCTACTCCTTCAAGCAACAAAAGAATTCTCAAACTATTATCAAGACGAAGGCATCCACAAAAATACTCGGATGGGCCTCAAATACTATTCAGTCGCTTTAATTGCAGTTGGAGCAGCCATTGCAGCAATGCTGGTTAGTTTTGCCTCCGCAGGTCTATTTGCAGGAGCAACCTTCGAGTTCACCATAGGCTTTGAAATTGGATTAATCATTCTTATCGGAGGTCTCATAACGGGTTTTGTGTTCTTCGTGCTTGCTACAACTTATCTGAGGAAAACATTCAATGCACTTGCTGAGAAGTCTGGAGACACATTGTTTAAAACTGCAGGCACTTTGCTCTGGTGGGGTTCCGTATTCTCCATACTATTAGTCGGATTACTGCTGATATTGATTGCATGGATATTTGCCGCCCTTGGCTTCTTCAGTATGAAACCTCGACATTACTCGCTGCACAATCAACCAAACGGCTATACGCCACCAACGCTCTTATATAAAGCATATTGAGGAAGCAAGAACCTTCCAAATACAAAATAAGCAAAGGACCTAACCAATAGATAGATTTCCACTGTCAACTCATTCAGGGGGAGTTTAGTTTATATTCACTTGGAGTCAACGTAAATGTTTTGACTCTTAAGCCTTCATTACGAGTTTAGGCGGTAATAACATGTCAGAGAAAAAAGTTGGAACCAACTCAGGATTAACAGAGGAAAGCGTAGTTTCGAAAGTCTCTGAGTTAATGGAAACTCTTGACCAAGTCAAAAAATACAACGCGCTCTCCAGTTCTCTAAAGAAATTCGCCCTGATTGTTATCAGTTCGATCATAGTTTTCCTAGCAGTAGGCGCGTCAATAGGCTTCCTAAACTTAGCTATACCCCTTGACAAACCTCACATCATCATAATATCTGTTCTGTCACTTTTTATCCCCATTACGGGCGTTGCAATAGGCGTATTGGTAGTTAGAAAAAATGTCGATTCAGTCCGAACAGGTGACTGGAAAGAAGCGCTCTCTCAGGGCTTTCCCTCAGCACTAGAAATCTTGCTGGATTTGGATTGGGACGAAACATTTGACAAAATTTCGAGAGGACGACTAAGCTATGCCGTATATGGGTTGCTTAAAGCTGTCGCCTACTGGGTAATAACATTCTTTGCGATAGGTATAGCAGAGAATTTTATCACATTTACCCTATTTCACCGAATAGATGTAATCGGTGGTCCTTTGTTAGGCCTAGTTTCGCTGCTGGTAGTCTTCTTACTGCTAAGAAACGACCTTTCGAGGCGTTATAATCAGATTAGGGCATTAGATAATCTTCTTTGGGAGTTACGGTGGTTTAGCAATGAACTCAGGAGAGCCGAGTTCTAAACCTGACCTCTACGTCATCGCCCGAATAATCAAGGCGCTGAAAGAGAAAAACAGGATGAATAAAACAGCCCTCGCCACTACAACGGGTCTAGCATATGATAAACTGATTAAGTATTTAGGCTGGATGTCTGAGAAGGGCTTCATCACAATTGACGAAAACGGCTTGGTCGTTTTAACAAAAGAAGGCGCTCAAGCATACGACGACTTTGTGCAGTGGATAATGAAGTATGTGGGGCAACTCAAATTCCCAAGATTAGGCATAAAAACTTAAACTATCTTTTTTTCCGTTGTTTCTTAATTACTCCCTCGGAATGAGTCCGCCTTTTAAGTGTCTCCGCTAATGGACTGAGATAAAGGTGAATCAAAATGCCATCAATTGAAGCAGTAAACCTATCGAAACAGTACGGTTCTTTTACTGCTGTTTCAAACCTAAATCTCAAAGCGGAAGGCGCAAAATGCGTCGGTTTTCTTGGCCCTAACGGCGCGGGAAAAACAACAACCCTCAAAATGTTTACCGACCTAATCACGCCTTCTTCGGGAAAAGCTCTCATAAACGGAGTTGACGTGCACAAACAGAAAGAGAAAGCACTCGCATCTGTCGGCGCATTAATTGAAACCCCAGAAATCTACTCCTCACTAACCGCAAGAGAAGCACTAAAAATGATTGCTGAAATCCGAGGAGTGCCAAGTTCTGAGCAACAGAGCAGAATAGAATATTCAATCTCAGAAGTTAAAATGGAAGACTGGATTGACAAAAGAGTCAACAAGTTCTCCAAGGGCATGAAACAGAGAATATGCATAGCCTCAGCGCTTCTAAGCGACCCTTGTATAATTCTGCTAGACGAACCCACCTCAGGGCTGGATCCACGGGGAATGAGCGAAGTCAGAGATATAATAAAGTCCCTAAAAAACCATCAAAGACTGATTTTCATGAGCTCACACATTCTCAGTGAAGTCGCAGATGTCTGCGATGAAGTTGCAATGGTTGATCAAGGTAAACTGATCGTCCATGACACACTTGCTAACGTAACAGCAAAGGCATCTAACGGAGAAAACATCGTCGAAGTAGGCATACGCCACTCAATCACACCTGGAATAATGAGCAAGGTCACTTCAATTTCGGGCGTAGAGTCGGCTGACGAAAAAGATGAGAATACGCTGTTGGTTCATTTTGCGGGCGGAATTGACGTGCAGGAACGAGTTCTCGCCGATATTTTCGCTTTGAAAATTGGGTTAGTCAGCTTCAAACCGGCATCATCAGCGCTTGAAGAGGCTTATCTCAAACTAGTAAAAGGAGGAAAATAAAATGATTAGAACAAAATCTGGATGTATTAACAAAGTTCCGTCCAAATTCGCACAGATAGGCGTCATAATGAAGTATACCTTGCTTGACTATATCAGGTCAAGGCGTTTTCTTATACTGATGGCTTTAACGCTTGTAATGAGCGTGGCTTTAGCTTATTTCGTGGGCAAGGGTATCTTTGGATTATGGGGAACATTTTCGCCCATATTCATAACGCTGTCAGTAGTTTTCTTTGGCGGAGATGCCATATCTGGCGAGTTCCAGAATAAAACAGGATACTTTAGTGTTCCAAACCCTATTAGCAGGTCAGTGATTTACATAGGTAAGTGGTTGTCCGCTTTCATAGCAGCATGCATCACATTTGGCGTATTTGCAGCGTCTATAACGTTGACTGGGCTGTACTATAACGCTGTTCCGTCTGAATTTGGTTTGTCAGTGCTGTTTGCCTACTTCTACCTTGCAGCCATCGTTGGATTCGTCTTCTTTGTAAGCTCACTATTCAAGAGCAGCACTAACGCATTCATTGTAGACATTGTTGTTCTCATGTTAGGATTTAGTATCATCAGCCAAATTGCAGGTATGATTCCTGTAGAACCATGGTTTAGCCTAAGTTACGGCGGATCAATTATGTCAACTATACTTCAAAACCCCTATCCGCCTAATGTAACTGTGAACCACTTTGGCAGCACAACAATGACATCCTACAATCCTACTGTTCCAGAAGGATTAGCAATCATGGCAGTCTACCTAATTGTTACGACAGTCGTAGGCTTGATTATGTTCAAGCGCAAAGAGTTCAATTAGGAATCTGATATGAAAACGATGCATACGTCAGAGCTAAAAGATGTCAAGGCAGGCTGTTTTTTTATCAGCCTTCCAAACAATACGTTACAACGATGTGGACATAACGTTCCATGACAACCCCCCTTTTTCCTCCTTTTTGGAAACTTTTAACTGGCAATAGAGGCGGACCAAGCAGAGCGATTATACTCAGAACCCTAAAAGAAGAACCACAAAACGCTAATCAACTTTCAAAGCGCCTTAAGCTTAGCTATAAAACCATCACCCATCATCTTGAAATTCTCCAAAAGAACCATCTTGTTCGTACAATTCAAGACGGATACGGTACAACATATTGTTTGTCACAAGCTATGGCAAGCAACTATCGACTTATTGAGAAACAAATAAGCGAAACAGCAATAGAAAACGCCACTCAGACCTTTTCAACATCTAATTGATTCCAACTCATAAGAAGGATAATCAAAAAACTTAGCCCCACCCGTCCAATTTTTTCTCAGAGTTGGGGAATATGCTTTTTTAATAGGTTCAAGCGGCAAGACAGGAATGGCAAAATTGTATTTACAGCTATGAAAGCGACGGTAGCATAGGCAATTCCGCCTAAAACGTCAACGAAATAGTGTTCACCTAAGTAAACTGCGCTAAACCAAGTTCCAACAGGAAAAACTATCATCGGGAGAGCTTTCCATTTCCAAGTCTTGAAGGCAAAGAGGAAAACCAGCCAAGGTAAAGCTGAGTGCATACTTGGAAAAGCAGCATACAAGTCTGGATTGAGGAAATTAAAAATCCACTTGTAAACCGGAAGACCTAAGCTAGCATCCACTGAAGTGGTTAAGATTGGGGTAACGTTTGGAATGGCAATCCATGGAGGAGCTACGGGATAGAAAAGAAATGTTATCAGCGCAGAGAAGGTACATACGCCAAATGCAATCATGTATTTCCAGTAGTTTTTAGGGCTTTTCTTCCAAAGAACGAATGCAAATATTGTTGGGAGAAAGAAATAAGCTGAATAGAAGAATGCGCCTGTGTAATCTAAAATAGGCATTCGGATAGTTTGCTGTAGAAGCAAACTGGGAATTTGACCAAATAACTGCATCTCCAAATTAAGTGGACCTGAATTGAGACGGTTTGCAACGGTCATACCAACTACGCTATAGAGGATTTCGTAGGAGACAAAAATAGTAATGAATGGAAGCCAATCCTTCAAGAAACCCCAAGTTTTCTTGTTGTACGCTGCGTAAACCAGAAAACCTAAAATCAGAAACTCCGGACCAGGCATTATTTTGTAAGCAAAACAGAAAATAGCTAAAGCAACAGAATAGAGAACAGGAAAAAGAAGAGCAAAGAAGCGGGAAGAGTGATAGTCAACCCTGAGTTCTAAGTTAAGCTTGTGTTCGTCTTTTTTCTTTACCATTAGCCAACGCCAAGAGAAGATTGAACGGAAGGAACGCTCAACCCTGTTATTTGTCAAAAGGTCTGATAGAGAAGTAAAAAACATGCCTCATTCCGAGGGAGTTCTCTTTTTATGCTTCAAGCTAGTTACAAAAACCTTTGACAGCCAAGAAGAGACACCAAAAAACGATGTGCCGAAGAACTGCCCAAAGCCCCTTCAATTCTCCCTTTAGTCTCTTCTTGGTTGCCCTTTCATTAGTGTATGGAACATAACTAATGACCTGAACAGTGATATAATCTACAATTCTGACGATTCAAAGAGACACTCGCTGGCAATGGATTACTGTTCTACACTAGTATCAAACTCCCTCCGAGGGAGTTCGCCTTTTATGGTTAATTTCAACGGTCTAGAAATCAACTAAGGTGAGCCGCTTGGTAATCACTCAATGTAGGTATTTGATAATATGATATTTTTGCTGCCATACTTCTTTAAACTAAACTTCCTTCAGCCAGCGGCATCACAGTTTTTGCCTCCTTCCCGTCTGGGGAGTAGACATCTATGGCGGGGAAGCGAGGTAAAGGCACATGTCTTAAGGTTTTTAGCGGTAGAGAAGCCAGCCTTAATTTCCTAATATTTTTGATTCTCTATCCAGATGGGAAGCTTTTGGCGAGTTACGACATATTCAAAGAAGTTAGAGCCATCAAGGGGTTTAGGCACAAGGGAAAACAAAACGTCGATAGACGAGTTAAAGCGCTCTATAAACAGCATTGGCTGGAAACTCAAGGCATTAGGTATTCAAGACCACATTTTATCTCACCCCTCTACAAGTTGAGCGTAAGAGGAAGAGCGGCTATAGAACTGAGAAAAAAAGACCTGAATGTTTTACTTCTAACGGCTCCAGAAGACCAGCTCCAAGCGTTGATAACTGCGCTAAAGATGTATCCTTAAAAGAATAGTCTCGTTGCCGCCCTCTACAACGAGATGATCTCGTTGCGACGATAGATAGTTTTTACGTTCTGCCTGAGAGTTGGTCAAGGTGACAAATAGTTGAAGCCCAAACGAGTAACCATTCAAGAAATCATCGCAGACATCGGCGCTATCCTAAACAAAATCAACACTGTGCTAAGCGACCATGAACAAAGACTACAACTAATTGAAGAGCTGGACCTTAAAATTGAGCTTGAACTGCTAAAGTCAAGAATTCTTGTGATTTCCGACCAGAAAAAACAGGCTAAGGCTTTACAGGCACTAAAGAATCTGTGTAATGCTTTCGGCATTCCTGACTTAGAACAAATTGAATCGTAGTTTAGGTAGAGTGGGAGGGAATGGCTGAACTTACACCAAACGCGACACAACCCCCAGACTGCGTATTTGGCACCACCAAAGCCGGTTCAAACTCATGTAAGTCGGAGTCTGCAGACGGCTCCGCCGACGTCAGCCCCCAATGCCCACGATGCAACTCCAAAAAAGTTTGGCGGGATGGCAACCGAATTTTTTATGGACAAAAGATTCAACGATGGATCTGCCGGGACTGTGGCCTGCGATTCTCAGACCCAAACGACCTGCAGCAGGCAAAGCGAACCATTGAAAATATTTCAACCGTTGATACGAAGTCATTAAAAACCTTCGAGGGCATACTAGAGGGTAGCCAAATATGCGTCATGGAGACGAAAAACTTGGCAGCAGAACCTCAAACAGCCGAAGTTCTGCGGAGAAACGAACCTGACGTAAAAGGAAAAATCGTTGAATACATCTGGTGGTTGAAAAAAGGCGGCTACAGCGAACAAACCATACTTGGACGCTCAAAACTGCTCTTTGTTATGGTAAAACGCGGCGCAGACCTCTACGACCCCGAAACAATCAAAGCAGTCATAGCTAAACAAACCTGGAGCAACGGCAGAAAAAACAACGCAGTCGACGCCTACAGCTCATTCCTAAAAATGGCTGGCGGCAAATGGGACGCCCCACTATACCAATGCATACGCAAACTGCCCTTCATTCCCAAAGAAACCGAAATCGACCAGCTCATCGCAGGCTGCACCCAACGCGTGGCAACTTTCCTGCAGATGCTCAAAGAAACAGGCGCACGATGCGGCGAAATTTGGCAGCTCAAATGGGACGACATAGATTTCGAAAGCAAAGTCGTAAACATCACAGCCGAAAAAAACAGTAACCCAAGAGTCGTACACCTAAGCAATAAAATGTTGGAAATGCTGACGCAGATACCTAAAATCTACGGCGAAAGAATCTTTTCACATGCACCCATGCCAGTTGACCACTTCGGAACACTATTCTGCATTCAAAGAAAACGGTTAGCCCGCAAGCTCAGCAACCCAAGACTGATGAAAATCCACTTCCACACCTTCCGACACTGGAAAGGCACCATACTCTACCATCAAACCAAAGACATCTACTACGTCATGCAAAGGCTCGGCCACAAAAACATCAAAAACACGCTGCTATACATCCAACTCGAAGAAGCCCTCTTCCAAGGAGAAACCGACTACATCTCTAAAGTAGCTAAAACCGAAAAAGACGTCTGCAGCCTAATAGAGGCAGGATTTGAATATGTCACCGATTTTCAAGACGCTAAAATCTTTAGAAAAAGGAAGCTTTAACATGACAAAAAACCGCTTAACATCGCCAGAACAAACCCCCTGTAGTTTATTTATATATGGTGCAGGGGGTGGGATTCGAACCCACGAACGCCTACGCGATAGGGTCCTAAGCCCTACTCCGTTGACCTGGCTTGGAGACCCCTGCTTGTGTGGTATCGAAAAGTGAAAGCGGTTTTTCCTTAATATCTATTTACCTTTGGTGGGGGTTGGTTGTTGGGTTTTGGGTTTAGTTTTTGGGTGTGGGTTTGGTTTCTATGGCGGTTATCCAGGCGATTTCGAAGTAGTTTTTGGCGAGTTCGATGATGTCGGGGTTGTTGGAGAATATGGCTGGGGCTTGTGTTGGGTTGGTTTTGGCTGCGGTGCTGAGCAGGATTTTTTGGTCGTCAAAGATTCCGAAGTCGACGTTTAGGGGGGTTAGGATCATTCGGAGTTCGAAGTTTGGGTGTTTGTTGAGTTCTCGGGTGGGTTTGGTGAGGTCGGTTTTTTCTTCGGGTTTTTCGGTTAGGATTTGGACGTTTACGCCTCTTTTGGTGGCTGCACTGAATATGTCGGGGTGGTTTATGATGAGGGGTAAGAGTTTTTTGAGGGGGGTCATGAAGTACATGTGGGTTTGTGTTTTTTTGGCGATTTCTTGTACGGTGTGGACGATGGTTTCTTTTTTGGGGATTAGGACGAATTGGGCGTCGCTTGTTTGGGGTACGAGGTTTTCGTCTGTGTTCTGGTAGCTTTTTATTAGTTGGGAGGCTTTTTTTTGTATGTCTGTGTTTTCTTTTTCGCGTTGTTTTAGAAGCATCTGCAACCCATAGTTTATCGGCAGTGCCTTGAATTTTATGGGGGTGGTTACCATTTTTTCTACTAAGCCGATTTCTTGGAGTTGTGCTAGGGTGCGGTAGACGTCTGGTCGGGCGACGCCTGAGGCTTTGGCTATTTCTTGTGCTTTGGCTAAGCCTGTTCGTAGCAGTCCAAGATAGATTTTTGCTTGCACTCCGTTAAGCCCAAGCCGCACCAGAGTCTGTATATCATCTTCAACGCCTGCAGTTTCAGACAATACCCTTCCCGCCATTTTTCTGTCTCTCTTTCAAACTTCACGCTTAAAACCTTTTGCCAACTGTCGGTAGTAACCCTACCAACTAGAGCTTATAACATATCCACCGAATAGTTCTCCTCCCAATAGGAGGGAAATGAGGCATTGGGCGCACCTAATACTGATGTCTACTTTTGACCCTGCTGCTAACGACTACCGCCTTCTACAAACGCCAAGCGATATAACGGTGCCCACTTTGCCTCATTTATAAAAACCAAAAAATTGATGATTTTTACTTTTGTGGTTTAGCAAATGCGCGGGACAGGGTCGCCTACAGGTCTAGAGATTATGCGTTTGCCGCCCACGACCGTTTGCATGGCTACGCCGCTAAATTCTTCTGTGACTTCGCCGATTATCTGGGCATCTTTGCCTTCAGGTGTTTTTCTTAGGAAACTTTGTATTTCTTGGGCTTTCTCGGCTACGGCGCCTATGATTATTTTGCCTTCATTTCCTACTTCAAGCGGGTCAAGTCCGAGCATTTCACACGCGACGCGTACGTCTTCTCGGATGGGGATTTGGTTTTCCTGTACAAGTATGCCTGCGTTGGATTTTTCTGTCCATTCATGCAGTGCGTCTGCTAAGCCGCCTCGGGTGGCATCTTTCATAGCCACGACCCCGCCGACTTCCGCAAGCATGCGCTGTATCATTTGGTTAAGGGGTTTGACGTCTGAGAGGATTTCACTTGCGAATTTGAGTCCTTCCTGAGCTGAAAGAACCGCTAAGCCGTGGTCAGCTATGGTTCCCAAAAGAATGATTTTGTCGCCTGCTTTTAGGTTGGAATCCAGCAGCCACCGCGCCGAAAAATCAGGCTTGTACTGTTTGACTACTTCTATGTTGTGCTCTAAAGCGGGGGTTCTTTTGCCGATGCCTGAAACGTTCATTACGCACCCGCCTAAAGCGCCTTTCTCTACAACTTTGGTGTCGCCTGTAACTATGCCCACGTTTGCTTCCAAGCAGGTCTGGCGCATGCTGTCTAGGATTTTTTGGAAATCCTCCATGGATAAGCCTTCTTCTAGGACAAATCCGCAGGCTAAGGCGCGGGGTTCAGCGCCCAGTACGGCTATGTCATTGACGGTTCCTGATATGGCTATGCGTCCGATGTCGCCGCCTGGGAAAAATATGGGTTTAACCGCGTGGCTGTCACTTTTAATGACTATATCATCAACTACCGCGGAGTCATCCATTGCTTCCAAAGGAACCTCAGCGTTGCCAATGCCCGCAAACGCTTTGACAATGTAATCTTTAACTAAGTTGTGCATGACGGTTCCGCCTGCACCATGCATCATGGTTATCTGGGCTTTCTTCTCACTCATACAGTTGCCCTCGCATACGTCTAACCCCAAAACAGGAACATAAACACATCGCACAAAAAACCTTGAAACACAAGAAGAGGTAAGAATGAAGTGTTGCCAGCTTTCCCGTTTTCACGCGGCCGAAGACCGCACTACACATGGGAACGGAACACGGTTTAACTTCTGAGTTCGGAACGGGATCAGGTGGAACCCGCGCCCTTTGACCGGCAAACAATAGCCACATCACCACACTCCCCAATTAACCTTTCGCTTCTGTGCACGCAAATCATGCTTTGTTTTGTTGCTGGCGGCTTTTGTTTTTTCTGGAAGCAATCTTTGGTCTTTTTTGCAACGTGTTTGTTGTTGCCCGCCGCAGTTTTGGTTTTGCTTTTTGTGGTTTTTGTTGTTGGGGTTTGTGGAAAAACTATAATAGTTTATGTTTGCATCATTTTTTTGGACACTTCACGCTCGGATTCGTCTTTCTGAGTTGCGATTAGGTAGCTTATTTTATCTAAAACTTTGTCGGGTTATGGAAAGCCTTATAATTGGCGTTTACGCTGTTGTTTTGCGCAGTTGGAGAGATACGATTTGCCAAAATGGGGATACTCCATAATAACCGAAGAACTGGACCCTGAAAAGACCGTGAAAGCAAGCGGTCGAGAACTTAGGGTATCCCATAAACACGCCCGAGAAGTTTGCAGGACCATTAAGGGCATGACATTGACTAAAGCTAAGGATTACCTTAGGGATGTCATGGAGAAGAAGAAAGCCGTGCCCTTCCGCCGTTACCGTAAGAAGGCTGGTCACCGCGGAGGATTGGTGCGTGCTTTTGCTGGACGATACCCGATTAAAGCTTCTCAGCAGACCCTAAAGTTGCTGCAAAGCGCCGAGGCTAACGCTGAAAATCAAGGTCTAGACATTGACAGACTACAAATAACCCATGCAGCCGCATACCCGGGCATGAAAATCAAACGTTACATGCCCCGCGCTCATGGACGAGCCTCACCAAAATACGACACCCTAACCCACGTCGAAATCGTCCTCACCGAAAAACCCGACTCAGGAGAAACCGCATAATGTCCATAGTTAAACGCTTCATATCCGAAGCCATCAAAAACGCCGAAATCGACGAGTTCCTACAAAAACGTCTTGAACGCGCGGGATACGGCGGCGTAAACCTGTCCAAAACTCCCTTGGGAACCCACGTTGTTATCTACGCCATGCGCCCTGGTATTGTTATTGGACGCGGTGGAGAAACAATCAAAGGTTTAGCTGCTGTTTTGGAGGAGAAATTTGGTGTAGCTAACCCGCAGATTTCTGTTTCTGAAATTGAGGTTCCCGAACTTAACGCTTATGTAGTTGCTTCCCGTGTCGCTTCTGCCCTGCAAAGAGGAATACACTTCCGCCGCGCAGGTTTTTGGGCACTTAACCAAGTAATGGAAGCTGGCGCTTTAGGCTGCGAAATCGTCATCAGCGGCAAACTTCGCACTGAACGCGCAAGATTCGAAAAATTCCGCGCAGGCTACTTCCCCAGATGCGGCGACCCCGCCCTTACGTATATGCGCAAAACCGAAGCCCACGTACAACTCAAACCTGGCATGTTTGGCGTAAAAGTAAAAATCATGCCCCCAGACGCAAAGTTCCCAGACAAAATAACCGTTATAACCGACCTGCCACCCGAAGAACCTGAAGCTCCAATTATCGAAACAAAACCCCCAACACCCGCAGCTAAACCCGCAGCCAAAAAACCCGCTGAAGCAGAACAAGTCGTAGTCAAAGACGCACCCGAACCTGCACCACAACCCGAAGCACCCAAAGAAACAACAACCACCGCACAAACCGCTGAAGCCAAACCCCAAGTGGAAAAAACACCCGCTACCGAGGCTGCAGAAGTGAAACCCGTTGAAGTCAAAGAAAAGCCCGCCAAAGCAGCTCCTGAGCCTAAACCCGAGCCTAAGGTTGAAGAAACACCCGAGGTCAAGCCAGCTGCAGAAGCTCCTAAGACTGAGGTTGAGGAAAAACCCGCTGAAGAGCCACCTAAACCTGCTGAGGAAGCTCCTAAGGTTGAAGAGGCGCCTAAAGTTGAGAAAGCTCCTGAGCCTAAACCTGAAGCTAAAGAGGCTCCTAAACCCGAAGCAAAGGCTGAGGCTGTTAAAGAAGAGCCTAAACCTGAAGAGTCCAGTGCGGCTCCTGTTAAAACTGAGGAGGCATCTGAGTAATGGTGCTTTTGCGTCTAAAAGATATTGACAAGATGTCTTCAGCTGACCGTGCTAAGAAACTTGGGGAATTGCGGGCAGAGTTGTCTCGTATAAGAACCTTGATTAGTGCGGGTGGTGCTATTGAGAACCCCAGTAGGGTTTGGGTGATTCGTAAGACCATTGCACAGTTATTGACTGTGGAGAACGAGTACAAACTTGGCATCCGCAGCGCTGACGGCAAGGCGGCATCCCCCAAAAAAGGCAAAGGAAGTAAATCCAAATGAAAGTAACTCCTGACATCGTCCGTGAAGAATTCATAGGCACCCACGGCAAAGTCACCAGCAGCTGCCACGCTGGCTACGTAGGCATAAACGGCATGGTCATGGATGAAACCCGAAACACCTTCACCCTTCAACACGAAGGCAAAGCCAAAAGCATAGTTAAAGAATCAGCAGTTTTCACGTTTCAATTTTCCGACGGAACCGCCGTTCAAGTCGACGGCAAACTTCTCGTGGGAAAACCTGAAGACCGCCTCAAAAAAACCGTAAAGAGGTTATGGTAATGTCTCTGACTTTCAAGAAACCCAAAAAAACATGTGACGACAAAAACTGTCCCTTCCACGGAACCCTCCCCGTTAGAGGTCGCGTATTGGATGGTGTTGTTGCCACTTCAAAGATGGACAAAACTGTTATCGTTGAACGTGAGTACCTGCAGTTCTCAACCAAATATGTGCGGTACGAACGCAGACGAAGCAATATTCCCTCACACAACCCCCCATGCATTGACGCTAAAGAAGGCGACCGCGTAAAAATTGCTGAGTGCCGCCCAATTAGCAAGACCGTTTCCTTTGTTGTAGTCGAAAAGATGGAGGAGAAGTAAAATGGCTGCTAAAGCGAAACAAAGAGCCCTAGTCGCAAAAGGCATGCTTGGACACGGACAGAAAATCTCGCGTGGACTAGTTGCGGGCTCAATCCTCAAATGCGCCGACAACACTGGTGCACGCAAACTCAGACTAATCCAGAGCCTGGGCTACAAAGGCAGGCTACGCCGTTACCCCTCAGCTGCAGTCGGCGACAAAGTCACCGTCTCAGTAAGGCAAGGCGCTCCTGACCTGAAAAAGAAAATCTTCCAAGCAGTCATCGTACGCCAAAGACGCCCTTTCAGACGCATCGACGGCGTATGGGTGCAGTTCGAAGAAAACGCAGCAGTTATCATCACCCCTGACGGTGAAATGAAAGGTTCAGAAATCCGCGGGCCAGTAGCAAGAGAGGCAGCTGAAAGATGGCCCCGAGTTGCAAGCGCCTCTAGTATAATAGTGTAGGTGAAAGTTATGCAGTCAACAAAACCAGTAAAAAATCCTCGGAAGCAGCGAAAGATGCTTTATAATGCGCCTGCTCATTTGCGCCATAAGCTAATGACTGCTCCGTTGTCGCCTGAGCTTTTGGCTAAGAACGGCGTTAAAGCTCTTCCAGTTCGCAAGGGCGATACCGTTCGTGTAACGCGCGGAGACAACAAAGGCTTTGAAGGCAAAGTCTCCACTATCGACATGAAACACTACCGCGTATTCCTTGAAGGCTTGACCCGAGAGAAAGTTGACGGAAACACCGTGTTCGTAGCGTTGCATCCTTCAAAGATCATGATTAAAAACCTGACTCTGGACGATAAACGCCGAAAGGCTATATTGGAACGCAAAAAGCCAATATTGAAAAAGGAAACAACTCCTGTTTCAAAGAAAAAGCCTGAAGCAAAAAAGCCAGTTGAAAAGAAGCCTGCACCCAAACGCAAAGCTTCCAAAGCTGAAGGAGGAAAATAAATGGGTAAAAATGGAAAAACAGCACGGCTAAAGCGCAAACCCGCACCAAAGTTTTGGCCAATTCACAAGAAAGAGGCACTTTGGACAATTAAACCCTCGTCTGGCCCTCACAGCCTGCACGGTTGTTTGCCTCTTGCGCTTGTTCTCCGTGACATACTAAAAGTAGCAGAAAACCGAAAAGAAGCCAAAAAAGCAATTTCACAAGGCAAAGTGCTTGTTGACGGCAAAACCCGACGCGACGACGAGTTCCCCGTAGGCTTAATGGACGTAATTTCCATGCCTGACGCAGGCAAATACTACCGTATAATGCCCAATCACAAAGGCTTATTCCTTGAATCCATCGGCAAAGACGAAAGCAACTTTAAACTCTGCCGCATAGAAGGCAAAAAAACCACCCCCAGCGGCATACAACTAAACTTCCACGACGGAACCAACCTAACAATCAAAGTTGCTGACTCCAAAAACCCACGCGAAGACATCTACCAAACCTTTGACATGCTCAAACTATCTGTTCCATCCAAAGAAATCGTCGGCTGCCTATCTCTAAAGGAAGGTAACTCAGCCATAATCACTGGCGGAAAAAACATTGGCGTACGCGGCAAAATCGTAGAGATTGAAAAAGCCGAAGCCAAGAAACGCCGAAACGCTCTCGTAATTGTCGAGGATGAAAAGGGCGCGCGTTACCAGACAATTCTTGACTTCGTGTTCTCTTTGGAGGGTTCACAGCCCCTAACCGCGCCAGCACCTGCTCCAGAACCCGCTCAACCAGAGCCTGAACCTGAAGCAGCGCCAGCGGAGACCGCCCCAGAAGAAACCGCAGAGGAGGTTGCGCCAGTTGTCTGAGACAGAAGCCGTCTTCAAGAAATGGAAAGAGCAACCAATGCTCCAGCCCCGCATCGAAAAAGTAGTCGTCAACCTCAACGTAGGCAAATCAGGAGAGCCTCTTGACAAAGCTTTTCGCGTGCTAAACGAAATCACAGGTCAAAAACCCGTCAAGAAAAACGCCAAAATGTCCATACGCGACTTTGGCATACGTCAAGGCGAACCCATCGCATGCGTTGTCACACTGCGCAGGCAAGCCGCCATAGACTTCCTCAAAAAAGTGTTGCCCGTAGTAGAAAACAGAATCTCGCGCAAAAGCTTTGACGAACGCGGCAACTTTGCCTTTGGCCTAAAAGAGCACATCGAAATACCTGGCGTAAAATATGACCCTAACATTGGTATCTTTGGCATGGACGTCTGTGTTACCGTGAATCGTCCCGGTGACCGTGTGCGCGACCGCCGAAGACGCAAAGCCAAAGTTGGACACAAACATGTTCTTACACCCGCGGAGTCGGTTTTGTTCATAAAAGAAACTATAGGAGCGGAAATCGTCTAAAACAGAGGAGATTGCATGGGAAAACAACAATTAAAGAAAGAGCGTAAATACGGCAAAGGTGCACGGCCTTGTCAACGATGTGGATCTTATGGTCCTGTCATTCGACGCTACGATTTATATTTGTGTAGGCATTGTTTTAGAGAAGCCGCGCCTAAACTTGGCTTTAAAAAATATGAGTAACGAGGCAAAAGAGTATGGATACTTTAACCAATGGTTTGACGACCATAATCAACAACGAGATGCGTAACAAACGCGAATGCGTAATTAGCCCTGCCTCTAAACTTTTAGGTCGAGTGCTGCGTATTATGCAGTTAAACGGCTACATCGGCGAATTCGAATTCATCGATGACGGCCGCCAAGGCAAATTCAAAGTCCAGTTAATGGGCAGAATCAACAAATGCGGTTCTGTGAAACCCCGTTTCTCCGTCAAAGTCGGCGAGTTTGAGGATTGGGAGAAGAAATTCCTGCCTTCCCGAAACGTCGGCATCATGGTGGTTTCCACCTCCACGGGCGTTATTTCTCACAGGGACGCTGAAGAAAAGAATTCCGGAGGCAGGCTACTAGCCTTCGTGTATTAATAAAAAAGAAAGATTAAGGTGCTTGAAATGCGACTGCCAGAAGTCTCTCGAATAATTGAAGTCCCCGATAATGTAGAGTTAACCCTAGATGGGGGTAAAGTCACCGTTAAAGGTGAGAAAGGAACCTTGTTTAGGGATTTTTCGTTTGCTCCTGTTTCCCTTAATGCTGACGGCAAAACCGTAAAGATATGGGCTGAGTGGCCCCGCAAAAAAGAAGCCGCCATGGTGGGCACTGTTAACTCTCACATAAACAACATGATAACTGGCGTCACCAAAGGTTTCACATACAAACTCAAAATCGTGTTCTCCCACTTCCCCATAACCGTGAAACTCAAAGACCGCGCTGTCTTGGTCGAAAACTTTACTGGTGAACGCCGCGCCCGCAAAGCCAAAATCTTAGGCGACGTCAAAGTCACCCTAGAGCCCGAGGACATCATCATCAAAGGCATAGCCCTAGAAGATGTCAGCCAAACAGCTGCAAATATCGAAATGGTTACGAAAGTGACAAACAAGGATCCTCGTGTTTTCCTAGACGGCATATACGTATACGAACGAAACGAGGGAATGGACTAAAATGACCGACAAGAAAGATTCTCCATCACTGCAAAATGCGCTGCGAGTTCGCGCACGGGCTAAAGCTAAGAAACCTGCTTTTGTTCGTCCTGAAAGCTGGCGCTATGACAAGTTCAGCGAAAGCTGGAGGCGACCCCGTGGCTTGGACAACAAAATCCGCCGCAAAATCAAAGGCTGGCCCCCAGGTCCAAGCAGCGGCTACAAAGGCGCAAAAATCGTTCGCGGTTTGCATCCTTCTGGCTACGAAGAAGTCTTGGTTAACAACGTCGCCGAAGTCGTAGCTGTTAACCCTGAAACCCAAGCAGCAAGGATCGCTCACACCGTGGGTAAACGAAAACGCGTAGACATAATCGCTGAAGCCCGCAAACTTAACATCAAAATCCTAAACGCCCAAGAAGTAAAAGAAGCTCTCATCGAAGACGAAGAAGCAGAAGCTGAAGAAGAAACCAAAGACACAAAGAAACCTGCTCCGAAGAAGGCTGAAGAGAAGAAACCTAAAGCTGCTGAGAAGAAGCCAAAGGCTGAAGAGAAAAAACCCAAAGCCGACGACAAAAAGAAAGCCGAAAAGAAACCCAAGCCGAAAACCGCAAAAGAGGCCAAGCCCAAGAAGAAGGCTGAACCCAAAAAGAAAGCCAAGGGAGCTAAGAAACAATGACCAATCTTACTAATCAACGGCGTTTAGCCTCACAGATACTAAAGGTCGGCAGAAACCGCGTCTGGATTGACCCTGCACGGGTTGGCGATGTGGAATCTGCAATTACACGCGAAGAAATCCGCAGGCTAGTTCACGAAAAAGTTATTGTTACTTTGCCTGAGAAAGGCGTTAGCCGTGGACGCGCTAAGGTTATTGCCGCTAAGAAACGCAAAGGTCGCCGTAAGGGTCCTGGCAGCAAGAGTGCTGGTCCTCGCGCGGTTGTATCAAAGAAGGCGGCTTGGATGCTTCGGATTCGTGCTTTACGCCGAAGACTAAGAATGCTCAAGGCAAACCGTACCGTCACAGAACACAACTATCGACAGTTGTATTTGATGGCTGGCAGTGGACGATTCGCGTCAATTGCTGAAATGGAACGGTTCGCAAAAACTCATGAAATGTGGAGGAAACGTTAATGGCAAAGAGTTCCCGTTATAGAGTTCAACTGCGCAGGCGTCGTGAACAGAAAACTGATTATCAGGCACGCAAAGCCTTCGTGGTTTCAGGAAAACCTCGTTTGGTTACCCGTAGCAGCTTGAAAAACACTGTCGTGCAAATCGTAGTTGCCAAGGCTCATGGCGATGAAGTTTTGGCTTCCGCGCACAGCCGCGAGTTAGTCAACTCTTATGGCTGGAAAGCTGCAACTGGAAACATCCCCGCGGCGTATCTAACAGGGCTACTATGCGGCTTGAAAGCTAAAGCTAAAAGCGTTGAAAACGCAATCTTGGATTTGGGTCTGGTTTCACCAACGAAGGGCTCCAAAGTCTTCGCTGCTATGAGCGGCGTTGTGGACGCTGGTGTTGAAGTTCCCCATGATGACGAAAAAATCGTTGAGGAACGTTGCGCTGGAGAACACATTGTAGAATACGCACAGACCCTAGGCGAAGCTGAAGAATACGCACCCAAATTCTCTGCTTCCATAAAAAAAGGTCTTGCACCCGCAAAGACCAGCGAACACTTCGAGCAAGTCAAAGCAGACATCCTAAAAACGTTCAACGCCGAAGCAAAAGTAAAAGAGTCAAAACCAAAGAAGGCTAAAGCCCCCGCTAAAGCCAAGGCACCTGCCAAAGCCAAAGCGAAGGCTGATAAGCCCGCAGAGAAACCTAAAGGTGGTAAGAAAGCATAATGTCAAGACAAAGATCAAGAGACCGCCCAAGGACAAACTTGGAAGAGTGGGTTCCTAAAACACGT
Source organism: Candidatus Bathyarchaeota archaeon (assembly GCA_026014465.1). Taxonomy (NCBI): domain Archaea; kingdom Thermoproteati; phylum Candidatus Bathyarchaeota; species Candidatus Bathyarchaeota archaeon. The sequence goes on along the minus strand of JAOZID010000010.1, from coordinate 851,695 downwards.
TTGGGCAAAATGATTCAGGAAGGCAAAATCACTTCGTTGGATGATGTTTTCCTAAACGGGTTAAAGATTTCTGAACCCCAAATAGTGGATGCTTTGCTTCCTGAACTGCAAGAAGAAGTCATAAACATTAACTTGGTTCAGAAACAAACTGACGCAGGCGAAAAAAGCCGTTTCAAAGCCATTGTCTGTGTGGGTAACAGGGATGGTTATGTTGGTTTGGGTTCTGGAAAAGCTGGTCAAGTTCGTAACGCTATTGAAAAAGCCGCTGCTGACGCACGCTTAAACATTGTTCCCATTAAACGTGGCTGCGGTAGTTGGGAGTGCGGTTGTGGTCGTGGTCACTCTGTTCCTTTCCAGGTGGAAGGCAAATGTGGCAGCGTCCGCGTTGTTATAGTTCCTGGTCCAAGAGGCTTAGGCTTGGTCACTGGCGAAGTCGGCAAAGTCATCCTGGGCTTAGCCGGAGTCAAAGACCTGTGGACACGCACCTACGGCTCGACACGAACAGTTCCCTCCTTTGCTTACGCTACCTTCGATGCACTAAAGAAGACCTACGGTTTGATTACTCCAAAGGATTGGGTGAGCTAAAATGTCTGAACAACAAACACAAAACTGCAAATGCTTTGTCGCCGTTCGCATCCGCGGAACCATCAGCGCACAACGCGAAGCCCGAGAAACCTTAGAATACCTAAACTTAGTCCACACAAACCACGCTGTAATCATTGACAACCGCCCCGCCTACAAAGGCATGCTCCAAAGAGCCCAAAGCTACCTCACATGGGGCGAAGCCACCAAAGAAACAGTTGCTGCAATGCTCAAACAACGCGGAAAACAAAAAGGCGGAAAACCCCTAACCGACGAGTACGCACAAAAAGTCGGCTACCAAACCCTTGATGAACTAGCCCAAGCAATCGTAGACTGCAAAGTTGACTACAGCCACCTTGAAGGAAACCAAAAAATCTTCAGGCTCCACCCCCCCAAGAAAGGCTACAAAGGCAAAACCAAACAAGGATTCAACGCTGGCGGCGAAGCAGGCTACCGCGGCGACGCAATCAACGACCTCGTAAAACGAATGGTCTAAACAACCAAACCTTTCTTCTTTGTTTTATCTTTTTATCAATTTCTATTTAGCAACTTCGTTTAGTCTTAACTGCGCTTGTCATAAAAGGCACTGATACCTGCAGCTAAAGAAACAGATGCCTACGCCGCAGCCGTTCACCAACCTATTTGGATGCTGTTTTTAATTGTATGCAGAAACGATAGGGGGCGGGGGTCTAGTTTCGTGGTTGCCGGCTAAAGCTTGAGGTGTTGATGATGTTTTGTTTTTTGGGTTCTGTTTTGTTTGGGTCTGTGTTCGATACACTTTTTAATGCCTATCGTGCCAATTGCTGTGTGTGAACCGTTTTGAGTAAACTGCGGGGATTCCAGAAATTGACTTTCACGTATGAGGCTTTGCAGAAGTGGTTTGATGCTTTGGAGCTTAAGCCGTGTCGAGAAGTGACTATTCCTCTTACTGAAGCTTACAACCGCGTGCTTGCCAAGGATATGGTTGCGAGTGAGGATTTGCCGCGTTTTGACAGGTCAGCTGTTGACGGCTATGCGGTGCGCGCGGAGGACACTGCTGGGGCGTCTCAGTTTAAGCCGCTGCTTTTCCGTTTAGCCCAAGGCGACGAACTCGATGACCCCAACCACCGCCAAGCCAAACAGGTCTGGACAGGCAATCCGTTGCCCAAAGGCGCAAACGCAGTCGTCATGATAGAATACACGCAGCCCAAAGGCGAGAAAATCGAAGTCGCCGCCCAAGCTGCAAACTACGCCAATGTTTCGCGCAAAGGCGAAGACCTCAAAAAAGGCGAAGTCGCCGTAGAGGCAGGCACCCGCCTAAAAGCTTACCATCTGGGTTTGCTCGCCGCCCTTGGCAACACCGAGGTATCCGTGGTGGAGCGCCCCAAAATCGCCATTTTAGCCACGGGCAATGAACTGGCAAAAACAAGCGATAAACGCGGTGACAAACAAGTCTACGAAACCAACCGTATCATCTTAACGGGCATGTGCCGCGACTTAGACGCTGAACCCCTAGATTTGGGCATAGCCCCCGACAACACCGACGACATTGTCCGAAACCTCCACCTCGCCCTTAAAATCGCCGACGCCGTCATAACCACAGGCGGCACCAGCGTAGGCGGCTTAGACCTTGTCCCCGAAGCCGTCAACAAAACCGGCGAACCCGGCATCATAGTCCACGGCATAGCCATGCGCCCCGCCATGCCCACCGCCCTTGCCGTCTTAGAAGGCAAACCCGTCATGGTTTTTAGCGGAAACCCCGTCGCCGCCATAACCGCATTTGAAGTCTTCGCCCGACCGCTTATCTGCAAACTGCTTGGTCTAAAACGAACCGAAGAACGCCCCGTAATAAAGGCGGTTATGAAACGCAAAGTTGCCACGGCGTTAGGACGCAAAAACTTTGTTCGCGTCAAAGTTACCCAGAAAAACGAGGAATTCTACGCCGAAACCATCAGCGCTAGAGGTTCAGGAGCCATATCCACCATGACGCGGGCGAACGGCTACGTTATTGTTCCTGAGAACCGCGAGGGCATAGCTGAAGGCGCATCGGTTGTGGTGCACATGTTTGCCCAAGCAGAAGTGGCGAGTTAACATGTTTAGAAAACTGCTCTCTTACCAAGAAGCCAAGGATATAGTCGCCCAAAAAATCAAAGTCGCGCCACTAGGCGTTGAAGCGCTTTCTTTGCTTGATGCAACAGGACGCGTTTTAGCCGCTGACGTAGTTGCCCAATTAGATATTCCTCCGTTTAACCGCTCAACCGTCGACGGGTACGCAGTAAAAGCCAAAGAAACCTACGGCGCAGAAGAAAACGAGCCCGTAAAACTCAAAGTCTGCGGCATGATACACATCGGCGCCCCCCCTCCCGTAACCGTAAAGAACGGTGAAGCCGCCGAAATCGTCACAGGCGCCCCCATCCCCAAAGGCGCCGACGCAGTTGTCATGGTCGAAGACACAAACAAAGAAAACGACGTCGTCAACATCTACCGCAGCACCACTCCAAACGAGAACATCCTCAAAAAAGGCGCCGACATACACAAAGACGAACTTACCCTCAAAACAGGAACCACCTTGGGTTCACGCGAAATCGGCGTCTTAGCCGCGCTGGGAAACGCTAAAGCCAAAGTCTACAAGCTCCCAAAAGTTGCCGTGCTCTCCACAGGCGGAGAAGTCGTAGACCCCACCACCAAAAAACTGCCCCCCGGAAAAATTTATGACATAAACGCTTACAGCATCTGCACCGCCGTAAAAGAACACGGAGGCTTGCCTTTGTATTGGGGCGTGGTTCCAGACGAGAAACCCAAACTGCACGCTGCCCTCAAAAAAGCCTTAGCCGCAGCTGACGTTGTCGTGACCTCAGGCGGGGTCTCTGTTGGACCCAAAGATATCGTGCCCTCAACCGTGGACTCTTTAGGCGAGCCTGGACTGCTTTTTTCTGGAATCGCATTAAAACCTGGCAAACCCGTAACCGTCGGACTCGCAGGCGAAAAACCCATCTTCTCCTTCCCTGGACACCCCACCTCCGCCTTGCTAACTTTCCACTTGTTTGCAGGTCCCGTGATTCAGATGATGGCGGGCAAAGACCCCAAAGAACGAGCAACAATCCAAGCCACCGCGGGCAAACGCATGTTTTCGGCTAAGGGCAGGCGAACCTTTGTTATGGTACGCTTAACCCAAACCGCGTCAGGGTGGCAAGCTGACCCCGTGGAAACAGGTGCGTCAGGAGCCATAACCACGCTCGCAAAAGCTGACGGCTACGTCGAAGTTCCCGCTGACCAACAATTCATAGACGCCCAAGAAAAAACCACCGTTTCCTTGTTCAAAACCATCCAATAATTCTTTGGTGGGCGTTAATGCCCTTTTTGTCTTTTCTTATTTTCTGTGGGTTACGGCGTAGAAAGTGAACACCCAAGTAAGCACAGCATACACCAGCATACCCGCGCCCGTAAGCACGTCAACTCCTATAACTGAAACTGCGGTGATTCCCGCAAACGCGGTGATTACGACAAACAAAACCAGAATCAGCCACATTGCCCACGGAGATTTTTTGAATAACCCATAAGCTGCCAAGACGCTGGCGACGCCAAGCAACCCCACATGGGGCGGAAAACCTGTCAAAGGCAACATAACCAGCCAAATCAAACCTGCCAAACCATAAAACACAACAGACGCCAAAGGCAACACGCCCTCAGCACCAAGCTTCGAAAGACCAGCCATCCAAATCGCCTTTAAACCAACAACACGAAGCATGACCTAATAAATCTAATGTTAAAAACCAAAACTATGCCTCATCTTGGCGTTTAGATGGTTTCCTGGATTTTTTGTAGCGTATCGCGCATTTGTTTGGCGTCGATGTCAAGCATGGGGGTTTCGCAGATGATGGTGGGATGCATTTTGTATTCTTTGATGATGTGAGCGAGGTTTTCAAATTCGGGTCCGTAGGCGGGGTTGTCTAGTTGGTGGTGGCGTTTTTCTCCTGATTTGTAGGTGTATTCGATTTTGCTGAAGTGGCAGTGCATGTTGCGTACGGCTTCTATACCCAGTTTGTGTTCGGCTTTGTTTATGATTTCGCGAAAGTCCTGGGGTGTTTTGAGTTGTCCTCCGCTTCGCGCGTGCATGTGTCCCCAGTCGATGACTAGCTGGGTTTGCTCGATTTCTTCGCAGACATCTACGATTTCTTCTATGGTTCCGAATTGGCTGTGGCGTCCCATGGTTTCAGGACCCAGCTTCACGTCTTGTATGCCTTGGTCTTTGAGGGTTTGCAAAACCTCTTTGATGGCTTGCACGCTTTTCTTGTACGTTTGGGGTTTGCTGTTTTTGCCATAAAACCCCGCGTGAAAAACCACCACGTACGCACCCATCCAATGCGCTGCTGTGGCTGCTGCGATTAACCTGTTCTTGCTGGCTTGGACGATTTGGGGTTCGCCTGCCAAGTTGATAAAATAAGAAGCGTGTACGCTCAGTTTGACGTCGTTTTGTTTGGCTGCCACGCCCAGTTTCTGTGCTTCTTCTTGTTTAATCTGCGGATACTGCCCCCACCTAACCGCCGCGTACTCAAACGCATCCAACCCTTCCTCTCGCAGCAGCTTGGGAACATCAGCAGTCTTTGCCCCCATCACCCTAAACACTGGGGGAACACCCGCAGGACCAAACCGTGCATGCTCAACCATCAAAACAACGCCTTTTCTTGTGTAGTTACCTTCATACGGGGTTTGAGCCTAAAAAACGTGCTTCCCTACGCCGTCAGTTTTCGCCTAAGAACAATTACTGCCGCAACCGCAGCAGCCACCACAACCCCTAACACAACCACATATACGTGCCCTAACGAGAAAAGCAAGTTGTCTTGTGGACTTGGCGAACTGGTGGGTGATTGTGTGGTCTGCGGGCTTGGGCTCTCTGTTGGGGTCTGCGACGGCGTGGGTGTTGGCGTTTTTGTAGGTGTGGGTGGAGCTGTTGGGAGGTTAGTGTCGTTCCAGTATATGACTTGTTTGTAGTTGTCGGCTATGCCTGTTTCCAAGTTATCGTCGTAGATTATGTCAAGGGCGGTGCCGTATTGGTCTAAGAGGTGGTTTACGTTTACGCTTAGGCTGTAGGCGAAGTCGTCGGCTTCCCAGAGTCCCCAGATTTTGTCTTCAGGTCCTCTAAAGCCGTAGGCGTAGCCGTGGGGCAAAACGAATGCGGTTCTTTGCTCAACGGGAACTGCTTTTCTGGGGTTTTCTTGTATGTGCTCCCAAAACTGCCTCATGGCTTGTAGGTGTTCTTCTTGGAGGATGCTGCTGGTATAGTTTCTGTTCGAGTTGAATATGGTTATGTATTTTGCGCCGTTATCATACGCCAAGATGAGGTCTTGATAGAGTTCTTCCCCCGACTCAATATAGGGCGGGTTCATGTATGTCCAAGCAACAATCATGCCCCAATCTTTCCCCTGAGTCTGCGCCGCTCCCCTGCAACATGCCGTGTTTAGTTGCCTGCTGTAGTTCCAGCCGTACTCCGCGAATATGACATCGTACCCTGCCTTGTAATCAAACCAGTACAAAGCGTAATCTGACGTGAACAGTGGAATGCCTTTGTTTAGGTTTTCTGACAGTTTTGCGTTTAGGTTTTGCTCAAAATAGGTTGCGGTTGCCGAGATGTTATCTTCGTCGACGTAGACAGGTCGGGGACTGCTAATGTCTAACTGTTTGCCCCCTACTTCATCAAAGTAGTACACGCCAAGGAACTGGTCTCCCCATCGGGCTTTGGCGTCTTCGTAGGTTATGTTTTCGGTTCCCATGAACGGCATGAACCAGTGGGGGTCGTCGCTCCAAAGCGGCTCATACAGTATGAACGATAAGCCTTTGTCGTAGGCGTACTGGCAAGCTTCCACCAGCTTGTTGGTGTTTCGAGTTATCCCCGTGCAGCCGAAAATAAACAGGTTCGTAAACTCGCTGACCTGGTCAATTAACTCTTTAACATCTGCGATTTGGTCGCCGTAGGCTATGTCCACCCCAAAATACACATCTGGCGTAGACTCTGAGGCGTAAGCCCGCGTAGCCTCCCCAACAAGCAAACATGGGCTAACAATAAGACAAACCAGAACGACGGCAAACAGCCTGTGTGTCATCACTCAAAAACTGAATCGGGAACTTAAAATCGTTTCCTCAACTCTGCTTAACCTCTAAGCAAAAACGTTTTAGCAGCTCCTTTCGCAAACCCAAAAAACCCATTCTTATGGGAAGCCAAAGAAGCCGCGTACCGTGGGAATTTGCACGTACAAGAACATGTAGACCGTTACCGCCAAGATTGCCAAGATAACTATTAGCAGCAGGTAGTCGTTTCTGTGCAGTTTTAGCGCGTACAGGTTGGTTCGTTTTTTTGCTGCGCCCCATGCTCGGGACTCCATGGCTTCAGCTAACTCGAGGCTTCGTCTGATGGCGCTTACAATTAGGGGTATGAGCACGGGGATGTATTTGCGTATGCGCTTCATCAAATTGCCTTTTTCAAGCTCCAAACCGCGGGCTTTTTGCGCATCCATAATCGTTTGGGCTTCTTCAGCAAGAACAGGCACGAAACGAACTGCCGTGGTGAAGGCGAAGCTGAATTCGTAGGGCACACGGCTCTCCTCCAACGCCAACCCCAAATGGTCAGGCGAAGTTGTCAAGAAGAACACGGAGAACGATTCAACCAAAACCACAAACCGTAGTGTCATAGCCACGGCGTTCTCAATGTTTGCAGCGGTTATCACGTAGCCGTTTACAAAAAAGTTGCCCGCGATGTTTACGATGAATATGAAAGTTGCTAAGAACGCGGCGCCCCGAAGTGAACGTAGCCACTGCTTTTGGACACGCGCCATCAGCACAAACGGCACCTGCAACAAAAACAAGGCAACCAACGGAATAATAGCTCCAAACAGTATGGCGGCTAAAAATACGGATATGACGTAGATGAATTTTATGCGGGGGTCGAGGTTGTGTATGGGGGAGTAGACTTTGCGGAATTTCATGCCGTCGAATATGCTCATGGTTGTTTCCTCCGCAACGCTTCAAACAGCAGCGTTTTTGCTTCATAGATGTCGATGATATTTTTTGGCAGTCCTTCAGCGGTTAGCTGTGTGAAAACCTGCGCGATTTGAGGCAAAACAATTGACGACTGCGCAAGCAGCGACTCATCAGTTAACATGTCCTTGCCCTTCCCGTCGGCTAAGATTTGTCCGCCACGCATCAAAACAACCCGCGGATTGCATTCTGCCACAAACTCCACATCATGCGTAACCATAACAATGGTCTTCTTCTGGGTTTGCAGCTGCATAACGAATTGGCGTAGGTTTTGTTTTTGCCTGTGGTCTTGCCCTATGGTGGGTTCGTCTAAAACCAGAATCTGCGGGTCCCAAGCCAAAACCGACGCCAACGCGACACGTTTTCGTTCTCCTCCGCTGAGCATAAACGGCGATGTCTTACGGTACTGGCTAATCCCAAGCAGGTTTACCGCCCAATCTACGCGTTCTTCAATGACTTCTGGTTTGTATCCAAAGTTTTTGAGGGCAAACCCGATTTCTTCTTCGACAGATTCGCTGAAAAGTTGGTGGTCGGGGTTTTGGAAGACGAATCCGACTTTGCGTGCTAACGAGGCGACGCTGCTTTTGCTGGTTTCTACGCCGTCGACTTGTACGCTGCCTTGGGTTGGCTTTAGCAATCCGTTGAATTGCTTGACCAGCGTGGTTTTGCCTGCGCCGTTTTGTCCCATAATCGCAACGAACTCGCCGTCTTTGACGGTTAGAGAGACGCCTTTGAGGGCTTCTACGCCGCTGGGATACGAGAACCGCACGTTATCCACAGTTAGCATTACTTGTGCAGTGCCTCCTTTAAGATTCTTGCCAACTCATCGGAGGCTAGGGGCGTGGTTTTTTCAAGGTCTGCACCTTCTTTTTGCAGCATCTCATACAGAAGCGTTGCTTTAGGAATACCCACGCCAATTAGCCGCGCAGCTTCAGTGCTCAACACCTTTTTTGGGTCACCATCAAAGCAGACCTTGCCCTCGTCCATAATTATGATGTGGTTAGCATATTTCGCGGTCAAGTCCAAGCGGTGCTCTACCAAAACCACGGTTATGCCCAGTTTCTTGTTTAGGTGATAGATTACTTCAAAAATTCTTTCTGCGCTTAAGGGGTCTAGAAAGCTTGTGGGTTCATCTAAAACTATGATTTTAGGTTGCATGGCTAAAACCGCTGCAATCGCCACGCGCTGCTGCTGGCCGCCTGACATTTCATGAGGTGAACGCTCCCGCAAATCATAGATACCCGCCAAGTTAAGCGCCCAATCCACCCGCTCACGCATCTCCTCACGCGTATACTCCAAGTTTTCCAGCCCAAACGCAACGTCTTTTTCTACGCTCAACGCGAATAGCTGGTTTTCGGGGTTTTGAAAAACCAATCCCACATGCTTTGCCATCTCATGGATGGGTCTTTTGGAAGCATCCAAATCTGCAACCAAGATTTCGCCTTGCATTTCTCCTTGGTAAAACTGTGGAATTAAACCGTTAAAAGTTCGGCACAAAGTGGTTTTGCCGCAGCCGCTTGGACCCGTGATGAGGACAAATTCGCCTTCCTCAACTTTTATGGAGACGTCTTGGATTGACGGCTTTGACGCGCCAGGGTATGTGTATGTTAGGTTTTTGGTTTCAATGACCGTCATTGTTTGTGCCTGCTTACCTAAAGCGTATGACGGCTTCATTTAAGAGTAACTACTCAGAATTGGAGGTTTTGGCGAATTTTTCCTTCAAAAGCCGCAGGCAACGTTTCAGTGCAATTTCCACATCCGAAGTGCCGTTCACGCCCGCTGCCATAGCGTGACCGCCTCCCATGCCGCCTAAAGCTTCGCCCAACGGCTTGGCGATGTCTCTGCCCAAGTGGATGCCCGTTTTTTGGCTAAACTCGCGGGTACAGCGCATGCTAATTTCGATTTTCTCGCCTTTCTCGCCTGCAACTGCTGCCATGTGTGCCCCCAAATCCGTCAAAGCTCTAGCCGCTGATGCTTGGTACGCGCTTACGTGGCTTAACGCAATTATCCAGTTCCCCAGCCTTAGCAACCTTGCACGACGACAAGCTTTCACCCTAGCCACGCGTTCTGAGAAATCCATGGGCATAGCCAGCATCGACAAAGCTTCCTGTGCGTTAACGCCGCTGTCCACCAAATCCGCAATCGCTTTGAACGTGCCCGAATTTGCCAGTACAAAATGGCGGGTGTCAAAAGCCATGCCTATGAACAATGCGTTTGCTTGGTTTTGATCGGGTTTGATGTTTTGTTCTTTGTAGAAGCCGTAGACGATGTCGCAGGTGCTTGAGGCGTCCTCGTTGGTTATGCATAGTCTGCATAGGGCTTGGGTGTCGGGGTGCGCTGCGTGGTGGTCTACAACGATGATGGGTGATGTGGTTTTGGTTACGTGCTCTGCTAAGCTGTCTAGCTGCTGCACCGTGTTGGTATCCAACAAAATGATGGCGTCGGCTTTTTCCACGTCTGGGTGCAGGTTCACGGTTATGGGCAGGTTTCTGAAAAGGTTTTTTGTAAGCCTGCTAACGCCTTGTCCTGTGCCGATTTCGATTGACAGTTTGGGACGCAGCTTTTGCAGCAAGCCCATGAAGGCGTAGGCTGAGCATACTGCGTCGGGGTCGCTGTTGTGGTGGCAAAGAAGCAAAACGTGGCGGGCTTGGGTTTGGTCTAAGAGCCCAAGTATATCATTGAAGGTCATTTTAGCGTTCTCAAGTATGTTTCAATGGCTTCAAAAGCTTTTTTCACAGCTTCATCCACCAGCGCCTTCTGGTTAACTTGGGGCAGTGCTTTAGGTAAAAGCTGCAAGTCCACCTCAACGGTTAAGCTAACAGGCTTTGTACCTTCTGCCTCCACGCTGATGTTTAGCGTCTCGACTTGTTTTTGATCAACAACATAAAAAATGTGCCGTCTAGCGGCTTTCTCTGCTTCGTCACAGAGGGTTTCGATTTGCTCGTCGGTTAACTCGGGTATGCCAAGCTCCAACGAGACTCACCTTTTACCCCTTTACTGGGAAGCTGACGAGACTGGGTTTAGGTCTTGCTGAAGTTTACTTTGGACTTCTTTGAGTTGGCTGCGCATGCGTTCTTCTTGCCTGCCCAAAACGCTAACTCTTGTGTCCAGCAAATCCTTGCGTTCCTTTAGCTCATCAACAGCCTTGGCTTTATCTGACTTCACCAGCAAAGAACCCGCGGTCTTGTAAATCACTGCATCATCAGAGGTTTTATCCAACTCTGCAAGAGTCTGCTCAACCTCTTTTTGCTCCAACTCTATCTGCTGCTTTTGCTGCAAAATAGTCTGCATAGTCTGCTGAAGCTGCTGAAGCCTCATAAGACGTTCCTGAACCTGAGGAGGTAACTTTGAAATTTCGTCACTCACAACTAATTCCTTCCGTACTGACACAAAAGCCACGCGCCCATAAATAAGTATTATCAAGTCACAGAAATTTTTGCTCACAAAAAACCACTTTTTCCCCAATGAAACACCCAAAAAGCAGAAACACCGCTTTGGCTCATTTCGTAAAGACCCGCCAAAAAAACTTTCGTGTCTTATCAGTAAATGGGTGAGAATTGGCTAAAAGACGTTAAACGTGAAAGATTGTTTTCCGAAAGTTAAAATAAGAGCTAAACATGAATGTCTATCCACTTGAGGAATCTAGCGTGTCGTCGATAATTGAGGACTTAATTGCGCGGAAAATCTTTAACAACCGTGGCGAAGAAACCATCGAAGTGGATGTGGTTACAACTTCTGGCTTTGGTCGTACAGCGGCTCCAGCGGGAAAAAGCCGGGGAAAAGCTGAGGTAGTCTATTACCCACCTGGCGGCGTAGATGATGCCGTAAAGAAAGTTGATGAACTCATAACCGCTGAACTTGCAGGGCTAAACGCCGATTACCAAGAAGAAATCGACAACACCCTCCACGAAATAGACGGCACAACAAACTTCAAAGTTATAGGCGGAAACACCGCGTTTGCCATAAGCATAGCCAACGCCGAAGCAGCCGCCAACAGCCACAACCTGCTCCTCTTCCAGTTCCTAGGCGGAACAACCGCAACAACCCTGCCCTACCCCTTAGGCAACTGCATCTCAGGCGGACAACACGCACGCGGCAAAAGCCCCGACATCCAAGAATACCTCGCCTTGCCCTACGGCGCAGAAACCTTCCTTGAAGCCGTAACCGCCAACGCTATGATTCACAAAAAAATCGGCGACGCCCTCAAAAGGAAAGACAAGACCTTCACGGCAGGCAAAAGCGATGAAGGCGCTTGGATAGCTAATATTGACGGTAACGACGCATTTGAAGTCATAGCCAAAGCCTGCGAAGACGTGGGCAACGAATTGGATTTTGAATGCGGTTTTGGTGTTGACGTCGCAGCGGCTTCCTTTTACAACAGCAAAGAACAAAAATACGAATACAAAACCGAAGGCGTAAATCGCGACTCAGGCGAACAGCTAGAATACCTAAAAGACCTCATCGAAAAATATCATTTGACCTACGTGGAAGACCCCTTTGACGAAAATGACTTCGAAAATACTGCTGAGCTTACCGCAAAAACCAAAAACTGCATGATATGCGGCGATGACCTCTTTACCACCAACAACGAGCGCCTAAGCCAAGGCGTTAAAATAAATGCGGGAAACGCGATTATAATCAAAGTCAACCAAATCGGAACCTTAACCGACGCGCTGGAAACCATCCAGACCGCCCAAAGAAACGGTTACAGCTGCGTTATGTCTCACCGAAGCGGCGACACCCCAGATTGGCATATTGCTCATCTGGCAGTAGCTTACGGCTGCCCTGTTATCAAAACAGGTGTAGTTGAAGGCTCACGTATTGCAAAGCTAAACGAGCTGCTAAGGATTGAACATTTCCTTGGTAGCCGCGCAAAAATGGCTGAATTAAAAATTTAACAGGAGAAAAACTATTTTGGCAGAAGATGAAATAAAAACGAAACCCTCAACCGAAGACGAAGCCGAACCCCAAGAAGTCGAGGAACAAAAACCCGACGTAGAGCAAGTTGAGGAAGAACAGGTTGAAGCCCCAGACGCTGTAGAAGAACAAGAAGCTAAAGCAGCAGAAAGCGAACAACCTGAAGAAGCAGAAGAAACACAAGCCGCTGAAGAAGAAACCCAACCCGAAGAAGTTGAGGAAGAACAAGCTGAAGACGAAGAAGTTCAGGTTGAAATCGAATCTGAAGAAGAAGTCTTTGAAGAAGCTCCTGAAGCTCCCGAAACCCCAACGGCGCCCTCAGACGGCGAAGACCTCCTGCTCCCACGCGACACCCTGCTCTCCGCAGGCATCCACATCGGAACCCGCATGAAAACCCAAGACATGGAACCCTTCATCTACCGCGTACGCCCCGACGGACTCTTCGTTTTAGACGTAAAAAAGACCGACGACCGCATACGCGTCGCAGGCAAATTCCTAGCCCGCTACGACCCCTCAAAAATCGCCGTCGCAGCAACCCGTCTATACGCTCACGAACCCATCCGCAAATTCTGCCAACTCACCGGCTCCATGCCCCTCATCGGCAGATTCATACCCGGTATGCTCTCAAACCCTCTGTACCCCAACCGAGTAGACCCCGAAATCATCGTCGTTTCTGACCCCCGCGCAGACGCCCAAGCAGTCAAAGAAGCATCCGACGTAGGCATACCCATCGTAGCCCTATGCAGCACCGACAACGAATTCTCAGGCGTAGACCTCGTCATCCCAACCAACAACAAAGGCAGACGCGCCCTAGCTGTAATCTTCTGGCTCCTCTCAAGACAGGTGCTACGAGAACGCGGCGAGTTAGCAGCAGATCAGAACCCCAAAGTTGCAGTAGAAGACTTTGAAGCCAAGATTTCCCACGAGGAGGATTAGCTAACCTATATGCGTAGTCTTCGGCGACCAGTCGTAGCAGGTATGTTCTACGAAGGAACCGCTGAAGAACTAACTGCGCAAATAAAATTCTGCTTCCTCCACCCTTTTGGTCCCCAAAAACTCCCCCACATGAACCCCAACGGTCCCCGCGACATACTGGGGCTGATTTGTCCGCACGCAGGCTACGTCTACAGCGGCGCCGTAGCGGCAAACGCTTTTTCTGCTCTAGCCCAAGACGGCAAACCCGACACAGTTGTGATTTTAGGTCCTAACCACACAGGCGAGGGCACAGGCTTATCCATCATGACCACTGGTACATGGCAAACCCCCTTGGGCGACGTAAAAATCGACGAAGACGTTGCTGAGGCGTTGGTTGCTGAGTCGGGGATTTTGGATGTAGACGAGAACGCTCACCGGCGAGAACACAGCATCGAAGTGCAGCTGCCGTTTTTGCAGTACCTCTACGGCGACAACTTCAAATTCGTACCCATCTGCTTCTTGATGCAGGATTTGCAGTCCGCCCGCGAAGTTGGCAGAGCCCTAACCGAAGTTCTCGCAAACAAAAACGCCGTAGTCATCGCCTCCACAGACTTCACCCACTACGAAACCCAAACCTCCGTCAACCGCAAAGACCAAGCCGCCATAAACGCCATAGAAAACCTAAACGAAAACCAACTCTACACCGTTTTAGAAGAGCAAAACATAAGCGCCTGCGGCTACGCCCCAATCGCCGCCCTAATAACCTACGCCAAAGGCCTATGCGCCCCCAAAGCCCAACTACTACAACACAAAACCAGCGGCGACATCACAGGCGACCACACATCAACAGTAGGCTACGCAGCCCTAACCATAACAAAACCCAAAAACGCCTGCGCCACCAAACCCTAAATTTGCGGCTCTTTTTTACTTGTTTGAAGCATGCTTCCTGACCTGAAACCTTCCAAGTCAAGGGTGACGTAGCTAAAGCCTAATTGCTTGAGTTTTTCTGCGATTTCGTCCATTGGTTGAGTGCTGCAGAGCTTAGAGCGTTGGGTTTTGTCTACTTCGATTCTTGCCAGCCCGTTGTGGTCGCGTACGCGTAGCTGTTTGGCTCCTGTAAGTTGCCTGATTAACTGTTCGGCTTTGGCTATGCGCTCAAGCTTTGCTACGGTTATGGGTTGGTTGTATGCTATGCGGGTGGCTAAGCAGGCGTTGGCTGGTTTGTCATGCACGGACAATTGAAGTTTGGCGGCGAGTTCTCGAATCTCTTCTTTGGTGAATCTGCCTATGACCCAGGGGCTGTACACGTTTTGGACTTGAACTACAGCTTGGTAGCCTGGACGATGCATTTGCAGGTCGCTTAGGTTGGTGCCCTCAAAAATCGCCCCAAACCCCAGTTCCTGCGCGGTATGCCCGAGTTTTTGCAGAATTATTTTTTTGCAGAAAAAACATCGGTTCTCAGTATTCCTTGCCACATTGGGGTCTGATAAAACATCGGCTTCCACAATAAGATGCTTAACGCCTAAGCCTTTAGCAACCGCTTGTGCCTGCGCAACCTCCTCAACGGTGCACATAGCCGACTTAACCGTCACCGCAACTGCCTTCTCACCCAAGACCTCATGGCAAACCGCCGCCAACGTTGCACTGTCTACGCCTCCAGAAAACGCCACCACTACGCCGTTTGCGCCTTTTTCCTTGATGAAACGCTTAAGCTGCGTGGTTTTCTCTTCCATCACGTTTTCACTTGAGTTGTTCTTTGGCTTTTTGCACGGCTAACTCACAGATTTCCCTAAGCGGCATGCCTGTTTTTTGGGCTACTTGCTTGGCGTCTTCATATTCAGCTTTAACGTTCAAGACGTTGCCCTCTGAGTCTTTGGAAACTTTGACCTTCACGGTCTGTTTTGCTTCGCCGATTTGTATCTGCGTTTGTAGGGTTTCTCGGCTTGTTATATGCCGCTGGCAGGGATACATGCGCACTCCAAGCGTCCCTGTCTCCTCAACCAAAACCCGCGACAACCGCCCCACATCCACAGGATCAGCAATTACCTTGATAATCTGCCCTGGACGATTCTTCTTCGTAAACATCGGAATTATGCAAACGTCCTTGGCACCCTCCTGTAGCAAACGGTCAAAAACGTAACCCACCGTCTCGCCCGTGACATCGTCAACGTTGGTTTCCAAAACCGCAATTCCATCCTCCAAAAGCCCCTGCTCCCACCCCGTTCCTAAGGTAACTCGTAGCACATTTGAAACGCCCTTGAACTTTTTGGTTCCCGCACCATATCCTACCTTCAACGGAGCCATAGGCGGATAAAACGGCGTAACCTTCTCAGCTAAGTTGACTAGTATGGCGGCGCCTGTGGGGGTCGCAAGTTCAGCTTGGATGGGTCCGCCTTTGAAGAGAAAATTTTTGCTTTGAAGTATGGTTAGGGTGGCGGGGGCTGGGCTAGAAACTGTGCCATGGGAGAACTCAAATAAGCCGCCTCCAACCGAGACGGGAGTTGCGTAGATTTTCGCTTCAAATACGCCTAAGTCGTCAGCGGCAACTGCAACCCCAATGATTTCGGCTGGGGTGTCGATTAATCCGACTTCGTGCAGGTGTGCATCTTCAAGACCTGTTTTATGCAGTGTGGCTTCGGCTTCAACTAACGTGCGAACTGCATTTGAGGCAAACTGCTGCGCCTTTTCTGATAGCCCAAGTTTTTCTGCGGTTTTCTCGACAATTTCGATGAGTACTTTGCCGTTTTTTTTGCCTGCGGTCTTGGTGGTTACGTCAATGCTGGTTGCTCCAAAACTCCCCTGCAACACCTGCTTGATTTCAACTTTGACATCCTCATAGCCCGCTTCCCTGCCAAGTGATTCTATAGCCAAAACAATTTTGTCAACATCAGCACCCGCATCTATCAACGCGCCCAGCAACATATCGCCTGCGACGCCTGCAACTTGGCAGTCTATAACAACTATTTTTTTGGGTTTTGGCATTTTTCTTCACAAGACGTTTAATCATCACAAAAAGGCATAATGGATATATCATTTGTGGTCTTTATGTGGTTCGACTTGTGATGGATTCTTTTAGGGATGTTTTGGAAAAGGTTGCAAAAAAAGAGTTATCCCCCCCTGAAGCTGAGAAGATGCTTAGGCTTTTAGCTATTGACGAGTTAGGCAGCATCGCAAAGATAGACGGCAACCGCGAACTACGCAAAGGCATCCCCGAAATAATTCTGGCAGAAGGCAAAACCGCCCCCGACGTAGCAGAAATTGCGTTGAAAACGTTGGAGAAACGCGGCAGAGTAATCGTGAGCCGATGCAGCCCCGCCCACATACGAACCCTGCAAGATAACGCCCCCACAGACGCGCAACTGCAAATCTGCCAAAAAGCCTGCATGGCAATCCTAAAAAAACCTGGTTTCACTGTGAAAAGTACAGGCGGCAAAGTCGGCATACTGACCGCTGGAACCTCCGACATACCCGTAGCCGAGGAAGCCAAGGTCATCGCGCAGGAGATGGGGTGCAAAGTAGTCTTGGCGTATGATGTAGGCGTCGCGGGAATTCACCGATTAATGCAGCCGCTTAAGACCTTGGTCGCCGAGGACGTGGATGTGGTTGTGGTGGTGGCTGGCAGGGAAGGTGCCTTAGCTTCGGTGGTGGCGGGTTTGGTGGATGTTCCCGTGGTTGCGGTGCCGACTTCGAACAGTTTTGGGTTTGGAGAAAAAGGCGTAAGCGCCTTGATGGCTATGCTCCAGTCCTGTTCACTGGGGCTAGCAGTGGTCAACATAGACGGCGGAGTCGCAGCAGGCGCCACGGCAACCCTAATTGCAAACCGTGCAGCAAAATTCAAAAGCCCCCCTTAACCGCTGCTGGTTAAGTGGGGTTTAGCTGGTTGTTTCCCAGAGTAGGTTGATTCGTGATTTTAGGGTGGCGACGATTTTTTTGGTGTCTTCGATGTAGGCGAGTGTGATTTTGTGGGTTTCTTTGTTGGTTTTGTTGAGGTTGAAGCCGAGTTTGGCGGTTGCTGTTATGAGGTCGATTTCGCCTTCGAGGTCTTGGAACATTTTTTGTATGCTGTGTTCTCTTAGTTTTTCTTTGCTGATGAGTTCGTCCATGCCTGACCCACAACCTTTGGTAGCACGTTTGTAGATAAAGGTAATACTAATTAATGTTTGGGCGCGCTAACTCGTAGATACTCTTGTAAAAGGGGTTATTTGATGGCGAACGATTGGCAGAGTTCTTCTACGGTTCGGTTCAGCGTAAGTTCTGCTATGTCCTGTGCGTAGTCGAGTATGCGTCTGGAGCTGTCCAAAACAAGCCGCAGGATAGCGGTTATGTTGGGGTCAAGTTTTTTGCTGCTCATAAGCCTGATCAAGTCGTTTTCGAGCGTTACGTAGGATTGGCGTTTGGGGATGAGGTTTTCGGCGTCGTTGTAGTCGCGTTTGAACATGGCTTTGGTTGCGTCCTCAAAAAGCTGATGCGCCAGCGCATTGAAGCTTAGTATCTGCAAGTAAACCTCCTCGTCAACAGGGTCTTTTATGAAAAGCGTTTGGTCGTTGACTAGTTTTTGGAAGTGTGCCAGATTGTTCATGACGTTAAGCGCGTTTTCGGTTATGTTGCGTATGTAGTTGACGATTATGCGGTAGAGCAAAAATTCTTTGGGGGTCTTAAACCCCATTTCTCTGGACATGTTGTGTTCTATGCCAAATTTTAGTTGGCGTACGACGTAAAGTCCTAATCTGTTGGCGTCGTGGTGGCTGTTTAGCACGTTTTGGTGTAGGTCGCTGTTGGGGGTTTTGAGGGCGGATATGGCGTCGCGGTTCGCGGCTAGGGCGACGATGGTCATGCGGCGGACGGCTTTTTCTATGGGGAACTCGGAGTGTCTGATTAGGATTTGTAGTGTGATTTCGTCGTCGGTTTCGTCGATGATTTCTGCGCCCAAGAAGGTGTCGCGGACGAAGTTTTTGATTTCGGTTTTGAATTTGTTGGCGTCTACGTTGGCGCGAAAGTGTATGCGTATGACATCCGCGCTTATGACGTAGAGGGCTTGCATCATGCGCAGGGTGGCTTGTAGGTCTTCGGCGGGGTCAACGCTCACGTAGTACTCTTTTAGTTTGGCGTCTTTTGGGCTTTCGGTTTTCTCCAAGATTTTTCTGGGGACAAGGTTTAGTGACTGGTCGGGTTGGAGGTTGAAGGCTATTTCGCTACCGCGATTTAGATTGAGGTCTTGGACCCACTCTTTGGGGAGGCTTATTATGTATGAGCCTCTGCCTGTGCTTTGTACGCGCCTGTACCCAAGGTCTTTTGATGCCACAAACTCACCTGTCTATATGATTCATGTATAATGTATGTTTCATTGCGCTACATATAAATGATTTTCACTACCATTATATAGAGTACACGTTACCTTCTAAGGGAAGTTCCCCGAACAGGTGATACTGCACACGGCTTTACACTTGTAGAAATCTATTAACCGCAGCTAAATAAACGCTGGCGGATAAGAAGGTTTCCTGCACAAACAACGTTGAACTCCCTCTCTTACTGTTCACCTGCTCACGCTAACCAACATAAAAAGTGGAAAAAACCATGGTGAAAAAAATAGTCGCCAACCCCGACGCCTGCATGGGCTGTGGGCTATGCGAAGTCTACTGCATCGTTCAGCATTCCAAATCAAAAGACATCATCAAAGCCTACAACCGAGAAAAACCCCGACCCATCAGCCGCGTACGCCGGGAAATGAGCAAACCCGTAAGCTTTGCCATCCAATGCCGCCACTGCGACGATGCACCCTGCGTTGAAGCATGCCTAGCAGGCGCCATGACAAAAGACAAAGAAACTGGTCTAGTAACTCACAACCCCGACAAATGCATAGGCTGCTGGACCTGCGTTATGATTTGCCCCTACGGCGCCATAAAAATGGATGTGGAAGGCAAAGTTGTTGCCAAATGTGACCGATGCGTGGAGCTTGAGGTTCCTGCATGCGTAGCTAACTGCCCCAACCAAGCATTGGAATTCAAAGAGGTAGAACCCTAAATGTCCAAATACGTAATTATCGGTGCCTGCGCCGCGGGCGTAGGTGCAATTGAAGCTATCCGCGAAGTAGACCCTTCAGGCTCTATAGCTGTTATCAGCGAAGAAGTCTGCCCCCACTACAGCCGCCCCATGATTAGCGATTTTGTCAGCGGCAAAGCTGACTTTGAAAAAATGAAGACCCGTAGTGACGAGTTCTGGCAAGAAAACAAGGTTGAAGCTTTGGCAGGCAAAAAAGCCGCGAGCCTAAACACCGCTGAACACGCCGTAGTTCTTGACGATGGCGAAAAAGTCCCCTACGAAAAACTCTTCATCGCAACCGGCGGCAAACCTTTTGTCCCAAAGATGGAGGGTTCAGACAAAAAAGGTGTCTACACTTTCACCACTGTAAACGATGCGCAGAGCATTTCCAAGAAAATCGATGAAATCAACGCCAAAAACGTCGTCGTCATAGGCGCAGGCTTAATTGGCATTAGCGTAACCGACGCGTTGGTTAAGCGCGGCTTAAAAGTTACCCTCGTTGAGTTGCAAGACAAGATTTTGAGTTTGATTCTTGACCCGCAAGCCTCAACCATCGTCGAAGAAGTCATCAAAAAAGCAGGCGTCAACATCCTAACCGGAAAATCCGTCACCAAAATCCTTGGCAAACCCCAAGATGAAAGCAGCGTCGGCGGCGTCACCTTAACCACAGGTGAGCAGTTGCCCTGTGACCTTGTAATCGTAGCCATCGGCGTAATCCCCAGAACAGAAGTCGTCGCGGGAACCGACGTGAAAACCAACCGCGGCATACTCGTAGACAGCCGCATGCAAACTAGCATCCCAGACATATACGCTGGCGGAGACGTAGCCGAAGCATACGATTTCCTCCTAGACCAAAACCGCCTCTTGCCCCTTTGGCCTTTAGCTGTTTTGGAAGGAAAAATCGCAGGCTACAACATGGCAGGCAAACCCGCAGATTACGCGGGCGGAACCAATATGAGCTCCCTCAAATACTTCGGTGTCCCCATCGTCTCAGTTGGCTTGGCTAACCCCAAAGACCCCGCAGGCCTGGAAATCTTAACCCACACAGACGAGAACAAACGTGTCTACAAAAAACTCGTCCTCAAAGACGGCGTCATAGTTGGCATGACTTTTCTAGGCGACATCGAACGCGCGGGTATCATATTTTACCTCATAAAAAACAAGGTTAACGTAGACGATTTCAAACAATCCCTGCTCTCGGAGGACTTTGGCTTAGCTATACTGCCTGCGCCTTTGCGAGAAAAACTTGGGTTTGGAGGCAAAAACGATGAATGAACATGACAGAAAAATCATAAACCCCTACGGTCACGACAAGGACTTCTCAGGATGCTCCATATTTGGCATGATGGATTTAGAAGGCAAACGTTTCAGCTCACGCGACCCCGTAGCGGCAATTGCGAACATGCATGACCGCGGCAACGGCTTAGGCGGCGGCTTTGCTGTCTACGGTATCTACCCCAGATACAAAGACTACTACGCTTTTCACATCATGTACCTGAGCCCTGAAGCTAAAGAGAAAACCGAGAAAATCCTCTCTTCCTGCTTCACTATCGTTCACGAAGAGGAGATGCAAACCAAACCCGCCAACGTCATAGACCCCCCATTGCTGTGGCGGTACTTCGTGGAACCTAAACCCAGCCTGCTCAAAGGTGCCCTCAACGAAGAAGAATGCATCATAAACGCTGTCATGCGCATCAACACTGAAACAGGCAAAGCTTTCGTGTTCTCCAGCGGCAAAGACATGGGCGTCTTCAAAGGAGTCGGATTCCCCGAAGACATAGCCGACTTTTTCTGCCTCGAAGAATACCAAGGCTACCTGTGGACATGCCACGGCAGGTTCCCAACCAACACGCCCGGATGGTGGGGAGGCGCACACCCCTTCAACATCCTTGACTGGACAGTAGTTCACAACGGCGAAATCTCCAGCTACGGCATAAACCGCCGCTACCTCGAAATGTTTGGGTACAAATGCACCCTGCAAACCGACACCGAAGTAGTAGCATACGCGTTTGATTTGCTTATGCGGCGTCAACGTTTGCCTATCGAGTTGGTTGCGCAGATTATGGCTCCGCCGTTTTGGTCAGAAATCGATGCTTCGCAAACCAAGCAAAGCCAACTCGCAAAAGTTCTGCGCCAAACTTATGGCAGCCTGTTAATGAATGGACCCTTTAGCGTTGTAGTTGCTCAGCACGGCGAGATGATAGGCTTAACCGACCGCGTCAAACTGCGACCCATGATAGCTGCAACCAAAGGCGACCTGCTCTACTTGTCCTCAGAAGAAGCATCCATCCGCCTTGTTTCGCCCCAGCTTGACCGCCTCTGGACTCCTAAAGGCGGCGAACCCGTCATAGGCAGAATCGGCGGCAAAAAACTAATCGAATCCATACCCACCTTGGAGGCGCATCAGTAATGAAAAGCTACTTACCCTCAGACTACATCGTGGAACGTGACGAAGAAAAATGCATCCGATGCAAAGTCTGCGTCAACCAGTGCACCTACGAAACCCATAGCTACGACGAAGAAGACGACGTTATGTGTAGCGACAGCGAAAACTGCGTTAACTGCCAACGATGCGTAACCATGTGCCCCACAGGCGCCCTAACCGTAAGCAAAAACCCTGGACCCTACCGTGCAAACGGCAACTGGTCCTCAGCGTCTATTTACGACATCAAAAAGCAAGCAGAAACTGGTGGAGTCTTGCTTACAGGCATGGGGTGCGACAAACCCGAACTCACCTACTGGGACAAACTCTTAGTTAACGCCAGCCAAGTCACCAACCCCTCCATTGACCCCCTGCGCGAACCCATGGAAATCCGCACATACCTAGGCAAAAAACCCGACGCTTTAGAAGTTGACGTGGACGGCGACGACATCACACTGAAAACCCAACTCACCCCCCAGCTAACCCTTGAAACCCCCATCCTTTTCACTGCCATGTCCTACGGTGCAATTAGCCTCAACGTTCATGAAGCCCTTGCGCGGGCAGCCACCAAATCAGGCACCTACTTCAACACTGGAGAAGGCGGCTTAGCATCCAAACTCTACAAGTACGGCAAAAACACCATCGTCCAAGTCGCCTCAGGACGCTTCGGAGTTCACTCCAAGTATCTTAACGCAGGCGCCGCAGTCGAAATCAAAATCGGCCAAGGCGCAAAACCCGGCATCGGAGGCCACCTCCCCGGCGAGAAAGTCTCTGACCACGTAGCCAAAACCCGCATGATACCAATTGGCACTGACGCTCTTTCACCTGCGCCTCAGCATGACATCTACAGCATCGAAGACCTGCGCCAACTCATCTACGCCCTCAAAGAAGCAACCAACTACGAAAAACCCGTTTCTGTCAAAATCGCAGCAGTTCACAACGTCGCAGCCATCGCAAGTGGCATTGCACGGGCAGGAGCAGACATCATAGCCATTGACGGTGTGCGCGGCTCTACTGGTGCAGCTCCCAAAGTTATCCGAGATAACGTAGGCATACCCATAGAATTTGCCATCGCAAGTGTAGACCAACGTTTGCGTGATGAGGGCATTCGTAACATGGCTTCCGTGGTTGCCGCAGGAGGCTTTAGAAACAGCGGTGATGTCCTCAAAGCCATAGCGTTGGGTGCAGACGCCGTATACATAGGAACCGCCGCCTTAATCGCTATAGGATGTACGGTTTGCCAGAAATGCTACACTGGAAAGTGTCCGTGGGGCATTGCGACTAGTGACCCGTGGATTAGCAAGCGCGTGAACCCTGATATTGCGGCTGAGCGGCTCTCGAATTTGCTGCGTGGCTGGAGCCTTGAAATCAAGGACATGATGGGTGGCATGGGCGTAAACGCTATAGAGAGCTTGCGTGGTAACCGTTTGCACCTGCGCGGCGTCGGGTTAACTGAGGCTGAAGCTAAAATCTTGGGTGTAAAACTGGCAGGACAATAAATCTGTATGGAGAATGATGAGAAATGGTTGAAGAAAAAAACTTTGCTGGAATTGACGCCAAGTTTCACGCGTGCCTAACCCTACAAGATGATGTCTGGAAAGTAGACGCAACTGGTATGTACTACCGCGAACTCAACGCTTTGCTGCGTCAACTCGACAAGGCAGGCGCCAAAAAAATTGAGATACGCAACGTTTACGGTCAACGCTACATCGGAACTGACCTTAAAAACAAACTCAAAATCGACATATACGGCACGCCCGGCAACGATTTAGCTGCCTTCATGGATGGACAAAGCATAGAAGTCCACGGCAACGCCCAAGACTGCATCGGCAACACCATGAACGACGGACAAATGGTTATACACGGCAGAGCAGGCGACATCGCAGGCTACGGCATGAGAGGCGGCAAAATCTTCATCCGCGACAACGTCGGAACTCGCGTAGGCATCCACATGAAAGAATATCTCGACAAAAAATCCACCATGGTCGTAGGCGGAACCGCACAGGACTTTCTGGGCGAATACATGGCAGGCGGAATCCTCGTAGTCATGGGGTTAAACCTCAAAGACGACGAACCCCACGGAGCAAAATTCGTCGGCACAGGCATGCACGGCGGCGTCATCTACGTACGCGGCGAAGTCACCCACTTGGGCAAAGAAGTCAAAGTCACAGACATCAACGAAACCGACAAAACCACCATCGAAACCTTAGTCAAAGAATACTGCAACCACTTCAAAACCGACTACAACACCATCATGAGCAAACCCTTCAAAAAAATCATACCCTACTCAAGCAGACCCTACGGCAGAATATACGCCTACTAAACCAAACCCCCACTTTCCACCAGCTCTGCAAAACCACGTAGACCCCCTCCCCCTTTCTGCATAGAATTAATATTTGCATCCTAATAGGTTGGCGTGGCGCTGTTTGGCATTGTTTTTTTCCATTCTTCTGTGGAGAGTCCTGTTAATTAAAGACCCAAATATTCTACAACTACATAACACCCAACGAAGCACTAACCGGGAAAAAACACCCGCAGATACATCGAAATCATCTTTAGGGGACGATAAGCGGGAGGTCCTAATATAAAACACACAAAAACAAAGGGGTGCATCCTAATTAAATTTGGACTACTCCGACGGAATATAATCTTTCGACAATTTCATAGATTGGATAAACATCTTCTAAAAGTTCTTCGGATGCTTGCCTCGTAAATAAACGACCATCGGAAAAAATGTAGTATGTTTTCTTCTTATAATTAATTGCCATATATTCCACTATGCCGCCTATAGCAGGGTCTCTAATCAGTTTCTCATATTCTATTGATTCGTCAACAGCTGAACCTTTAAGCCAAACATCCGCTATATAGGGGTCTTTAACGTCACTAGCTCTAACTTCTATAGTATCACTAAATTCCTCTATTTTATTAATTTCATTCTCCTTTTCTTTTAAGAGAAAAGATACGCTTTTTAAAGGTGCAGATACCAAGCCAGTACTCGCTTTTTTTGTTGCCACTCCGATATTTTTCGCTATTCTGCCTGCATCACTACTGCTAGCGAATATTCCTATTATGTTGGTTAGTGGTTCTTTGTGGAATATATACGCCCATTTAGGTCCTTCAGTATATTTGACAATATGACTGCGCATTTCCAAGTTTATTTCATCCATCGTTCTGACAGTGATTGTATCATCATAATATACCTCAATTAACTTTCCCAGAGATGAAGTCTGTGGTTCAAAATTCGGGGGAAGGGCAAAGCCTGTCTGTTCGACTGTATTTTTGATGTAGAGTTTAAAATCATTATGGAGGGAGTATGTTCCCTTTTTGAGCAGTATGTTAAAGACATCAGATGTTAGCGGCTTAAAAAAAGAGCAAGACAGAAACATTTTATCACCATAGGACACGGGTTAAGTTGAGTAGCTTATCCACCTTTGAGTATGTAATCGATAGTTTAGAATTGCAGCAATACACTCTTAAGCTTTCATCTGCGATGAGTTTTGGGCAGTTTTGGAGAAATTGCTGATTGTTTGTATTGAATACTATGTGTTTTACTGCAAACTTTAGCGGGATTTTCCCTTCTGCTCTCAGCAATTCTGCTGTGTTTGTAATAAAATCATCAAAGGCTTGAATGAATGTGGTTAAGTCTTCTGAAGACATTTGTAGTTGCGATGGGTGAATGAAGACTCGTATTTGGTCTATTCCTGCGTATAACGATAAAATTTCGTCCTGTTTTAGGATGTCTTCTCCGAAGTCAGATAATCCCAGTGGGTAGAAGGTTTTTACGTTTGGGCTTATAGAATAGCTAACTGTTACATCATTAATGTTCAGTTTATTTTTATCGACCCGATTCTCAACAATTTTTTTGATAAATGCACTATGGTAATCTTCCATTGGTATTGGATTATAAAAAGAATATACCGCAATAGCCGTTATCTCCACTTTTACCGTTTTTCTTGATAGAAATCGCCCTTTTATCAGTTCTATGGTTGGTGGTACTGCGGCTTTGGCTAATTCCATACCAGCAATGGCTAAATCTATTTTATTCTGGTCTACAGTAGCCAATAAAACCTCGACCATTTTTCAAATCTCATTTGTATAGTACAGAGATGTAAAGCATAAATATTTTCGTATGGAACACCTCTTTTGAGAAGTAGAGAGTTAATTAAAAGTGGACTTATTTTGTTATAAACCCGATGTGTTACATCATTCCCCCAACTCAATCAAACCATAGAACCTGCAAGTGATGATTTTCACACGCCAGTCTAAAACCCCTGTTTGTCTACAAGTGCCAAAGATTTCTCAGAACCTGTGGAAGTAAGGTTTAAATAAAGACTATGTCATTTCGTATATGCTTCAAGGTTAACGGAAGAATAATCAGATGTCATCTCAGGAATTCAATCACATAGTTCGTATCTTGGGTTCAGATTCGGCAGGAACTGCTAAGGCTGTTTATGCTGCTACCAAAGTTAAAGGTGTGAACCTGAGTCTAGCAAATATCATTCTCAAGAAAGCAGGCATTAACCCTGACCTGAGGGCGGGTTTTCTTACAGAATCTGAGATATCCAAGATTGAGGATATCATCAAAGACCCTTACAGTTACAATATACCTGCATGGCTTTTGAACCGCCGCAAGGACTCTGACACGGGCAAAGACCTGCACGTTATAAGCGCAGACCTTGCTTTGGCAACTAAAAACGACATTGACCTTGCCAAGTCCATTCGCTGCTGGAGAGGATACCGCCACGCTTACAGCCTAAAAGTACGCGGTCAACGAACCAAAACCACCGGCAGAGCAGGCAAATCCTTGGGCGTCAAGAAAAAGACCCCACAAGGCAAAGGCGGAGGCAAATAATAGATGGGCGATCCTAAAAGGCAAAGACGAAAATTTGATACCCCACGTTTCCCCTGGCGCAAAGACATCCTGCAAGAAGAACTTAAACTTCTTGGAACTTACGGCTTAAGAAACAAGCATGAACTGTGGCGCCACGAAACCATGCTCTCCAAATTCAGAGGCATCGCACGTTCCCTAATGGGTCAAACCCCAGACGAGCGCGTGAAAATGGAAAACGAGTTGCTAACACGCCTCAAAAAAATCGGCGTTCTGCAAGAAACAGCCGTTTTGGACGACGTTTTAGACTTATCCATCGAAGACATCCTAGAACGCAGGCTCCAAACAATCATTTTCCGCAAAAGCCTATCCAAAACCCCCTATCAAGCACGCCAGCTAATCACACACGGTCATGTAGTTATCGGTAACCGAAGAGTCACCGTTCCAGGCTATATCGTCTCACGCGAAGACGAAAAAGTAATTGATTACTCTCCTGATAGCCAATTTGTGAACGCTGCACACCCAACCCGCGTAGCAATGACCATCGTAACCAAACAGCCTGAAATCAGGCAGCCTAACGACCGACGAAGACGTAGAGGTGGACGATTTTGAGCAGCAAAAAATCTGAAAAATGGGGCGTAGTCCACATCTTTAGCTCCTACAACAACACCATGGTTCACATCACCGACATTTCAGGCGCAGAAACCATCGCCCGCACAAGCGGCGGCATGTTCGTCAAAGCAGACCGCATGGAATCCAGCCCCTACGCAGCAATGCGCGCAGCAACAGGAGCCGCAGAAATCGCCCGCGACAAAGGCATAACAGCCATCCACATCAAAGTCCGTGCCCCCGGCGGTTCAGGTCCACGTACTCCTGGTCCAGGCGCACAAGCAGCCATCCGAGCTTTCGCACGTTTTGGCTTCCGCATCGAGCGCATCGAAGAAGTTACGCCTGTTCCCCATGATGGTACCCGTAGACCCGGTGGCAGAAGGGGCAGACGCGTTTAGTCGCTTCCCTTTCCCCTTTGTTAACGGAAATATTGAAATAGCTCTCATGTCTGTATTGAACGCAAAAATTTGTTGTAGTTACTTGTGGAGTGTCTGAG
Organism: Candidatus Bathyarchaeota archaeon; assembly: GCA_026014465.1. Taxonomy (NCBI): domain Archaea; kingdom Thermoproteati; phylum Candidatus Bathyarchaeota; species Candidatus Bathyarchaeota archaeon. The sequence goes on along the minus strand of JAOZID010000010.1, from coordinate 823,876 downwards.
CACGTGAAAATTGAAGTCCTTGAAAAAGATGAAGCGTTCCTTCGCATAGTCGTTAAAGACGCTAACGTTCCCTTAATGAACGCTCTGCGCAGGATAGCCCTCTCTGAAGTTCCCTGCATGGCTATCGACGAGGTAGTTATGATTGAGAACACATCAGTGCTTCAAGACGAAATGATTGCCCACAGACTTGGTCTTCTTCCCCTAAAAACCGACCTCGCCAACTACAACCTTCCCGAAGACTGCGAGTGCCAAAGCGAATTCGGCTGCCCCCAATGCAGAGTCACCCTGACCTTGAATGCCGAATCAACCGAGGAAACACGCCCCGTTTACTCTGGCGAGATGGTTTCCGAAAACCCTGATGTAGTTCCAGTTACCGAGAAACTGCCGATTGCAAAGTTGGCAAAGGGACAAAAACTAAAACTTGAAGCTTACGCCCGACTGGGCACAGGAAGAGTTCACGCCAAATGGCAACCCGTATGCGTAGCAGCATACAAGTACTACCCCAAAATCGAGGTTCCAACCAAAACCTGCGACGACTGCAGCAAATGCGTCGATATATGCTCCAAAAAAGTCCTTTCGATGAAATCAAACAAGGTGGTCGTAACTGACTTGCTTTCCTGTAACCTGTGCATGGACTGTGTGGAGCTTTGTCCCAACCGCAACAACGGTGGAATCAACGTCACATGGGAAAAAGACATGTTCATTATGAACATCGAATCCAACGGTGGGCTTCCTCCCAAGCAGATACTGCAGGAAGCAACTAACATATTGGATAAACGATTAAAAGAGTTTGAAGAACAGCTAAAGGTGGACATCAAATGAGAGAAACCAAATCTACAAACCCTGAGCTACTACAGCTTATAACTTCCTTAAAGAAGCAAAGCCGCGAGCAAAACGTAAGCATCTGGTCAGATGTTGCTGCACGTTTATCTAAACCCAGCAGGCAACGCATAGCCGTGAACCTAAGCAAACTAAACCGTTACGCCGACGAAAACGACACGTTGCTAGTGCCTGGAAAACTTTTAGCCGTGGGCACAATTGATCGTGCAGTAACTGTTGCTGCTTTTTCTGCTTCTGAGAAGGCAAAAGCAAAGCTGGCAGCCGCAAAAGCAAAATACTTGTCTATTGCTGAACTCATAGAGAAAAACCCTGCTGGCTCTAAAGTAAAGATTATTGGGTGAAAAAGATGCAAAGCATAAATCCTAAAGCAGCTGTAGTCAACGGCGAAGGATTAGTCCTTGGTAGAATGTGCAGCAAAATCGCCAAACGACTACTCAACGGCGAAGACATAATCATTGTGAACGCCGAAAAAGTTGTAATTTCTGGCAAACGCAAAAACAAAGTTGCCGAAGCCAAAACGTTCCTTGAAGTAGGCGCCCCCGAACGTGGGCCATTCCACTCCCGACGCCCCGACCGCATAGTACGCAAAACCGTGCGCGGCATGCTTCCCTGGAGGCAACCCAAAGGCAAAACCGCCTACAAAAAACTCAAAGTTTACATGGGAATCCCCGAAGAATTCGCTGCTTGCACACTAGAAACAGTTGAGCAAGCTAACGCAGCAAACCTAAACGGTCCACGCTTAACCGTGGGTGACTTAGCCGCAGAAATCGGCTGGAATAGAGGTGCATAGTTATGCCAAGCAAAAAAGTAATTGTTGTTAGTGGAAAACGCAAGACCGCAACCTCCCGCGCTGTAATTCGTCAGGGTGTGGGTAAGGTGCGTGTTAACATGACGCCTGTTGAGATTATTGAGCCCGAGATTGCTCGCGAGAAAATTATGGAGCCTTTGTTGCAGGCTGGCGAATCCGCTTGGAAACAAGTCGACATGGACGTTAAAACCCGCGGCGGAGGCTACATGGGACAAGCAGAAGCCGCCCGCATGGCCATTGCAAATGCTCTGCTCAAATGGACCAAGAGCTCCCACATGCGAACAGTCTTCACCGAATACGACCGAACCATGGTCGCTGGCGACGCCCGAAGCAAAGAACCCAAGAAATTCGGTGGTCCAGGCGCAAGAGCAAAAGAGCAAAAGAGCTACAGATAACAGGAGCAAAAAAGATGATTATCCCCGTTAGATGCTTCACCTGCGGTAAACTGGTCGGAGACCGATGGGAAGAGTTTGCCCGCCGTATCCGAACTGGAGAGAACGCCAAAGATGTCCTTGACAGTTTAGGCGTTAAACGTTTCTGCTGCCGCCGGATGCTGTTGTCAAACGTTGAAATCATCGACGAAGTCCTGCGTTTCTACGAAGAAGCCGAAAGACGCAAAGAAACCCGCAACTTCGCCTAAACCCCTTTTTGATTCCTACTTTTCTTTTCTGTCTACTTTTCTGGTTTAAAGCATTCTAAATGCTGCATCAAACCCTGCAGATTACATTAAAGATTTAAACTATGACTACATAATGGATGAGTTATTAAATCGGAGGAACAGTTAACGGCGGGGGTTTCGTTGCTAATCCATTTTAACTTTGCCCAACATTTTGTCGGGTTTGCCGAGTTTGACTTCTGCCGATATGTTTCACAAATCGTAATATAAGTTAAATTCTTTTAAGTTAAATCCTTATTATCAAGAAACAATGAGTGGTGAAATATGGAAAAACGTGGAGAAGAGGAGAAGGTAAAGCAAATCCTAACAGACTCTAAGCTTTCGGCTATAAAGGCTATGCTGGAGAAGGACCACGCTATCGACTGTCTTTTGCTGCTTTCTGTGGGCAGGGGCAAATGGAAAGAAGCAAAGGATTTCATGCGAGAGAACAATTTGACTTTGAGTGACGGTACTTTCAGGGCTAGAATGCTTGAGATTGAGTCTTTAGGCTTAGCTAAAAGCGAACGAATCGACCCGCTAAAAAAGTACTATCTAAGTACACCCCTTGGCGAAAAAGTTGCAGAGCTTCTTCTCAAATTCTTTGATGAGTTTGAGAAATAAGCTTCTTTTGTTTTTGCATACTGCCAATCTGGTTTGGACGAAACGCTGCTGTAGCTGCTGCTTTACGTCTTTCCTTTTTTATGCTTTTTCTGAATACTCATTGTGGTTTGAGGCGTATTTGCCTTTGTTGGGTTGACGCGAAAAACTTTTCAGGTTCAAGTGCCTGCTTGCTTGTTTGTTAGCAGGTTGCTACTTGGGTTAAAAGTTCTCTAAAGCATTTGCTTATTCTTACTTTGTTGCTTTCTACGTCCACTTTGGCGAATTCGTATTCAAAAAGAAAAGCAGCGATTTCTTTGGTTTGCTGTTCGTTGAGTTCGGTGAGCTGCTGTATTTCCATTATGCTATGCCATTCGCCGTCACTTAGTACCTCAAGGACCATTTCAATTTTTGACATCGAGGAATTTAACTCTCCTGTAGCATTCATACTAGTTTGCCTTTAAATCCCTTGTGAGGTTTAATTTTAGAACAATCTTATAGAACACTTTACACCTTTGCCCTTTTCTGCTTTAAGCTTCACACAACATAAACTTTATAAGCAAAATTTATGCCCCTACTTGTTTTAAGGGGTTAATTGCAATGACCTTCCCCCAAAAATACGTTTCCAGACGTAACATAACCAATTTGGGTAAAGGTCAACTCTTGCTTGCAGGCAGTTAACTTCGTATGCTCCATCGGTTTTGATGTAAATGGGCTGCAAAACAGTGGATGCACCAATGATGTGGCTTACTGGAGCCTCTAACCGTTTAAGGAGAAAAACATGATGCACAAGAAACTTTTGATTCCCGGACCAACCGAAGTAAGTTTCGAAATACTTAACGAGCAAACTAAACCTCTTATGGGGCACAGAAGCAAAGCCTTCACCGCCTTGTACACTGACATAACCGCCAAGCTATCGCGTTTATTCGAGTTGCCCGATGCTTATCAGCCCACCACCACGACCTCTTCAGGCACTTTATGGTTTGACATCGTTGGCCGTAGCATCGTGAAAAAGAAGGCGTTGTGCTGCATTAACGGCGCGTTTTCTAAACGGTTTGGAGAAATTGTGCGTTCCTGCGGCAAGGTCGCTGATTTTTTGGAGGCTGAATGGGGCAGCGTTGTTAAACCCGATGTCATAGCGCAGAAACTTGAAACGGGTGAGTACGACACCTTAACCATGTGCCACAACGAATCCTCAACAGGCACCCGCAGCCCCGTCTCTGAAGTTGGCAAACTCGTGCGCAAGAACTACCCTGACGTGGTCTTCGCAGTGGACAGCGTCTCCTCCATGGCTGGCGATAAAACTTTGCCTCATGAAATGGGCGTTGACGTGCTTTTTGCTTCCACCCAAAAATGCTTTGCCCTCCCCCCAGGTTTAGCTGTTGCTTTGGTTAGTGACCGTGCTTTGGAACGCGCCGAGACTGTGCCTAACCGTGGCGGCTACACTGATATTTTGGAGATTTTCAAGTTCGAACAAAAGCATCAAACTCCCTTCACGCCAAACGTTTCGCTTCTTTACGCCCTAAACAAACGCTTAGACCTTATGCTCGCTGAGACTTACGAGAAAATCTATCAACGCCACAAAGACATGGCAGCACTCACGCAGACTTGGGCGAAAAAGCATTTCGAAATGTTCCCCGAAAAAGGCTATGAATCCATAACGGTTTCATGTATCAAAAATATTTTGGGCAAAAACGTCAAAGAATTAAACCAAAAACTATCAGAACGCGGCTTAGAAATCAGCAACGGCTACGGCGCATTAGCAGAAAAAACCTTCCGCATCGGACACATGGGCGAATGGACCGTGCCCACAATAAAAGAAGCCCTTGACACAATTGACGAACTCTGGAACCTAACCAACTAACCTCCTTCACATGTGCTGTTTTGGATGTAGCCTCAAGGAAACCTTGCTGGTGACCCAAAAACAATAAACTTCTCAGTTTAGACTTTGTCATAGCGACTCAAACAGGCAGAAACCCCGACAAAGCTGGTCTTTGCACAAAATAATAGTTTGAATATTTCGTAATCTGGGAGCTGAAAAATCATGGTAGACATTAAACCCTTTAAAGCCATACGGTACACCGAGAAAGCTGGAAACCTCAAGAACCTAATAACTCAACCTTACGACAAAATCAACCAGGACATGCAACGCGAATACTACGAAAAATCTCCATACAATTACTGCCGCCTTATTTTGCCCCTAGAGGAGAACCGTTACCAAACCGTGCATCAACGCATCTACGAATGGCTCAACGAACACATAATGGCAAAAGACGACTCCCCTTCCGTTTTCGTGTGCCGCCAAGAATTTCGCTCCAACGGCAAAAACCACACCCGAACAGGCTTAATCGCCGCCCTGCGCCTTTACCCCTACAGTGAAAACATGGTTTTCCCCCATGAAACCACTTTTGCTGCTCCCAAAGCTGACCGCCTAAACATGTTACGAACAATCCAAAAAGACCTTGAACCCGTTTTCCTGATTTACTCTGACCCAGAAAACATAACCGTTGACTTTTTTGCTAAGGTAACGCAGACTGCGCCCGTAATTGCTGTTGAAGACCAGTTTGGCGTGAAAAATCAAGTGTGGCAGATAACTGAGCCTGACCAGATTCGGTTGCTTCAAGATGCCTTAGCTGATAAAGCCCTTGTAATCACGGATGGGCATCACCGATACGAAAGTGCCATAGCTTACCGTGATGAGCGCCAAGAGCAGGTTGCGGGGTCTTTGGATTTGGCTTTTAATTTTCACATGAGCTACTTGGTTCCCGTGCAAGATGAAGGGCTCTTGATTTTGCCAACTCACAGGCTTCTGCGAAAATTTGAGTTAACCCAAAGCGTACTCGACCTCTTCAAGGAGCACTTCCATTTAACTGAACTTGCGCCCGACGCTGAAACGTTGGAGGCTTTTCTTGCAGACCACAAAACAGAGCACGTATTTTGCATGTACGACGGCTCCAAAGCCTACGGTATGCTCCTAAAAAACGAGCAGGAAGCCCTAAAAGCAGCTAACAAGAACACCCCCAAAGACGTAGCGCTCCTAGACGTGGTTATCCTGCGCGACTTCATATTCAACACCTTAATCAAAACAGGTGAGCTAAAAATCGACGAAGACATCCACTACGAACGCTCCCTGCGAACCGCCATAGAAAAAGTCAACCAAGGCGACGCCAAACTAGCCTTTCTCATCAACCCGCTTGACCCCGCGATGGTCTGGCAAATCGCTCAAAAACGCGAACGCCTCCCCGAAAAATCCACTGACTTCTACCCCAAACCTGCCTCGGGCTTAATGATGATGGACATATCCGCCACAGACAAGCTCTAGGCGCTCTTACTTCTTCTCCTTCTTGTCCTTTTCAAGTTCTTCTTTTACGCCTTTTCCAAAACTCTTCGTTGCTTGTGCACCTTTCTTCAAACCCTTACCGACAAGACTGCCCGTTTTCTTAGCGTCCTTTTCAATTTTTTCTTTATCCGTCACATTATCACCTCCATGTTCAAAACAATTATGTACAAGGCAAAACCGTTTTCGCCTAAAATCCTAGACCCTGTTTTGAGTTTAACTGCAGAATTCTTAGCAGATCGCTATTGCGTTGCTGCTTTTGGTTGTTGTTTGTGTAGAGGAAATTTTGGAGCCTTACCTTAAAAGGGGGCTCGCAATGGTTGGTGGGTTATTTGACGTATTTTGTTGCGTGGCGTTTGAATCTTTTTTTGCATGGTAGGCTGCAGAAGTAGTATGTTTCGCCTTGGTAAGTGATTTTGAATTTTGCTGTGTTTTCGTCTAGATTCATGCCGCATACTGGGTCTCGGAACATTTTTTTTGGTCTTGCCCTCAAAGAGAGTTGTTTTTCCTGCTTTTATGGTTACTGGTTAGAAGAAACTCACGATGGCTGAGTCTTCGTTGGCGGATGCGATTTTTTCTATGGTGGTTTTTGTTAGGGCTTTGATGTTGTTGAAATTTGAGAGTTCGCCGTGGCTTACTAATGTGATGGCGGTTCCTTCTGTTCCTTTGCGGGCGGTTCTGCCGACTCTGTGGAAGTACACTGGTGGGTCTTCGGGTACGTCGTAGTTGATTATGTGGGTGATGCCTTCGATGTCTAAGCCTCGTGCGGCAACGTCAGTAGCAACTAGCAGGTTGAGTTTTCCTGTGCGAAAAGCCTGTATGGCGCGTTCTCTTTGGGGTTGCGAGAAACCTGCGTGTAGGGCTTGGGTGTTGTATCCTTTGCGGGCGAGCCTTTCTGCGATTTTGCTTGTTTCATGACGGGTTCTGCAGAAAATGATGGCGCGTTTTACGTTGTCTTCTTTGAGAATTTGCTTTAGCATGTCGAATTTGCTGTGGGGGTTAACGATGGTGTAGTACTGTTTCATTTGGGTGACGCCGATTTCGTCTTTGCTTACCAAGATTTTGGTTGGGTTTTGCATGTATTTGTCGCAGACTTTCATGACGGTTTTGTCTATGGTTGCACTAAAAAGGCTAGTTTGCCTGTTTTTGGGTACTTTGGTGAGTATGTATTGGATGTCTTCGATGAAGCCCATGTCGAGCATGCGGTCGGCTTCGTCTAAAACTACGATTTTGACGGCGTTCAAATCAAGTATTCGGCGTTCAATTAGGTCTATGACGCGCCCAGGGGTTCCAACGACGATTTGTGCGCCGCCTCTGAGTTCTCGCATTTGCCGTTCAATTGATGCTCCGCCGTAAACTGGCAAAACCTTCAATCTGCGGTGCTTGGCAAACTGCGTCATGTTCTTTGCAACCTGCAACGCCAACTCGCGAGTAGGCACCAAAATCAAGCCTTGAACCCGCCTAAGCTGGGGGTCTAAACATTCCACCATGGGAACTCCAAACGCGGCTGTCTTGCCCGTTCCGGTCTGTGCCTGACCAATAACGTCTTTGCCTTCAAGCAACGGCACAATAGCTTGAGCCTGAATAGGAAACATTTCTTTAAAACCAAGCTCAGCTAAACTTCTCTGAACCTCCATACTCAAAGGTAGGTCCTTAAATGACTGCACTTCTAACATATATCCGATTTATTCTCCTGCCACAACTGATCATGTGTTGAAATCAAAAGCTTTCAGGAGCTTCGCATGTAACATGAGTGAATGTGACGACACAACATCACGCTTTGATATATAAAAACATTTACCGCCCAACGAGAAAAACACTCCAAACCTCCCCCGCGTTTTGTTAGATTAATGTCAACGTTTGACAACTAATAACGCGAGCAATTAACTGGCTTGAAGGTTTGTTGCGGACGGTCGCTGCTTTGCTATTTAGGGTGGTTTTTGCTCCAAAACAGGTAAACTTTGGTTTGCGCTGCAAAACTTAGGCGCTTTAACGCTTTAGCCAAGTCTTTGGCGGTCATGGCGTGGATTCTTGCTCTTGTTTCCTCGTGTTTTGGATACATCTTGGGCGCTGACGCTATGCGTTTTCTCATCGCAGCATCTTTTCTGCTCAAAACCTCCAGAACACCCTGGATTTTTTCTTTGCCCACCTGCTGGATTCTTCTCTCGCTGTAGCTTTCACTAGAAAGCAACGCCAAATCAAACCCCAACCCCTCCAACTCCAAAAGCGCATCCTCAACCGCCACAGAAGGTGTACTCTGAGCAACTCTTCGCATACCCGCTTTCTCAAAAAACGGATTATACCTTGCCATAACCGCCACCGCTTCCACATTGGGCGTACCCGCACGGGGGAGGGTTTGGCGGATAAGTTTTTGGCTCAAACCTATACTGCGGTATTTTGGGTGTATGACCACACGGCTAATCACGCTAACTTGCTGCTGCAACTCCCTAAAGGTGCCCTTCCACATTTTGCTTCTGCCAAAACATAACGGCGATGGGTAGCCGTAGACGATTACGCCGCAGGTCTGGTCTTTATGTTTGAGGGCAAAAATTTTTTTGGGTGCAGTTAAGCGTCCTGTGCGGTAATGGAACTGGCTAAGCAATTTGTAGTCTTGAATGGTGCCCTGCTCAACGCGAAGGCGCCGGTTTAGGCTGCATTTTTTGGCTTTCGCGTCGGGGCAATAGGTTATGGTGACTTCTTTGCCGTAACGTTTGTGAATGTGCACGTTAGGGGCAAGGTCCGCCTTCAAATCCGTATGTGTTGTTGCTACAATGACTGCTTTGCCCTGTATGCGTGCAAGTTTTTGCAGATTAAATGCCACAATCTTTGCGGTGTCGCGGTCTAAAGTGTTGGTGAATTCGTCTAGCAGCCACCATTTCGCCTTTGTTTGGGAAAGTTTTGCGATGTGGTAGCGGTGTTTTTGTCCATCGCTAAGCTGAGAGTAGCTACGTAAAAACAAAAACGCATCATTCAAACCTACCCTGCTCAAAACTTCTACGGCTTGGCTGGTGCTATCCCCCACCGTCTCTATAATCGGCACGTCCACTTCAATGTTTAGGTTCTGCGTGTTTTGGGCTTCCTCTGAGAGGTCAGCTTTGAAGGCTTTGAGCAACGCGCTTTTACCACTGCCACTCTCCCCCGTAATCAACACGACATCGGTTGGGCGTATGTGAATCTGCGTGTTCTCATACAACGTAAACTTTCTAGTCTGGTCTGTCCCCAACCCAAACGCCTCTGAAATTTCTTGAGTGCGCCGTGTGCGCTTTGCGGGCGCGGTTTGATAGCTGATATCAAAAGTGAACGTGGCGGTTTGGCGGTTGTAGGTGCGTTTGAGCTTAGTTACCTTGAAGTGCTCGAGGCGGCGTCGGCGGGTCATCTTTTTTCTCCTGCCGCTTTGCCTTTGAAGCGTCTTCGCTGTTGTTGGAGGCGGGTTTTGGCTTTGTTTGCGGTTTTGGGCAAAACCCATAGTTTGGGTGCGGGTTTGCTTCGGGTGGCGTATGTTGCCATGGCAAGTGCCCAGAAGCGGTCGTCATGGGTGCCCTGTGGATGGTTGAATTTGATTTTGCCGTCCTTGCTAAGCTCATGCTGCTCCACATTTAACTCGGAAATGAGCCCCGAATCATACGGCAGGCTTAGGCGCGACTCCGTCATGGCTTGTTTTAGGTGCTGCGCCATCTGCTGCTTAGACTGCACCGTAAAGTTAACGCCCTCCACGTTAGGTATGCCCGCGTTTTGCATATCCTCAGTGATGTAGTCACCCACGCCGCTGCTGTCTACCAAGATTTTATGCGCAGTTTGCCAGCGGTCACTTAAGGTTTTGACGTATCCGATAACGGCGGCATACGGAGTTTTTAGGGGGAACTGGTGCATGTGAACAAGCTTTACTTGGGCGCCTTGGGTTTGAACTGCGGCTAAGACGCTGTAGTCCTGGTGCTTGCCAAGGTCCAAACCCATGTAAAAGTTGCCCCTGGCGGCGGCTTGAAAACCCGTGTACTCCAAAGTATGGTCAATGCAGCTGGTTATGAGCGATTGGCTAAGCCAGGCATCCTCGTTTTCTGCCCAATCCGCCTGCATTTCACGTTTCCACCGTGCGGGGTCGCCTTCGAGTTGGCGTTTTATGCGGCTTAGAATCTGTGGCTTTAGCGGTCCATCTGGTTCGAGGGCTTGCTCGTAGGTGACGTGGCTTTTGGCGTATTCGCCGTAGCTGGGGTGGTGGAAGATTTTGTAAAAGATGCTGCTGGTGTGCCAGGGCGTGCTGGTGCAGACAAATTTGCCATCCGTGGTTCCCAGCGTGAACAAGATGGCGTCGTAGAGTTCTTCGTCGTTGGGGATGAAGTTGAATTCGTCGGCGTAGACTATGTGCAGTTTGGGTCCTCGGATGGTTTCGGGGTTGTTGGGGTAGGCTTCGATGGTGCTGCCGTTGGCGAGGTGAACGCTGGTTTTCTGGGGACGTTTGCGCACGGACTTGGGCAGCTTTTGCAAAAACGCGTTGACGTGCTTGATGATGAGCTTGGTTTGCCGCCAGCTAGGACCAAAAACGCCTACGCAGCTGCCTGGGTGGGTGAGAGCGTAATGCAGTAGCAGGGCGCTGATGGTGTGGCTTTTGCCTGTTTGTCTTGCCCAACGCGCTGCTATGAACTGGCTGCTTTGGAACTGGCAAATAAGCTCCTTCTGGTAAGCAGTAGGCGTAAACTGTAGGGTTTCCCTAAAAAACTCCAAGGCGTCTGATGGCACCGTAATTTTCTGTTTCTGCGCGGCTTGCTCTTTAAGCTGCCTAATCTCCCTTTTGAACTGCGACAGGCTCACGACTTATCCATCTCCCCCACAACCCTGCGCAACTCCTCCAACTCAGACTTTATCTGCGCCACGTCATAATTTCTAGCCACGCCGTTGATGACTTGGCTAATGTACGCGGCAAGCTTCGCCCAGTTCTGTTTTTCTTTTCCTTTTGGTCCTCTTTTGGAGACTACTTGGTTGACGGCGATTTCCTGCAGCCTCTTTAAGTCTTGGATGAGGCTGGCTCGAATATGCTGCGTGTCCCCATCAAATTTCTTGGTTACATCCGCAATTTTTCTTTGCAAAAACCGTTTGGAGGTGTGCTGGCTTCGACCCCCCTCCCCCCTTTTCTGCATACAATTAAAATCAGGGTCCAAATAGGTTCGCCTCGGCTAGTCGGTTCGTTGTGAGATGATTACGCCTGTTATGGTTCCTATCAAGCCTGTGATGCTCGCGAAGACCTCACTGTTCCAGGTTCCTATCAACGCCAAATGTGCAACCTCCAAAACCGTCAAACTCGCCGTCATCACAACCGCAAACTTTACCCCAACCACCAACCGCTCGCTGGGAACTGTTTCTGGTCTACACGCTGTTGACCTGCTGCTTCTTCTTGTAAGTGCACGTTTAACCCAGTCAGTCATGATTACGCACCCGCTCCTGACGCTGACGCCTACACCTACCAAAACTCGTCTTCTCACCCTTCACCTTCTCATTCAACGTAAAACTGTTAAGCAAAACCTGCGCCTCCTCCCCACAAACATGCGCCTTAGCCAACACCGTCGCGCTCGTCGCCCAAGAAACAGGAACCGCCGTATAATCAATATCATACAAGCCGTCACTGTAGCGGAAGGCGTTCTGTGCCAAAATCACGTGCCGACGTCTCTGACCCAACACGCCCACAAACACGCCCCAGCTCCTCACAGGCACATCAATACCCCCAATACCATTGCTAAGGCTCTTGCCGATGCTAGCGTCATCCCACTCCAACACCACCAAATCCCCAGCAACCAAACCCCTAATCTGATTCAACACATCCTTCATGACAAATCAACAAACAGCAAACCACAAAAAACCAATATAAACCGTCATGAAATTAGCAAATGTGTAAATTTGATAGTTTGAAAATTTGTAAATTCTTTTGTTGCGCATGCGTTTTATGTTTGGGGTTGTGCGTGTTAGATTAGTTTGGTGAAGTCGCTGTATATGTTTTTGCGGTGTCCGATGAAGAGTATGATGATGGTGTTTTGATTTGGTTGTATTTGGTAGATGGCTCGGTAGTTTCCTGTTCGGGTGCTGTAGTATTGTGAGGGGTGTAGGGGTTTGCCTGTTTTTGTGGGATTAAGGGTGAGGTCGGTTAGGGCTTTTTTGATTCGGGTTTTGTTTGTGTCGTCGAGTTTTTTTAGGGCTTTTGCTGCGGTGGGGTGTAGCAGGATTTTGTAGGGCACTTAGATGTCCTCTATTGGGATTAGGGTTTCGGGGTGGTCTTTTGCTTCTTGGCTGCGTTTGTTTAGCATGGTGTAGAATTGGCGGGTTTTTTCGCGTTCTTCGTAGAGGGCTATGATGGTTTTTATGGCGTCGCTGCGGCTTTTGAATTTGCCTTGGGCTATCCAGTTGTCGATTTCGGCAACAGTTTTTTCTGGCAGCCTGAGTTGAACTTGTCCCATCAAAATCTACCGTAAACACTACTGTTTACGCGGCAACATAAACATTTCCCAACCCTCGCTTTAATCCAAAAAACAGTTCCTGCAATTCACAGCCTAAACAAAAAGAAGAGCGGTTAGTTGGTGCCTGTGGTTTGGTCGTTGTTTAGTTGTGTTGGTCTACTAGGTGGGCGGTGCCGTCTGGGCAGTAGACTTTTTCGTTTTTGTTGACTTTTTGGAATCTTTCTATGCATAGGCGCAGTTGTGCACATCCGTCACAATCTCTTGAAAGCATATACTTAAACTCCAGTTACCATTTTTGGTTTGGAGCGCTTATAAGCCTATGTAACATGCATCGATATACATGCACTGTAGATGGTTTTGGGGTGGTTTGTTGGGTGGATTTGGCAAATTGTTTTAATCGGGCTTTGTGCTTTTGTTTGGTGGTGATGTGTTTGCGTCGTGGGGATGTTATGTTTCAGAAGGCTTGTTATTTGGCTGATAGTGGTAGGGTGGAGTTTTTGGGTAATGGCGTCTATAATGTTGTGGGGGAGCATGGCACTTACATTGTTGCGCAAGAGCCTGCTACGGGAAAACTTAGTTGTAACTGCCAGGGTTTTCTAAGCAAGGGGCGATGCAGCCACGCCCAAGCCGTTGCCTTGTTAACCACCACCAAGAAACGCCGCCACAACCCGCCACAGCAACCGTAGCTTTAGCATAGGCTTTTTTAGCTGCTCCACAGAGATGCTTGGCATGAACAAACATTTAGTCCTGATGCTTTTTACTGGCGTTTGGGCAGCCCTGCTCTTGCTTTCGGTCACATGGGGTTTTCAATCTAACATGCCCGACAACGTACACACCGACTACGGCTTGCCCCTAACCTACGCAACCCACACAACAAGCACCATAGCCGGAGCCGCAAACCTTTGGACAGTAAGCACAACAAACCTTGCAGCAAACCTGATAATCTGGATAGTCGCCCTAATCTGCGGGCAAACACTGCTTTACATAAAACTCAAAATGTAGACGGAGAAAAACGAGGTCTAATGCCCCGCTTAATTATTTGCGTTCCTCTTCGCTCTTCCCACGTTAACCCCTCTGGCGGGTTTAGATTTGGGTTTTCCTGGCAGCTTCCCTTTTCGCACGTGCCATGACGTACTCAACGGAGGCAATTGGCAAGGCGCATAGACCCAGACCTACAACCACTAATGTTCCAATTTCCATCTTGTTCATCCAACCTCTTTTATGTTCAACTACTACATACTTCCCACAGTATTTAAACCGATTTGAGAAATGTTCATACTTTTTAAGAAAAACTGGCCAAACATGCAGATAAACCATGTAAAAACAGACGTTAGACGAGAAAAACCTGTGGGGAGTGAATGTTAGTTGAATCCGCAGGTCCTGAGTTTCTTCACCAGCAACCGCACCTGCTCCTCATCGCTTAGCACCTGCTTCAAAATCGCATTCGCCACCTCATACATCTTCAAATCATTAAGCAACGCAACCTTGCGCAGTTCCCGATGCAGCGTCTCATCAACCTCCACCACCACACGCCTACTATGCTTATCCAACCTGTGCTATCACCTCCCTGCTGTTTTGTACCTGCTTAGGCTGTCGGTTTTGCTTTTTAGCGCGTAGACGTAATCTGCGAGCATGGGGGCTTCTTTGCCCAGCTCCAACGTGGTTTCTAAGGTTTGCGTGTTGGCGTCTATGTAGTATTCTGCGCTTAAGACGCGAAAGTCATCATCTACGTTTTCAACAGGTAGTGTTACGTGCACGGTGTCGCCTGCTAGAATCGGTGTTGTGGCGTAGTCTATGACGGTGCTTTTTAGGGTGAGGGATTGGGCGGGGTCTTTGAGGTTTGTTAGTAGGGCTTGGGCGCGTCCTTGGCATTCAGCGTCGCTCCACAACTCCTCGTTGACCTCTACTTGTTCGCGCAAACCAAAACTTGCCTGGCTAGCTGCATCCTGAGCCGTAGCTTCGTAGCGTCTGCCCCCAAAGAATAAGCCGTCTACCCAAAACGACCCCGTACTTGCCTCATCAAACCAGCACGTAAACCGTATGCGCCAAATCTGCGACCAATCAAACCAGCTCTGTACCTGCCACAAATCCGCGTTCTCCACACCCGTGCCCACCTGAACCTTAAACCACTTCCCCGTTCCCACGTTAACCTCATGCGTTGCCGTGCGCCCTACTCCATCAAAAAGCGTCACCGTCACATTCCCGTTAAACGAGATATCTTGGTTTAGCCAAAAATTCAAGGCGGGGTACGCTTGGGCATCGACTAGTTTGCCCGTGTCCAAAGTGAATATGCTGCCTGCGTACTGTAGGGTTTCCGCGTATGTTTTGATGCTTCCTGCACCCAAAACTTTTGTGGATGCATCAGAGCTGATTATGCCTGAGGTGGCAGTCCATAGGCCGTCGGTGGGGTTTAGGGTTTCTGTCCATTCGTCTTTGGCTGTGGGGTGGCTTTTGTCTGCGGCGCCGTAGACTGTGATTTTGTTGCGGACGCGTGAGACGTCTTGGCGGTACTCACTTTGTTCTATGCACTCGTTTAGGTTGGTAAAGTTGGGTTTGCTGTTTTTGGGGAAGAACTCGAATTTGCCATCAGGCGCAATGCGAAAGTCGTAGCCTATGGTTCCTTGATGGTCTGCGCTTTGTGCAATGTATTTTAGCACTTCAAAGACGGGGGCGTTTTCGTAGACTAAACTGATGTAGCTAGTGTCCGTGTTTTCGACAAGTTCTGCGCCGCCGCGGTCATGGCTCAACCCCACATAGTAATCCAGCAGGTTCTTGACTATGTCCTCGCCCTTCTGGTAAGCGTAGGTTTTTGTGACGACTCTGCGAAACAGCCGCTCCCCCCAGCACCGACCTGAAACCTGAACGTAACTTTGCGTTGCCGTGGATTTGTACTTGACATTCTCTACGCGACACGTCATAAGCAAGGGGCAGTTAACGCCTCGACCTACGCTGATGCTTCCGTCTGCGCCCACGCTTATGGGGTAGGCTCCGTTGGGACTGTATCTGCCGTCAAAATTCGCTAAAACGGCGTCGAAGCTGCCTACTTCGCTGCTGCAACCCAAATGCACCTGCAGTGAAACAAAATCGCCCTGCGGCGGCAGCACTGCCCCAAAAACCACCGCCACATTAGGTGCTGCTATGCTCACGGTTATTCTACTCCTCTTCTGTAGAGTTCTGCTTCGCCTGCTCTTTGGATGCTGCGTGCTTGCGTGGGGGTTTGGACGCTGGCTTGGTTAAAGTTCTCAACGCTGGCAGTTGCGGAGTCCATGCTGCTTGCAAAACTTACCATAGCAGCTGCCGCGGCGACAATTGCTGCGATGCCTACGCCTGTGAGGGCTAAAAACGTGGCGAAGCTGATGTTTAAGCTGTTTTGCACCAAAGTGGCAAAGGCGGTGGCGGCTGCGTAGGCTTTTTGGGCTATGGCAACTCCTGCGCTGGTTCGCATAAAAATGCCCATTGCAGCTACCACCATCATCGCCGAGTTAAACGCCCGTGCTTGTGCATCGTCCAAGATTCCAAACTGGTTAGCTATGTATCCTATAGCAGTTCCCGCAGCGCCGATGCCTGCCATGGCGGTTCCTACGGTTTTGATGCGGGCTGCTAGGTTTTGGGCGTCGGTTTGGATTTGGTTGAATTCGTTGCTGGCTTGGTTTACGGCGCTTATGGTGACGGCTATTTGGCTAAAACTCATAGTTGTGCCCCCGTTTTGGCTGCTTCTATGGCTTCACGCAGAACACGCTCAAGCTGGGGCAGCTTTTTTTGGACGGCGGGCTGGATGAAAGGTCGGGTGCGGCGGTTGCTGGTGCCTTTTTCGACTGCGGCGGCGTAGGCTGCTTTTGCTCCGATTTGTACCTGCCAATCTTGACTGCGCGCGTAGATGCTGTTTCGCAAATACCCTGTGCGAACTGGGACTAAGCGGGCGGCTTCGGTTTTGACGGTTTGTGCCCACGTTGCCATCTTGTTTTGCACTTGAGTTTGCATTTCACGGTCAAAGCGGCTTAGCGCATCCGCGAACTCTTTAGCGCCCTCCAATTTGATGCTAACTTTAACGCTCATACTTTCTTGCTTCCTCCCTTGTTTGGCGGTCTACCTCGTTGAGGATGATGGTGAATTGCTGGATGACTCGGGCGGACTGCTTGGCGAGCTGCTTGGGGGTCCAGCCGAATTCTTTGCAGAGCCTAAACTCTGTGACTGCATCGTGGGGTTTTTGTCGTCGGATGGCTCGGATAAAAAAGCGTTTTCTTCTCTGCTAACCGTGCACAACTGATTCACCGTGCTTGACAGCAACTCGCCTAAGGCTATGGGGATGCCGTCTTCTTCACCTTGTAGCTTATCCAACGTCAAGGGCTGACTTGGCGGCTGTTGCTTGAGGGCTGCCCAGATGGTTTGCGCCTGTATGGCTATGAAGTCACTGCTTAACACCTGACCTGTGAGCGCGTGGTATTTGGTGTTTTTTTGGATGATACGGCTGCGTTTTGCCCAGGTGATTTCTTGGAAGACGTATGTGCCAGCGTATTGGCTGCCGTATTCGGTTCCGATTTGTAGGGTTTGTTTGTGCATGTTTTTGGCTCCTATGTGATGGTGAAGGTTTTGGCGACAAAGCCTGCTTTTAGGCTGATGAGTTCTTCGATGCGTGCGGGTGTGGTGATGTTTTCCCATTTGCAGTCTGTGAATGTGGCTTTGTTGGTTGCGCCCAGCCCGAATTCTAAGCTGAAGGATTCATCGTTGATGATGTCGTCGAATTCTTCTTTGCTTTCAAACTCGAAAACGACTTCGCCTGTGAGGCTGCGGCTCCTATACGGGAGGTACTTGAGCAGGTGCCCGTTGCTGGCTCGAACTACCGAGACTTGTTTGAGGCTGTTTTCAACGTTGAATTTCCAGTCGGTCACACGCTCAAGTGTTGTGGCGCCTTTTTTGATGTAGCTATCATAAAACGGAACTGCCCCTTCGTAGTCTGCGTAGTTGGCGCCTGAGAGTTTAGCGGTTCCTGTCGAGACGTTTTGTGCAACAAGCTCAGCAGAGGCTTTTACTACGTCTTCGGTGCTGCATTCCACCTGCAGCTTTTGGAATTTGCATCCCGTATACAGCAACGAAATGATGTCCGTGGCGGCAGAGAAGACTCCTTTGTAGTATAGCAGTTGGATGCTCAGCGATTTTTCTAGTTCTTTTTTCGCGTACTGCAAAAAACTTATGGGGGATTCGCTTGGCAGCGGATACGAAAGTTTTAGGGTGGGGGCGCGTAGGCCTTTTTTGATGGTTTGCAAATCGATGCTGCCTATTCCTCGTAGTTTGATGTTGCTTGGGTTCACCGCTGGCTCTATGCTGTCTGCTGTAACGCTAAACATTGACGGGTCAGTTGGGGTTTCGCCATAAACCGCTTCATCCACAAAGTAAAGGCGGCTTTCATGGGCACTATATGTTTCAGGCATTCTCTTCTATTCTCCTATGTTCTCAAAGAACCATGATTTCACCGTGAACTCCGTACAAAACACAAAGGGCTTCACGTCAACGCGGTCAACCTCACGGTAGCCAACCACATCACAGTACGTTACGCCGTTAACCGTAACCGTGCAGCCCACATAATCGCAACTCAAAACCGCAGGAGTTTCGCCATCGCTTACGTTCGCGGTTTGGACAAGAAGCCACACATAGCCTTTGTCGTCAACAAAATCAGGCAAATCCAACGACAACACAACACTGACGGTCTGGTCCTCTTCGCCCCCGCTTGACTGCGCCTGCACCCACGTTCCTAACTGGCTGTTCCACGCCTTAACAACCACTCCACTGCCCGCTGGCACCACGCCGTAACCTTCAAACTGCAATGCAATTGCCTTGACGGCTTTTTCTCGACTCTCCAACTTAAAACCAAACAGAGCCGCAGCAGACTGACCCTCCACGCAGTTGCTTAACTCGTAGCGGTCATCATCGCTGCTCCACAGTTTCTGGTAATCCTGCACCGAAAGCTGCGTCCACTCCTCCTGCGCGTCTGGGGCTGCTTCGTTGCTACCGCAAAAGGCACTGTGGCTCTCTGATGTGGGGCTTAGTCCGTAGAAGCTGTAGAGGGTCTGGTTGGGTCGGGCGCGGTTTTGCCGCAAAACACGGTTAACTTCCTCCACAATTTTGTTTCGCAAAACCCTGCTGTTTTCGGTTGCACCTGTTTGCTCGGTTGTCCAAATTTTTACCCGTAGTGTGGAGGTGCGTTTTCGGGTTTTGCCGCTTAGCTCTAGTTTTTGGTCCAGCGAATCAAAGAGCCCAATTGTTACCTGCCCCTCGCAGCCCCTGAACGCTTCGCTGCCCTGCCATTCCCGGCTAACCTCCACATCAGCAATGGAGCCGTCATCCTTGACCACCTGCAAGTTGGATTTGAGCAGCCGTATCAGCGTGGTTGTGGGGTCTTCAAATTCGCTCATTGCCCAAGCAGCCTCCGGCATTCAACTTTGCGGTAAGCGGTTTCACCCTTGAAGGTGTACTCTTGCACGCCCAGAACTTCATAGTCCACGCCGTTTCGACAGATTTTATCGTGGCGCCTAACTGGTGCAAACAGGTGCAAAGTCAGGTAGTCGCTGGCGTAGTAGCCTGGTTCTATGAGAACTTCTTCAGCTTTAGACGGAACCGCCAAAGCTTTGATGTCTAAGCCTTCGCCGTAAACTACGGGTTCGCTGTACGCCTTCAGTGGATACAGCGTTACGTTTTCGCCTTTGCTGTTTAGCACCTGCGTGAACCTTGTAACAGGCGCTTCATAACTCAAGAACAGCTGCCCCAGCCAGCAAACCGTCGCCATAGCCTGCGTGTTCTCCAACGGCGAATAATCTGCATGCTTAACCCCCAGAACATAAACTCCTGTGCATGGGATTTGATGACTTGTAGGCTGTGCTGATAGCAGGACTTATCATGCCCGCGCCTAAGCGTAGCAAGTATGCCTGACGTTACCGCGTCGTAGTAGTTGCAAGCGGGGGTTTTGGAGGTGAGGTTTAGGTAGCCTGCCCAGCAAACCGCGGGGTTGTACGCGGCATACTGGCGTGAGGCGCCTATACTGTTTAGTTTCATGTAGGCTTTTTGCACGCTGTTGCTGTAGCCTTCGTAGTCGTAGAGCCCAAACAATGCGTAGGCTAAAGAGTCATCCCAAACAACACTCTCAGCCGCGTCAGTTCGGTGCCAATCGTTATCGCCCGTAGGTTTTGGACTGTAATGATCATAACACTCCTCTAACCCCCCACGGTAAAACCCCGCCGCATCCACACCGATTTGTTCGTACCTGTCCTTGTTTGGGGGGTCAGCCACACCAAGCATCCTAAGCGCCAAAAGCCCATGCAGACACTGAACATCCATATCCAATAGCCACGCCTCATCCAACGTAACCGCCCTAGCAAACCCGCCATAATACCTCTCGTGAACGCCTAGCTGGCTAGGCATGTGCTGCATGTTGTAGAGAAAAACGTTCCCAGCCAAAACCGCCGCCCCCAAATAAGTTGGGTTGCTGGTGAGTTCGTAGGCTTTTAGCAGGGCGGGTATGGTGCGGCAAGCGTCGGCGCTGTGGTATTGGGTGCTGTTTTCGGTGCTTCTAAAGCCCCCACATGCCAGTTTATGCGTGTCAGTGCATTGTTGGGTTAGAATCCAGTCGGTAAGCTCTACGATTTTGGCTTCAATCTCGCTGCCTTGAGCGTCAAACTGCGGGTCAAAATATGCTTCAAACAAAAAATCCACTGCAAACCCCGCTGCAAACGCTGCCCTGCCCCACTCCAAATCAGGACCCTGCCCCGAAGTCACATACAGGTACGGCGCGTAATCCATAACAAAATCGTAGTAGGCTTGAGGAACCGACGTCATGTTTAGGCGCTCCCCACTTTTGGCTGCTTTAATGCGCAGAGTATTCTTCCTATTTCCTCCTGCAAAATACTCAAAGGCGGAGCCTGACCCGCAACGCTTACATTTTGGCCTCCCACGCTAAAATTCAAACCCGCCGCTGAACCCCCAGTCAAAAAACAAACAACATAAACCGCCGAAAGCAGCACTATGAACTCTTTTTCTGCCTCCGTACAATCTGCGGCGTCTACTTCCCTGCCCAACTCAAGCCCCAACGTAACCTGAGCCCGCCGAATCATCTTCTCAAGCTTAACATCAGAAACATCCCCAACACCAACATTCACCACATCACGAACATCCGAAAGCAAGACACTTGCCAACTCATTTAACCTCACCAAAACAGCTACAACAAAAAATTTAAGCAATTTTGGCAAACAAAAAACAAAACTCTATAATTATTGGATAAGAATTCATTCTGCCTGCGGTTTTTACAAAAAACCTTGACGTTTATGGTTTAGTGGCTATGTGTTTTTTTGAGTGCATTTTCTTTGTTGTAAACGCCAAAATGGATGCGGCTAAAATCAGGGCTCCCAGACTGTATGTTGTGGGGAATTCTGGGATGACTGTTTGGGTGTAGAAGGTGTGCATGATGTCTGCTACGGCGTTGGCTGCTTGGTTTAGGGCTTGTCCTGTTTGGTTTTTGTAGGCAGGGTCGCTCCAGTTGTAGCTGGCGTCCATGTAGGTGCAGTTGTAGAGGTTTTCTGAGCCAAAAGTGCAGGCATAAGCCGCCGTCAACGCTGCGTCGTATGCTGAAGTCTGTGTTAGGTTGCCGTCAAATGTTAGGTAAGCGTTGAATTCGCTTTCGTAAACTTCAGTTCGGCGTTGCACGTAGCTCTCGTATGTGCTGTGATGCTCTTCTGCACCCCAATCCGCCGCCGCACCCATAACGTGCCCAAAAACTGCCACATCTGAAACATAATGAGCCACCATGCCCAAATGCATAGCCGCCGCGCTAAAATTGCCCTCCTCAAACGATTCCTGCGCCTTCACATACTCTTCTTGGGCTCTAACCGCTGCTACATCATCTTGCAGTGAACCGTTCACAAAAAAATACACATGATGCTTTCTAGTGTCCCCCAAGCCGTCTGCGGCGTCCGCGTTATCAGGCAGCTCCGTGCCATACAGGTACCAAGCAAGATTCTCAGTAAAGAACTGTTTTTCTTGGTTTGGCAGCCAATCCAGTGCGTGCTGGGCTATCCAGTCATGAGTCCCATAACCTGGCTCTGCAGGGTCAACGCTGTAGCCGCCATTACTCCACGCCACGGTTTTAGGACAGCTAAAACTTGCTAAAAAAACGACGCACAGAAAAAACCCCATGTACGTTGCAGTCTGAGTTTTGGTGGGCATGCTTGGTTCTTTCTTACTTCTCTTTGGTTTACGATTTAAGTTTTGCCACGGAATATTTAGAGTTGGAGGGTTTGGATGTTTTCGGGGTCAGATGGTTTTAGGTTTAGGGTAGGGGTGCCCTGGTTTAGTAGGATGTGTTGTGCTCTTGAGAGTTTGGTTTCCCATTGGGTTTTGTGTTCGAGGAAAAATTTTTTGGTGTAGGTTTGGTAGCCTTGTTTGGTGATGGTTAACGTGTGTGGCGTGTAGTCTTGTAAGGCGTCGTTGTGGGCTTGGTCGTAGTAGCCGCGGGTCACAGTTTGCGTATCGATTTTGCCTGTGGGGTTGGTTGTGGTGGTGAATGTTTCTGCGCCGTTTTGGTCGCAAAGTTTCACTGCTGCATCTTCTATGGGGCCGTTGTTTTTGTCAGTGACTTTTAGGTCAAACTCGTACTGGCGAAAGATTTTCCCCGTATTTGTTCCTACCCACTCAAACGTGTAAGTGTCAAAATCTGGGTTAACCAGAAACTGATCAAACCCGCCTATGTTTTCTACTCTTATGCCCTTATTTGATTCGCGAGAAAAAACGTTTGATATCCTCTGGGATATTTCATTTTGGAACCAAACTCCCCTCCAGCATCCCAAAGCTGCTACTTTATCTACAACAGCGTTTACTACACGCCTTAATGCAGTTGCAGTGGACAGTGCCATAACATTGTATACTGAACCGTTGTTTAGGTATGCTATGTGGCTTCTGCCATTGAACTGGCAATTCCAAACCCGCACCTCTTGCCCATTTAGGAAAAGCAACGAATCCATAGCCAAGTTTGCACCGCTAAAACTTGACGAATACAAATAAACCTGCGCCGCTGAACTGGAATGAATTGCATAGTAATAGTTGGTTTCTTCTAAATTTAGGATGTGGCAACCGCCTGAGGTTACTTTTAACGTGGGGTTGTCTACTGCGCCTAACGTGAAGACTGCTTCATCTAGGATTTGTATGAATCTTCTTGAAGTGTCTGAGGTTGTCGATATTACGGCGTTGCTTAAGACCACTTGTTTGTTTGTATCTGCAAAAACTGTGGGCGTGCTTCCATCACCTATCTGCAGCTTGCATTCCAGTAAAAACTGGTTCTCTCCCTGTTTGTGGATTTTACCCCAGCCTCCAGCAACATCCGCATTGTACGCATCCAAAAAACCGCTGATTCCACCCACAACCGACACCGTATTTGTTTCTGCATTATACGACCAAGCCCCCGTCAACCCTGCATCCTCCAAACATCCTCTAACTGCGCGCTATCTCCTGCAAATTCCCCGTGGCACTCCACGCAAACGTCAACGTAAACAACAACTCCTCCCCACCGTATGCCCGCAGTGCCTCCACCAAATCATCCGCGTTCCACGTGAACTCCCACTTAGTTATTTTCTTTCCAGGGGGCGCACATGCAATTCCGCTTAGAGCACTGTGAATTGCCCTGTACGCTTCTTCGTATCTGCCGTATTCAACCGCGTTCATGGTTTTTCCCCTGTCTGCTGTGGTTCTTGCCAGAGTTCCCAGCCAAACTTTGCGGCGTTTTTACGAAACTCATCCTTTCTTACAAACCCCAACTCAGCAGCTTTGAGCAGGTCAGATAGGTTGACTTCTTGGGTTTGCGGAGAACCCCAATGCAGCCGCGCCTGTGCCTTTTGCGGGTCTAATCCTTTTTGGCGAAGTACGGTGCTGAAGAGTTCGCGTTCTATTTGCCGTTTGATGTAGCGTTGCACGGGGTGTATGAGCATGTTTTGCAGCTCCAACGCCGCTTTGGCTGAGGCTTCTGTGAATCCAGGTGTGCTAAACAGCCTTGGCAGGGGCGTCTCACACCCCAGATAGAACTGGTTAATCAAATGGTCCACGTAGTATTCGAAGCGGGCGCGCGGGTCAAGGGTTATTGGTTGGATGGTGCCTTTGCCGTTATAAAACAGCCAAGCGCCTTCTTCGCCGCGGTTCTTAATGACTTTCTCAAAGCTGCGAATTGTGTTTTCGTCTGCGCGTTCAAGCAGTGCTAAAACGTCGGGTCCAGCGTATTTCTCGAAAATTTTGGGCATGATGCGTTCGATTTTGGCTTTCATCCATGCAAAGGCGGGGCGTTTGTCTGACTGCAAAACCAGCGAGTGGAGCAGAACCTGCAAGACACCTGTTCCGTAGCCTGAAAAGTTTAGGCAATTGATTTTCCAGTGAACCACGGCTTGCTCTGAGAGGGTTTCGCCGCCGTAGCTTTGCCTAAGCTTGTAGCCCTCCACCTTGTAGGGAATCTTCAAAACGTTAACTTGCTCGCTTAGGTAACTTTGTTCAATGCGCTCTACCGCATCCACGGGCAACCTGCGCAAATCCAAAAGCTGCTCAGGAGTCAACTTAAGCCAAAAATCGTTCCCACAAGCAATCAACGCGCGCGCCATATCGCAAAGCAATGCATCCAAGTTGACGGCTTCATTAAATTCGTCAATTGCACGTTTTGCTTCCTTGGCCTTCTCGTATGTTTCTTTCACGGTAGTGTAAAATCCTGCGCCTACCGCGGAAGCCGCCAGCAAATCCACGCTTGCCTTGCAGGTTGGGTCACGCTCATACAGCGACATGACCTCTGATAAGGGCACTTGCGGCGTTTCATACACCGTAGCTTGATTGGGGAAAGCGTAGCCGCTTCTTTTTTTAAGCGTCAAGGATTCGGTTAGCTGTTTCAAAAGTTTGTTCATTAGCTTAGATTGCCTCCAAGAATTTGGTGCCTTTTTGGGTTAGGATGTAGGGGGCGCGGTGTTTTATGTCGCTTTTTTGTACGTAGCCGCCTTGCACTAGGAAGCGGAACATGCCCTCAAAAGTGGCGTGGGTTCCTAGTTTGCGTACGGTTCTTTTTTCTAGTTCGGTTCGGCAAAGGGGCTGTCTGTTTAGTTCGTGTAGGACAGTTTTTGCCAGTTGCATTCTTTCAACTAAACGTCTCATTTGCAAATTACCTCTACGGGTTTTTTTGTGCTAAAAAACATGGGGAAATGAAGAGTGCAAACCATCAGCACTGCTATGTCTCTTTTTTCGTCTAAGCCGTAGGTGTTCACGGCAAGGTCAGGCATGTACGGCGTCATCTCTGAACCGCACATTGGGCACTGCGTATAGCAGTCACAAACCACAACGTCGTTTTTCCTGCGTGAACGATGCAGTTTCCCGCATTCAGGGCATTTGCCTTCATACCAAGCCATGACTCTCTCCCCTTGCTGCTTATTCTGGTGCGGTCAGGGTGGTTGCGATGTTGGTCATCTTCGCTATGGCGTTGCTTCGCAGAATACCCAGTCCAAAGCGGGTGGTGGCTCGTACGCCGTATTTGCCGTTTTTGATGTCTTCCCAGTCTTCCACGGTTATGTCTCTGCGCAAAAGCATAACAGCTGCAACCCTTGTGTCCACCACGTAGGCTGTGCCGTTAGGTACCAAGTTGCTTGCGTGGATTTGCATACCCAAGATGTTGCCTATGCTGCCTTGTTCGATGTTGGTTTGCTCTGCGGGCAGGTACTGTGCGTTGATGAATTTGTCGTCTGAAAGCAGTTGATGCAGCTGAACTTCGTTTACCGCAAGAACAGTGGGTTTCCAGTTTTCACTTCGCACTGCATTATGAAGCTTAACCGCGCCGTTCCAATCCAAAAACGCGCCCCCTTTGTCTATGGGTGCACCCCCTGCCAAATCTGCGTCTGCAACTGCGCCGTAGAGGTCAAGGATTTGGTCGGTTTCTTCTTCGCCTAGGGCTCTGCCGACTTTGTCGACCATGACGTCCATGACGTTCCAGGTGGCGTCCTCTAGGAACTCGCGGGTCCATTCTTCTGAAGACTCGGCTAAGCTGCTGGTGTACACGTCCGCAACAGTGTTTTTCTTGCCGCTCAAACGCGTAGCTGCGCCCTCGGCGTATCGGTATGCTACTGCTTTTTCGTCTAGGGGGAAGCGTTCCATGGCTTCGGTGGTTGGCATGACGGTTATGATGCTTCTGCCTATCATTTCGGGGTAAGCCGCCTGCACCAGTGTGTCATGTAGCCTGCCCAGCGCGCCTATGCTGTCGCTAAACAAGCCTTCCTTAACACCGACTTCACAGTAACGCTTCAAAAACGGATGCACACTAGTTTTGTGCTGCAGATTCGCCATGTGTTCCTTGAAGCTGCCTTCGTCCTGTATCAAAGATTCAAAAAGTTTTGGCTTCATATGCTTCTCACCTAGATTTGGATAAACAGCAAATCTCCTCCAGCTGCAGTGGTTTCAAGTGCGATTCCAAGTTTGCGATTGTAGTAGATGACGTAGGTTTCTTCGCCTGCTTCGTCTACAGAGAGGTCAGCTAGCTCCAGCACTCGGCGTGAGGCGTCTGCGCCGTAAACGGCTTTGCCCCTGCGTATGATGCCGCCTGCTCTAACTTTCACTCTGCCCTTGACCAGTACGGGGCACTGTGCGCCTAAAGCAGCGCTTTTGACGGCTATGCCTATGCAGTCTTGGGCTGTAGCAGCAGGAGAAACCTTATGGTCAGCACTCAAATACACAGGGTCACCCTTAGTTACGATGGCTGCAGTTTCAAAGGATTCAATTAAAGCATTGGGGTCGTCGGTTTCACCTATACCCATCCAGCTTTTACCTGTTAAATCAGTCATTGCTTATTTTCTCCCTTTGTTTTCGTTTTCACCAAGTTCATCCTCAGCTACTCCCGGTCACTTCGTGACTTTGCCTTTTTTCAAGATCAAAAACAACCCTGCGCAGTTCCTGACACATACGCTGCGGACCCAAACTCCAGCTACGCATAACCAAAGGCGCAGGCAAAACCCCCCGAATCAAACTCAAAGCTTCACTCACCCGCATAACCGGTTCACTGGGCTTCTTTAGCAGGCTCTCAACAACATCCCTGTCTTGAGGAGTCTTTGCAGGCGCCGCTACTGCTGTAGTGGGGACGGGGGTCATGTAGTCAGGGTGTAGCCTTAGCCAATCCTGTATCTTGGTTTGATCCCACATTTTCTCTTTTGAAAAAAACACCGCCGCTACGCGCTGTGTTTCAGGTTGGCTTTTTAGCTTGCCCATCAACGCCAAGATGCCACTTTCCCTATCAAGCCACAGTGTGCTAAAATGCTCAGGCAAAAACACATCAAAGCTCTGATGGAAACCCAAAACGTACTCCCCAGCAATCACAGGTTCCACAGCGTTTTGCAGGCGCAGCTTCTCTATGATTTGTATGTTCGCATCAGGAATTCCAGGCACAGCAACTAGGCTTATTTCGGCGTTGCGCAGTCCATGGGGGACTTTGCCATTTAACACGTCGATGGTTTCGTAGTCAGCTCCTACGCTTACGTGTTTTATGATTCCTCTGCGGATTTTATCTGCGGTTTCTTCGTCATAGACTTCTGCTTCATAGAGCAGGTTTTTGCCATCCCATGTGGTCTTGGTGACTTTGCCTACTGCAAACGGAACCGCCACATGCTCGATGTACATGGGGGCGCCAACTAGTTTTTGTGCAAACGCCTCCAGCTCCTCGGGCAGGTACACGTTTAGGTTGCGGCTTATCCCCGCGCTTAGTGCTACTCCTTTGATGCGCAAGGGCTTCTCGGCGATTTTTTCTTGGATTTCAAAAGGGAAAACCGCGCAGAACCTTTCCGTAACGGATGTTTGCTGGCTTTGGTTAAACCAGTCTTGGGCTTTTTGCACAGTCCATCCTTTAGATTTGTCAAAAACGATGCTTTGAATCTCCACGACGGCTTTGCCTTTTAGCTTACCAACCACCGCTTTGATTCCCTCTTCCTCATTTAACATGACCGTCTCAAACGTGTCCTGCTCAAACTCGTCAGGGCTTCTATGCCCACTTTGAATAATCTCTTCAGTTTCTTCCCATGCCATACCTGTTGAACCTCACACTTCTGATACCACCCTAATATACTATCGAAACTGAAAAGACGAGTTGTACCCTCTGGTGGTCCGCGCGCAGGGCTGTGCACGGTACCTTCTGCGGTACTTACATAGGAGAGCGAAGTTGGTTGCCTAGGAAATGTGTGGTTAAGGTTTGGTTGAGCAAAGAGCAGCGTGAAATTCTTGGTGAATTGGCGAGGAGGTTGGGTGCTAGTGAAAGTGAGATTTTGCGTTTGGCGTTTATGAATTACGCTAAGGATTTGAGTTTGGTAAAAGAGCAGGTTCACCGCACCAAAAATGACCTTCACGGCTAGTCTTTGTTTGTGCTGGAGGTTGTTTTTGGAAAACTGTGATATTACGTGATAGGTAATTATGCTTAAATGTTTGTTCAAGTTTTAAATGGATGTCGCTGCTAGCTTGATGCTTGGCGGCTGGTTGACTTAATACAATGGTTACTCCACACGAAGATTTTAACAACCTGCTCCTTGACTCCATAGATACTGCTCTTCTTTCCTTGGGAAAATCCATACCCCAAAAAGTCTACCTATACATCGAAAAAAACCATGGCTTGCCCAAACCCCAAATACCCCACAGCCTCAAACAATTCCAATACGGTCTCGAAAAACTCTTTGGCATAGGCGCACGTTACATCGAAATCTTGATAATGAAAAACCTCTACCGCAAAATCCAGCACCCACTCAACATAGAAAAGACCTCGCAGCTTGAGTTCATCCAGTACGTTGCCGCTGCTAAACAGGGCTTTCTAAATTCGCCCCGCTAACTGCCTGCTGTTGGCTTCGTGTTTTGCTGGGTTTGTTGCCGCGTCTTTTTTTGGGATTGGCTTCCCTTAAGTGCGGTTTGTGTATTTATGTTTTCACGGGTTTTTGGGTTGCTAATTGGGTGGTTTTTGCTTGTGTTTTTGGGGAAGCGGTTTGCTGTGGGGTTATTTGCGTAGTATATAAGCTAAACTGGCTTTATCTGCTTAAATCTGCGTTAATTGCTGTTGTTTGTCTTTTTGTATCCTACTGGATTGTGTACATTTTGCTTTCTTATGTTTCGCGATATTTCATCTTCTTGTCTATAATCACTAAATATGCCACTATAGTTAGTGTGTATCTGTGTGGATAACCACTACAGCACGCGCGAAGTTAAAGCCATGAAATGTCCCTACTGCGGTTCTGATGAGACTAAAACCTTGGAAACACGCGATTCCTTGGAAAACACTATACGTCGACGCAAAAAATGTGTAGCCTGCGGCAAACGCTTCACCACCTACGAGTACATAGAAACTGTCGAGCTTATGGTTCGCAAAAAAGACGGCAAACTAGAACGGTTTGACGCAAACAAGGTGATACGTGGGCTTCAGAAATCATGCGAGAAGCGTCCTGTGACTTTGGATCAAATTCGTGAATTAGCTGGCCATGTTCGTCAAGACCTTATGTTGAAGGGCAAAGCTGAAGTGACTTCACAGGAAATCGGGGATTCCGTGATGAAGTACCTAAAACTGCTTGATCGTGTGGCGTATATCAGGTTTGCTTCAGTGTATAAGCGATTTGAAGAACCTGAAGACTTTAGTCGTGCGCTCCGTGAGGTGAAAAAAGAATGAAATTCGTAAGAAAACGTGATGGTAAACTAGAACCCTTTGACCCAGAACGAATAACAATAGCTGTTTGGAAGGCTGCGAAAGCTGTTGGGGGACGCGACCGCAGTCAAGCCAAGAAAATCAGCAACCAAGTAATCGCTTCTTTGCAGAACCATTTTGGCGAGGATGGTTGCCCAACAGTTGAAGAAATTCAAGACTTAGTTGAAAAGATTCTTATCGAAAACGGTCACGCACAGACCGCTAAGGCATACATTCTCTACCGCAAGCAGCATCAAGACATGCGTGAGTTAGCTGCGCTTCTAAGCAGCGCTGACCTAGTCGACCAATACTTGGAAATTGAAGACTGGCGAGTTAAAGAAAACAGCAACATGAGCTACTCGCTACAAGGTCTAAACAATTACCTCTCCTCCACCGTCATAGCCAAATACTGGATAAGCCGCATCTACCCCGCAAGCATCGCCGAATCCCACTTCGCAGGCGACCTACACATCCACGACCTTGGAGTTTTAGGACCCTACTGCGTAGGCTGGGACGTAAGCGATTTGCTCATGTCCGGTTTTGGAGGTGTCGCCGGGAAAATTGAAAGCAAACCCGCCAAGCACTTTCGCACTGCCCTTGGGCAAGTAGTCAACTTTTTCTACACGTTGCAAGGCGAAGCCGCAGGCGCACAAGCTTTTAGCAACTTTGACACGTACCTTGCACCGTTCATACGCTACGACGGCTTAAACCAACGCGAAGTCGAACAGTGCCTGCAAGAATTCTTCTTCAACATGAACGTACCCACACGCGTCGGCTTCCAAACCCCCTTCACCAACCTCACCTTAGACCTCAACGTCCCCGACTTCATGAAAAACGAAGGCGTACTCTTCAACGGCAAAGTCACCCCCGACACTTACGGCGACATGACCAAAGAAATGGAAATGTTCAACACCGCCTTCGCCGATGTGATGCAACGCGGCGACTCCAAAGGCAGAGTCTTCACTTTCCCCATTCCCACCTACAACATCACCAAAGACTTTGACTGGGACTCCACGGTTTCACAGAAAATCTTTGAAGTCACCGCCAAATATGGTGTGCCCTACTTTAGCAACTTTGTTAACAGTGACATGCGCCCTGAAGACGTAAGAAGCATGTGTTGCAGGCTAAGAATTGACAACCGTGAACTACGCAAACGAGGCGGCGGCTTTTTTGGTGCCAATCCTCTTACAGGCAGCATAGGCGTAGTCACGTTGAATATGCCTCGTGTGGGCTATTTGGCTAAAGACGAAGACGAATACTTCGAGCGTATTGAACGCAATATGGATGTTGCTCGCGCAAGCTTGGAGATAAAACGCAAAGTCCTTGAAGCCTTCACTGAAAGCGGATTATACCCCTACAGCCGCCGTTACCTGCGCCACGTCAAAGCCAAATACGACCGCTACTGGAAGAACCATTTCTCAACCATCGGCATAGCAGGCATCAACGAATCCGTCCTCAACCTTATCGGACAAAACATCGGTACCCGCGACGGCTTAGAATTCGCCGTGAAAACCATCACGTTTATGCGCGAAAAACTCTTGCGGTTCCAAGAAGAAACTGGTGATATCTACAACCTTGAAGCTACCCCTGCAGAGGGTACTTCGTACCGGTTGGCACGTGCGGATAAACGTCGTTACCCCAACATTATTGTTGCTAACGAGCATCTAGTGCAAACCCAGCATGCTGAGCCTTTCTACACCAACAGCTCCCAGCTACCCGTAGACTTCAAAGGCGACCTCTTTGACGCGTTGGAAAACCAAGAACAACTCCAGCCCCTCTACACAGGCGGCACTGTATTTCACATATTCCTTGGCGAACGCTTGCCCTCATGGAAATCCGCTGCTGAACTCATCAAAAAAGTCTCATGGAACAGCCGCCTACCCTACTTCACGCTAACCCCCACTTTCAGCATTTGCCCAAACCACGGATACACCAGCGGCGAACACAAAAACTGCCCCGTATGCGCATCCCCAAGCGAAGTCTACAGCCGAGTAGTCGGATACCTACGACCCGTAGACCAATGGAACGACGGCAAACAAGCAGAATTCGACATGCGCACCACCTTCGACAAATCAAAAATCCTGACCACCATGCCAATGGCAGCCCAAACCGTCGTGACCAACTGATGAAGTTTAGCGGATTGCAAAAAATCAGTCTCATAGACTACCCCAGTAAAGTCGCTTCGGTGCTGTTCACTCCTGGCTGCAACCTGCGCTGTGGCTTTTGCCATAACTGGCGCACCGCCGTTGACCCTAAACCCCCTTTTCTACAAGAGGGCATAGCGCTAGAGCTGTTGGAGAAACGTAAAAAATACGTGGACGCTGTGGTGGTTACGGGTGGGGAACCTTGCATGCACAAGGAGTTGCCGCGGTTTTTGGCAAAACTCAAGGAACGCGGTTTTTCCGTAAAGCTGGACACTAACGGGTTTTACCCTGACGTACTCGAAGAATGCCTAGGCTACGTGGATTATGTTGCTCTTGACATCAAAGCGTGCCCCGAAAAATACGGCTCTCTTGGCGCAGCTGACACAACTGGGCTTATGCGTTCTATTGAAATCCTAAAAACAGGCAAAGTTCCCTACGAGTTTCGCACAACTATGGTTCCAGATTTGGTTACGCCTGAAGATGCCCAGTGCATTGGCGAGTTGGTTAAGGATGCTTCGACGTATGCTTTGCAGCAGTTCGTGGCGCAGGATACTTTGGATAAAACGTTCCAGTCTAAGCGTCCTTATCCGCCTGAAACCATCGATGGCTTTGCACAAATCGCCCGTAAATACGCTAAAAACGTCGTGCTGCGCGTTTGACGCAGAAGTTTTCTTTTTCTTCTCTTCTTTTTAACCATAAAGTTTAAGGGTTAAAGCCTGTTTAGTCTTCGCTATTCTAAGATTGAGGTTTGTAGTGTGAGTGTTATAGGTGAAACGGTGGAAGAACGTAAGGCAGAAGTTCTAATCAAACTTCGCAAATACAAACAGCTAAACAAAGAAAAATTTGAAGGCGCCTACGGCTACACTGTCGAAATTCCACAAGACAAAGAAACCGCGTTAATCTGGTGCATACTAGACCAAGCAACCGTAGGTATAGTTGCCATGAACCAGCTCTACAAACTCTTAAAAGAAAAAGAGCTAGAACGCGCCATAGTAATCACCGAGGGACGATACACCCACGCCGTCAAGCAGGGCGCTAAAACTAAAAAAGTAGAGTTGCTGCCCAAATCTTTCCCTGTCTTTGACATTTTCGAGCACGGCTTGGTTCCACGCCACGAAATCTTGCCTACCAAAGAAAGAGAGAAAATCCTTAGCCAATTCAAAGTGAAACCCTACCAGATGCCCCAGATAACCTCAACTGACCCCGCCGTCAAAGTCATAGGCGCCAAACCTGGAGACATCCTAAAAATCACGCGTGAAAGCTCAACAGCAGGCGAACACATAACCTACCGCTACGTTGTAGAGTAAAAAAACAAAGAAAATAGTTTTTCTTTTTCTTATTTTCCTATCATGATTTCCGTGGATTTCACGATGACGGTGACTTCGTCGCCTTCTTTGATGTCGAGGTCTTCCACGGATTCTTTTGTGATAACTGATGTGATGGTTGCGGGTACGGCTATTTCAACTTTGACTTTGCCGGTTATGATGCCTTTTTCCACGGTTACTACTTTTCCTTTTAAGGTGTTTCTTGCACTTATCTTCAAGCCTTTCACCTCCACGTGTTCGGTGTCTGCTAAAAACTTGCTCAAACAGCCCTCTAACCGTTTGTACTCCCCAAGCAAATCCTTGCCCGTCTGGGTAAGTTTAGCGCCGCCGCCTCCAGCTTTGCCGCCCTTATAGGTTTCCACAACGTTTTGCCCCAATCCCTCATTGACTTTTTGTATGTAATTCCAAACGTAACGATACGACATGCCCAGTTTTTTGGCGGCTTTTGTTAGCGACTGCTCATGTTCTATTGCTTCAAGAATTTTGGCTCCGCCTTTGCCCAGTAACGGTTCGCCTTTGTATTCAATCCAAATCTTAGCTGAGGGCTTATGACTGTTATGAATGAGCATTTACTATGCTTATACACAAAGAATCTTAATAAGTTAATCCAAGCCAACGTTAGCGCTATTTAAAATTCCAGTTCCCCATTTATGAACTTGCGCGTTATTTCGTTTCGCGGGTTTTCAAAGAATTCTGTTGGGCCTGCCCTTTCCACGATTTTTCCCTCATGGATATGCACCACTTCATCTGCCAACCGTTTTGCTTGACTTAGATTGTGGGTTGCAATTATGATTACGTGGTCTTTGTTTTTGCGTTTGAGTATTGCTTTTTCGATGATGATTGCGCTGTTGGGGTCAAGATTTGCTGTGGGTTCATCTAAAAGCAAAACTTTGGGTTCTAACAGGAATGCTCTGGCTAAAGCTAGGCGTTGCTGCTCGCCTCCAGAGGTCTGCTTGGCTCTGCGTTGCTCAAAACCCCTAAGTCCCACACCACGCAGTGCCTCGCCTATTTTCTGCCTGATTTCCGCGTCGTTTTGCCCGCGAATCTTTAAGCCATAAGCTAAGTTGTCATAAACTGACCTGTTGAACATGGCGGTTCGCTGAAAAACCAAGGTGGCAACTTGCCTAAGCTTTGCAGATGTTATGGGTTGGTAATCGATGTGTATGTTGCCTTTGTCGGGTTTTTCTAAGCCCGCTAAAATGTTAAGCAGGGTGCTTTTGCCTGCGCCGTTAACGCCTATAAGCACTAGTATCTTGCCGCCTTGTACCTGTAAACTAACCTCATCTACCGCTTTGGTTTTGCCGTAAGTTTTCTCCACGTTTTCCACTTCAAGACTTACACTCAACTTCTTGCTCCCCTCTTATCCTCCAACGGTGCCCCGTTTGATTATCCAACCTGTCCAAGACGGTCTTTCTTTTCTTAATCTTTCAATGAGGTTTATCCCCAAAGAAACTGAAACCACGATAATCATGAGCAACATGGCAAAAGCCAACGACCGCGGATAATTGCCCAAGTTGGATTCTAACGCGATAGATGTTGTTAGTACTCTGGTTATGCCTAATAGATTTCCACCTACCATAAAGGCTATTCCCAGCTCTCCAAAGCCTCTGTTAAAAGCTGCTGTAACCGCCAAAATCGTGGGCCATAAGGTTTCGCGCAGCAAGGCGATGTTTGTTTGCAGCCCGTTTGCGCCAAGGGTTCTTGCGAGGTCTCTTAATTGAAAATCTGCATTGGCTAAAGCGCTGCCTGTGAAGCTGACAATTATAGGCGTTACCAAAATTGCTTGTCCAATCATTATGCCGTTTGTTGTTAAATACAGGTGGAACACGCCAAACGGTCCTTGTCTTGACAATAAAAGAACCAGTAGCAGACCTAACGCCACGGTGGGTACTCCGATGAGGGCGTTGAACATGCCTTTGACAAGCCATTTTCCTTTGAATGTGTACAATCCTAAAATTACGGCTATGGGGATGCTCCATATGCATGCGAGCAGGGTTCCACCTCCCGAAACATAAATTGACCTGCCAACGACGGCTAAGACTTCGGGGTCGCCGCTTAAGATAAGCCTGATTGCTTCCTCAAACGCTTGGGTGATGAAATCCGCCATAGATTATCACAAAGAAAAAAGTGGTTGATTTTTTTGAAGTTTTCTGGTTTATTTTTCGTTTGCTGGGATTGTGGCTATTGCTGCTGGGTTATTGTAGAGGTTGCCTGGGTTGTGGCGGTACTGTGCTGGGCATTCGGTTCCGTCAAAGAATGCAAAGTCTTCTATCCAGCTCAGGAGGGTATCGTTGCTTCCGTTTAGCAATGGCATGTAGGGGCTAAACAGTGGCTTGCCAAAGGTTTCAGTTCCGTAGTCTTCAAAGATTTGCTGGGCTTCGTCAGATACAATCCATTCGATGAACAGCATGGACGCTTCGTAGTTGGTGTCGGTTAGGTTCTCGTTGAGCGGGTTGTCTGCGATTACGCTGTAAACGTTTAGCAGGTCTTTGGAGGCTTCAACTGCAATTTCCATTTCTATGTTGCCGCTGTTAAGGTTGGTTAGGAACGTTGCCAAATCCGTTAGGGTGTAGCCGTCTTCTTCGTAGGCAACTCTTAGCGTGGCGGTCATGCCTGAGCCTGTCTCTAGGTACCAGGAGGTTTCAGTGTGAATTGTTTCCCAGTCTATACCCGCGGCTGCCCATAGGCTCTTTTCTTTAGAGTGTGTGCCTGAGCCGTCGCCTCTTGAAACCCAAGTGGCTTCACCTTGTTCACCTAAGTCCATTATGGTTGTCAAGGCATCTGTGGGAGACATTCCAGATATGCCAGCTGGGTCACCTTCAGGTCCTACAATGACAAAGAAGTTGTACGCTATGATTTTGCGGTTCACGCCATAGCCATCCTCCAAGAACGCTCTTTCCTGAGAAGGAGAGTGCACCATTATCATGTCCGCGTCGCCTCTCATGGCTGTCTGTATAGCTGCGCCCGTTCCTTGACCAAGGAAGTTAACTGTTATCCACGGGTACGCTGCTTCAAAAGCTGGTTTGATGGCGTCGTTTTCTACTCCTGTCTCGTAAAGGCTAGTTGTTGAAGAAATAGTCAACGTAACTGGACTGGGCGTGGGCGTTGGAGTGGCTTCGGGTGTTGGGGTGGGGCTTGGTGAGGCTGCGGGTTCTTGACCTGTCTGAGTGTACGCGTAGGCTCCTATGGCTGCTATTATGATTACTATAACTGCTATTGCTGCTATTCTTGTTGTATTCATAAGAATCACTAAACCTCTTGAAGACGTTATGCATATTTAAGAATATCGCCGTCTATATGATGCCTTTTGTTTATAAAACAAACCTGTATGCGTGTTAGGCTGGTTCTGTGCGTTATTTTGTTTATTTTTCTTTTAGTTCCTCTAAAATGACAAGAGCCTGCGCGGTGGGCATGTTTAGGCGTTCTGCAAGTTCAGTGGCTGTTATGTCTGGGTTTTCTGGAAGCAACGTGTCGCGTGTGTAGGCTTTGTTTGTTGGGTACATGGGGTTGGCGTGCACTGTCTCAACAATTAGTTCCCAAAGCTTCTCTTTTGAATACGCATCTAAATCCATGCTTATCAAAGCCACAATGCACTTTCAGCCTATTAAAAGCTCACTTCCGCCGTCTGTTTACACAGCGAAGAGCAGTATAATGCCTATTATGAAGCCTATTGATATTGCGGTGTCTTCAGCGTGTCCTTTTGATTCCCTGTAAGCTCTAGCTATCAGTTGCCCTGAAATGAAAACTATCAAAGTTCCCGCCGCAAAACCCAGAACCGACGCCAAAACATCCTTTATAACTGCCGTAGCCAGAAAATAGCCCAGCGGAGCCGCAACCGCAACTATGCCAAAATCAATCATCCAATCCCTAAGTATCTTCCTTTTCTGCATACCCGCTTTTTTCATAATCTTTGCCGCCTCCAAAACCGTTGCTAAGTTACCCAAAAAAAGCACTGCTTCAGCCGCGAAAAGCCCGGGTTCTTTTAACGCAATAATTATGCCTACAAAAAGGGTTTCAGGTACACTATCCAAGATTGTTCCCACTATAGAGAGTCTGCCCGTGCCT
The DNA here is from genome assembly GCA_026014465.1 of Candidatus Bathyarchaeota archaeon. NCBI lineage: Archaea > Thermoproteati > Candidatus Bathyarchaeota > Candidatus Bathyarchaeota archaeon. The sequence goes on along the minus strand of JAOZID010000010.1, from coordinate 786,972 downwards.
TTTTGTAACCGCTTTTGTTTTTGCTCTTCATCGGTTTCATCCTTTATTCCTGATTTGTGCCTGATGTGGTGTTCTGCTACGCCGTATGCAACTGCGCCTACGATAAAACCCGCTGTTAAATCTAAAATGGTGCCTAATTCGAGGGCATGCTGGACCAAAAGCATCACAGTAGAAAGAAATATCCCTGCCCCAAACGCTGCAAACAGAGCCCGCGTCGACCGTGAATAATCCAGGTAAATCGCAATCAAGGCGCCTACTGGAAAGGCAGCGGCAACCGCAACGCCTGAAAATATGCTCTCGATGATTAGGAATTCAGAACCATTAAAACTCATTTTCTTTCTTCCCTCTTTAGCCTGCAGGGGTAGCGCCTAATCTTCTCACGCAGGGGCTCTATAACAATGGCTGGTCTCCACCAAAGCTGCTTTAGCCTGCTGAGTAACCTTAATAGAACTCACACGTAGCTATTTAACTGTAGGTGACTATTTTTGAAGGCTGTAGTTTATCATGGTCCACACAAAATCACAGTAGACGATGTTTTAGAGCCCAAGGTGGGGAACAGGAAGGTTTTGGTGAAGTTTGGCGCGGGCAGCATCTGCGGCACTGACCTGCACCTGTATCGGGGCGACTGGAAAATTAAGCGTGGACGCATAATCGGGCACGACGCTTGGGGAACCCGCGAGGACACGGGCGAGCGCGTGTTGATGTTGCCTGTATCTTACTGCGGCAAATGCTTCTACTGCCTACGCGGGCAGCCATCGCTTTGTGAACGCGTCTTGTATTTTGGGTTAACCAAAAGCGGATTCTTCGCAGAACGCATCTCCATTCGAGAAAAACACCTGCTCCCCCTGCCCGACACCGTAACCGACGACGACGCCGCCATGATGGAACCCGTCGCGCTTGCACTGCACACCCTTGAGCTGCTGCAACCAAAAATCAACGAGTACGCCACCATAATCGGGCAAGGACCAATAGGTTTGCTTATGACGCAAATTGCCAAACTCAAAGGCTGCAAAGTTATAGCCATAGACAAACAAGAACATCGCCTTCAACTCGCCCAAAAATTCGGCGCCGACCACACCATAAACCCCACACAAGAAGACCCCAAAAAGCGCGTCAAAGAAATCACCGTGCGCGGCTCGGACGTTGTGGTGGAAGCAGCGGGAACCCAAGCAACCGTTGAGCAAACCCCGTATTTGGTGCGCAAAGCAGGACGCGTAGCACTCGTTGGAGAATTCGAAGGCTACCTCAACATTGGTGATGCCGACGAAGCCTTCTTCTTCTCAACCTACATCGCCCCAACCGAATACCCCACTGCCCTTGACCTAGTTGCAACCAAAAAAGTCGACCTGCAAAGCCTAATCACCCACCGATTTAAACTCACAAACTTCCAAAAAGCCCTAGAAACCGCCAACAACCCCCAACAGAAACCTTGCAAAATCCTAATCACCCCCTAAACAGGCTGCTAACCGCATTTGTTGCACTGCAATCTTAAAACCAAGCCGCGGTTCATCATGGTTAGCGACGTTTTACGACGAAACAGGACTTTTTGGGACTTTTAGGGACGCAATTAAACCCAAAATTGGGGTTAAAAACACAAAAACAACCCAAAACGCAGTTTGCTCTGTACTAGGGGGTAGGTGCTTGGCTGCGGTTTTGTTGTTGGGCTGTTTGCCATGTGTGTTCGAAGTATTCTTGGAGTATGGTTGTGAAGCTTTGGTTGTTTAGCCATAGGCTTGGGGCGTTTTCGGGGTTGGGTTCTGGTGTGGTTGTGGCGAGGACTTTGTTTTTGTCGAATATGGTTATTGTAGCGGGGGGTGGTTTGGTTGTGTATTTGATGTTGAAGGTGCCTTTGGTTTTTAGGGTTTGGATGATTTGTTGTACTTGCGGGTCTTTTTGGGTTCCGTATACTATGAGTCGGACTTTTGCGCCTCCTGTTAGGATGGTTTCCCAGATGTTTTGTCCTTCAACGAGTATGTTTCTTAAGCCTTTCCAGTAAAAGATGCCTTCAACGGTTTTCAGGTTAGTGTCGAGGGCGTTTTTGAATCTGCGTCTGGATGCTTCTTCTCCAGTGACAAAAAAGAATCCGTCGCCTGCGTCTTTTTCGTTGTTTTCGTCTTGGCTGTTTTGCTTTATCTTGTGCGCCAGTTTCATGGCTTTTTTGCGTGCATCCATGGTTTCGCGTTGTCTGCATAGAACCAAAAGCTTCACGGCGTCCTTAAGCGGCATAGCCTTGTATTCGACTGGGGACGCAATGACTTTTTCGATTAAACCCTTTTTTTGAAGCTCCGCCGCTACACGGTAAATATCTTGCCGCGCAATCCCAGATGTTTTGGCTATTGCTTTTACAGGAGCACTTTGCAGGCAAACTATCGCCAAGTAGACCCTAGCCTGCAATTCAGTAAGACCCAGCCCTATCAAGGCTTCAATTTCTTCATCTTGAAACAATCCTCTCTCTCTCCTATGAGGCTGTTTTCCCTTGCCCTAGCGGGGTTGTCAGAAGGAACACTTCTTGCCAATGCTTAAAAACATTTTCACGCCATACCGAAAGCTCATCCAAACACAGAGAGAAACAAAAAATGACTCAAAAATTAGTTGATAATATGCTCAAAGCTGTGGGAAACAAAACGTTTACAACGGCTACGTTGACGTTGCTCTTGGCTTTTTCTATGTTCATCGCAGCCGCGCCTACAGCCAACGCGCATGACCCTCCTTGGGAAATCCCAACATACGCGTACATAACTGCTGCACCCAACCCCATCGGTGTAGACCAAACTGTGACTTTAGTCTACTGGATTGATAAAATCCCTCCAACAGCTGCAGGTGTTGCTGGTGACCGCTGGGTAGACCTAACCATTGACGTTACTTTGCCCGATGGAACCACTGAAACAATTGATTCCTTGATTTCTGACCCCGTCGGCGGAGGCTACGCCTTCTATACCCCGCGTCAGGTCGGAGTTTACACTTTTGTTTTCAACTTCCCTGAGCAAGTAGCAGATTTGGAGCATCCTACCTCTGGGTTAGCTGGCAGTCCAAGCGACTACGTCAATGACACCTACCTAGCCAGCAGTGCAAGCACAACTTTGAACGTGCAGTCAGAAACAATCACCACCATACCCGACACCCCCCTACCCAACACCTACTGGACACGACCCATAGAAGGACAAAACACCAACTGGTACGCCATATCCTCCAACTTCCTCTCGGGAAGCGCCATAACTAACAAGTACCAACCCGACGGCGTAGCCCCCAACAGCCCCCACGTCATGTGGACAAGACCCATATCCTTTGGAGGCGTTGTCGGAGGCGACAGCACAGGAACCTCTGGCGTAACCTATTATGACGGAACAAACTATGAAGGCAAATTCAACGACCCCATCATCATCTACGGCAGACTATACTACAGCTTGCCTGAAAGCGATGCTTCAACTGGAGACGGTTACATCTGTGTAGACCTGCAAACAGGCGAAGAACTCTGGCGCAGCACCGAAATGACAACGTCCCCCTCGTTTGCCCAACTCTACGACTACGAATCAATGAACCAACACGGAGTCATACCCAACGGTTACCTGTGGACTACCGACGAGAACCCATGGGCTGCCATGTTTGGTCTCCCAGCAGGTCCAACAACATGGCAAGCATTTGACCCCCTTGACGGAACCTGGCTCTTTAACCTAACAAACATCCCCGCAGGCACCGAAATCCGCGGACCCAACGGCGAAATCCTACGCTACGTACTAAACCTGCAAAACAACTGGCTGGCTCTATGGAACAACACCGCAGCAACTGGCTTAACCGCCGCAACTAACCCCGAAGACACCACCAGCAGCGAAGCAAACCAGTGGCGCCCCGTCGGCAAAAACGTCAACGCAAGCAACGCATACACCTGGAACGTCACAATACCCCAACTGCCCGGAGGCTCCATAATCGCCGCAGTCTACGATGATATACTAATCGGCAGCACCCCCTTAGCGTCGTTCCTTAGCTTTGGAACCCCCGACCCCGTAACAGTGTGGGCAATAAGCCTAAAACAAGAAAACCTAGGTGAGCTGCTGTGGATGGAAGACATATCCGCTCCCGACGGCAACGTAACCCGCTCTGTAGGACCCTTCGATGCAGATGCTCGCGTCTTTACCTTCTTTGACAAAGAAACCATATCCTGGTCAGGCTACAGCATGGACACTGGCAAAAAACTGTGGGGATCCACGCCTTCTGAGAATCCTTGGAACTTCTACTCTGGCGGTGGTGGTGCTTTGACGACAACTTCTGTTGCTTACGGTAAACTGTATTCAACTGGTTATTCGGGCGTAGTCTACTGTTATGATATATCAACTGGCAATCGCTTGTGGAACTACACCGCAATTGCAGGCTTAGACACCCCCTACGGTGGCTATCCCCTTGGCATAGCTGGCGTTGCCGACGACAAAGTCTACTTAGCTACTAACGAGCACTCTTCAGGTGCACCCTACTGGAGAGGAGCCGAAATGCGGTGCATAAACGCTACCACAGGCAACGAAATCTGGACCATGTACGGACACGGATGCTCTTCCTACGGCGACTACGGCTACGCAATAGCAGACGGATACCTGGTGTACCTTAACCTCTACGACATGCAAATCTACTGCATCGGCAAAGGCCCAAGCAAAGTCACTGTAGACGCCCCCTTAACGGTCGTATCTGAAGGCGACAGCATAATGGTACGTGGCACCGTTACAGACCAATCAGCAGGAGCCAAAGACCTCGTAGAAAACGGCTTATTCAATGTTGTACCCGCAATTTCTGACGCCGACGCTGGTTCATGGATGGAGTACCTGTACATGCAAAAGCAGCTTCCCACCGACGCCACAGGAGTTCAAGTTCGTTTGACCGCTGTTGACCCCAACAACAACATGCAAGACATAGGCGTAGTCACCACCGACACAAGCGGCTTATTCAAAAAGATGTGGCAGCCCCCTGTACCTGGAGAATACACAATCACTGCGTGCTTTGATGGCTCTGATTCTTACTGGGCATCCTCAGCAACCACGGCAGTTGGCGTAAGCCAAGCCCCCGCAGCATCCATAGCCCCCACATCGTCCCCTGATTCAACACCCCCAACAACACCAACCCCGCCCGCATCTGCCTCACCTTCGCCCTCCACTGCTCCCCCACCAACTAGCGAAACACCAACCACCACGTACATAGCCGTAGGCATAGCCGTTATCATAATTGTCGCTGTTGCAGCCGCCTTAGTTCTTAGAAGACGACAATAAACACGACATAACTTTCTTCCCTTTTTCTTTTTTAGGGAACTGTACGGCATATGTGGGGCTGAAAAGGCTTTGGTCTGTAGTGGCGAAGTTGGGTTTCGTTTCTTCTCCTATTATTCTTTCTCCCAAAGCCTCAGCAAACCCTGCTTTCCCAAACCTCACTTTTTTCCTAAATGTCTTTGTTTAGGTATGGCTTGTTGTTTTGGCTTGTTTTCTGTTTTACCAAAAGGTATATTTCCTCTCTGCCCTGCTTTAGCCACGCTTTAAGTGTTAAACATTTGAGCGTGAATTTGCCTTGGCAGTAAAAGCAGTAATATTTGATCTTGACGGAACAATTGTCGCTTTTAGTTTGGACTACAAAGCGTTGCGTGCTGACGTTCGAGCGTACCTGCGCAGCAAAGCCGTCCCCGACTCTTTGCTTTCGGTTAACGATACTCTTTTTGAGATGCTAAAGAAAACCGAGCTTTTCTTAAAGAACAGCGGCAAAACCCCCGAGGCTTTACAGAAAACCGTGGCGGGCGCGTTAAGCATTGCCGAAAGCTACGAGTTAGATGCTGCCAAACAAACAAGTTTACTCCCCGGCGCCTTAGACACTTTAAAAACCCTAAAAAACAAAGACCTAAAAACCGCCATATGCACTCTTAGCAGCCAAAAAGCCGTCAACTACATGATAACCCGCTTCAAACTCGCCGCTTACTTTGACGTTGTTGTACCCCGAGAAAAAACCGTACAAGTCAAACCCGACGCTGAACACCTAAAAGCCGCCTTAACCGCCATGGATGTTTTGGCAAACGAAGCTGTCGTCGTAGGAGACAGTATCGAAGACATGCAAGCCGCAAAAGAACTAAACGCCATAGCCGTTGGATTCCCCACTGGAGTCGCAACCCAAAAACAGCTAACCCGCAACGGCGCAAACTACATAATCACCTCCATAACCGACCTGCCCCTCCTCATCGATAACCTAAACAAGCCCTCCCCAACCTAACCTCTCTTCTTCCAAACACAACACCTGGGCTGCTTTGCCGCTGTAACCTGCAAAACTTTTTGTTATTGGGTGCGGCGTGCACCAGCTGGACCTTTAAGGAGAAGGGAGATGGAAGGCAGAGAACTTAAAGTGCTGTGCACGCCACTCTTGATGGCTGTTTTATGTGTACGTTTGTGTGTGCTTGATTGTTTATGTTGCTTCTTAAGTCTTTCTTTTTGTGTTTTGAATGCTTTTATCTTTTGCGTAAATTTGTTTGTGAAAAATTCATTTTTGCCTTTTTCTCTACATGCTTTATGCTTTGTGTCTTTGGTTTTTATTTCGTGGGTGTTTTCTTAAATTACGCCTGAAACTGCCTACGGTTTTCTTTGTTTTGTCCTGCTGTTTTGCTGGAACCAGCTATTTGAGGATAAACTCTAGAAGAGAGGTTTTTTGTTTTAGTGATTCTGTTATTATGTCTGGGTTTGCCTTTTTTAGTTCCTGTGCTTGGTAGGCTCCTGTGGTAACTGCGATGCAGCCCATGTTTGCGGCTTTTGCAGCTTTGACGCCAAATATCGAATCCTCGAACACCACACAGTTTTCTGGTTTGCTTCCCAGTTTTTCGGCGGCTTTTAAGAAAATTTCAGGGTCAGGCTTTGACTTGGTTACGTCATCTCCAGTTAACACTTCACTGAAGAACTCCTTGACTTTTAGCTGCGTTATCATGTGCTCTATAACGGGGCGGTTATTCATGGACGCCAACGCCACCTTCACTTTACCCTGCAACGCCTCCAAAAGCTCTTTTACACCCGCAAGCAACGCGACCTCCCCCGTCAAATCTACTTCAACTTTGATTTTGACGTCCATCATCCGCTTTATCACGTCGGCGTCGAAGGGCACGTTTTTGTCTTTGAGGATATCTTTGAAGGTTTCCGAAGCGCCAACTCCGATGCGGCGTTCGATAAACTCGTCGGTTACATCTACCTTGGCGACTTGGCTAAGCGCTTGATGAAACGACTTCAAAATAACCTCTGTAGTATCGACTAGGGTTCCGTCCCAATCAAAAATAACGGCTTCAAACACGTCTTGTTTCTCCTTGCCGCGCTACGGTTGTTTGGTTTTTAAGATTTTTTCGCGTATGGCTTGGCTTTTTTTGGTTGCTTCTTCTACGGCTTTCATGAGTGCTTGGCGTGCTTGGCTGCCTTCCAACTCGTAAATGGCGTTTATGGTTGTTCCGCCAGGCGTAGTTATCATGTCCCTGATTTTTGCTGGATGCTCTTGTAAGCCCAAGACGAGTTTTCCTGTTCCAAGCATGGTTTGAGCCGCCGCCGACATTGCTATGTCTCTGGGCAACCCCATCTTCAACCCGCCGTACATAACTGCCTCCAAGATTATCGAGAGGTAGCCTGGTCCGCTGCCGCTAAGCCCTGTTATGGCGTCCATGTATTTCTCGTCAACTTCTTGGCTAACACCCATCAAATCCAGCAGCGCCTTGACGGTTTCTTTGTCCTGCGCGGTAACTTCAGCTTCGCAGCAGTACGCGGTGTATGAAGCCTGCACCAGTATGGCAAGGTTTGGCATCATCCGAACAAACTTGGCAGTTGGCAACGTCTGCTTCAAATAAGAAAGCGGAACCGTCGCAGCTGAAGAAACCACAATTTTACCCTTAACCTCATTAGCTATTTCTTTGAGGAGTTTTTGCACATCAGCAGGTTTTACACAAATGAATATAACGTCTGCTCCCTTGGCTGCTTCACAATTATCCGACGTTGCAGCAACACCTAACTCTTTCATCTCGGCAACTTTTGCTGGCATAAAATCTGAAACCGCAATTTTGCTTTTGCATCCGCCTTTCAGAAAAGCCTTAGTTATGGCGCCGCCAATCATCCCCGCGCCTAAAACAGCGATTTTCTCTGTCAACTTCACAAGAACTCCTTATGCTTGTATGTACGTACCGTTTTAGCTCTTAAACTTTTATCGCATCTACGGGTTCTGCGGGTTTGTTTTCTGCGTGAGTTGCCGTAGGATTTGCTGCATAGTCGCGGCGGAAGCATAAGTTTTCACACTTCTGGTATCAAAATGCGTAGACACCGCCTCAACCCCCGCCTCCTTAAGAGCCTCAAAAAACGCGGCAACCGAAGGCGCAGGCAACTTACCCTTCTTACCCACCTTATCTATCAAATAATACGTTGGTGGAGCGTCAGCTTCCCCCTGAATTAGCGTTAAGAATTTGGTGATTCTGCGGCTGTTCTTAAAGTCTGCCCGCTGGTTCTCTGTTTGCATGGACTCCACAAATTCTTTGCTGCCAAGTTTTCCTAGCCACAACGGTCCCGCGTATTCCATGTCGGCACCGCATTCGGGGCACTTCTTGGTGGTGGAAAACAGGTGTTTGGCGGTTTCTCGGTGCAGGCAATTAAAGCAGTGCAGGATGTATCCAAGGTTTTTGATGCTGGCGTCTGCTTTTTGGGCGCCGTAGCCGATTTGGGCGTATGCTCGTATGTAGTGGTTGCTGCAGTGGCTAAACAGGACCTGTATGCCTATGTCGTGCTTGGCTGCGGCGGTTGCTATGCTCCCTGCAAGTAAGCGTAGGGCGAGTTCGTGGCAGTACTCGGTGCGTAGGGGTTTTCCTCCGTACTTGCGCAGGCAGGCTTTAGCGTGAACTCCACAAAGTGGCGCCATATCCGTAGCTGTGGCGGCAAGTAAGCCCTTGTTGCGCAGTGCCTGAACCGCGGCGTCCAAATGAGGCACGGGCGTTCCAAACGGGTCAACATCTACTACGTCAAAACGCTGCTTAGGTGCGCTGTGCTCACACAAAAGACGATTAGCATCCTTATTCTCCACGCTCACCACCTCTTCAAGACCATTGAGGGCAACGTTGTACTCTGCGAGTTTGGCGCTGCGCGGATTAATATCGCCTACGACCACGTTTTTGATGCCCTGCATCTCGGCGGCGTAACGTATGCCCCGTATTCCTGTTCCAGTCAAAGGGTCACAAACGCTAATTTCACGGTCAACCATGCGCTGATACACCTGAAACGCCAGCAACGTCACGTCGCGGTTAAACTCCATAACAGGATTGTAAAACACAGGCGCACGGCTAGGAGCGTAATCCGACGGGCAAACCCCATACGCCTCCAACTTGGGTGCCAAAATCCGTACTTTACCTTCCGCTACAATTTCAGAAGGAAAATCCGCAACAAACTCATCCTTTGCCATTTAGATACGCCAGAAAGATGGCAGTTGCAGTTGAAAAAACTTGTGGACACATCTTGCCTTGCGGTGCTTCGATGTTGTGGGCGTGTTGGTTAGATCCATGTGGTTTGGATTTCGTTTATGGTTTTGAGGTGGGGGTCGTCGGAGAGGCATGTGGCGTTGAGTGTTTGGGCGGTTGCTGCGATTATGCTTTCTGGGAGGTTCATTTTGTATTTGTGGCGTAGGTGGGCGCTGTTTTTGGCGATTTCGGTGGTGACTTTTATGATTTTGAAGTCTTTTTCTAGCAGGTTTGCTCTTAAGGCGGCGGTTTCTTGGCCTTCTTGGGTTAGGGTGAGGTAGTAGATTTCGTGTAGGACGATTGTGGAGGTGAAGCGTTCTTTGACTTGTCGTATTGCTTGGCGGGTTTTTTGCAGCGTGGTGTCTTCTTGGCTGTAGTAGTGTTCTAAGAAGAATCGGGTGTCGTAGACTGTTTTGGGTTTAGGCATCTAGGTCCCTGAGTCTCTCAAGCAGTTTTTTCATTTCTTCGGGCGATGCGTATTTGGCGCCTGAACCTGCTAGGTCCAACGTTGAGGCTTTGGGTTTTAGGAGTATGCCTTCTTGGGTGTCGACGACTTGGAGGCGGGTGCCTTCTTCGATGTTGTATTTTTCGCGGAGTTTGATGGGGATGGTTGTTTGTCCTTTGCGGGTGACTGTGACTTCGTTTTCCATACGCGCTCACAGTACTACCGTACAACAGGTAGGAAATATAAGCTTTCTTACTGCAAGCCAGTACTGCACAAACCATGTACTACCAAACTATGATGCTAACAAGACCAAAAAACTTGCAAAACAGCGCAAATTCGACCACAGTTCCTTTTATATGATTTGTTGTTGCATTGAGTAATCACAAATTATTATAAGCTCTTCCATCCACTATAATACTTGTGTCCTGAAGCCATCAAAAGTGCACAGTTTGGCGGTTCAGGCGTTAAGAAAGACGCGGCAACACATGTCCCCATTCCCCAAAAACATTTTTCAAAGCCACGCCCAACTTAACCGCTATGAAACGCCAAACACCTACCTTTTGAAACACACAACCAACAACACCCTATCCCATGCCTTATTCCTGCTCTTTTACCGCCAAGCCCACCAGTTCAAACCAACCTATTAGGTTCCAAATTTTAATTGTATGCAGAAAGGATAGGGGGAGGGGGTCTACTTCTGCGTTGTTGTTTGTGTTGGTTTGCTGCTGTTGTTTGTGTTGGTTTGCTGCTGTTTTTGGGTTTGGTGGGGTGTTTTGTGTTTTTTTACTGGAATGCTTAAATCTGTTTTTTGGTAGTATTGTTCACTGGGACAATTTATGAACGCCACAGTAGCTGCGTCCTCTTCTTTGCATATATTTAACACTCTTACCCGTAAAAAAGAAGTTTTCACTCCTGTAGAATCAGGCAAAGTTGGTCTTTACACGTGTGGACCTACCGTTTACGATTACGCGCACATCGGTAATTTCCGTGCTTTTCTCTTTGAAGATTTACTGAAGCGTTGGCTGGAGCATCAGGGCTTCCAAGTTACCCATGTCATGAACATAACTGACATAGACGACAAAACCATCAAAGGCAGCCAAGCCCAGCAAAAGCCCCTGAGACAGTACACAGACTTCTACGTAGACGCGTTTTTCGAGGACATCAAGACCTTAAACATCAAACCCGCCACCGTTTACCCCCGTGCAACCGACCACATACCCGAAATGGTCAACATCATCAAAATCCTGCTCGAAAACGGCGTTGCCTACCACGGCGAAGACGGCAGTATCTATTTTGCCATAAACAAGTTCCCCCGCTACGGCAAACTTAGCCACATAAAAAAAGCTGAACTCAAAACTGGCGCGCGCGTCAAACAAGATGAATACGCCAAAGAAGAAGCCCAAGACTTCGCGTTGTGGAAAGCCTACACCCCCCAAGACGGCGATGTCTGCTGGGAAACCGAAATCGGCAAAGGCAGACCAGGATGGCATCTTGAATGCAGCGCCATGAGCATGAAGTACCTAGGCGAAACCTTTGATATTCACTGCGGAGGCATCGACAACATGTTCCCGCATCACGAAAACGAAATCGCCCAAAGCGAAGCCGCCACAGGCAAACCCTTCGTTCATTACTGGATGCACAACGACCACCTGCTTGTGGAGGGCAAAAAAATGTCCAAAAGCTACGGCAACTACTACACCCTACGCGACCTCCTCCAAAAAAACATCGACCCCATAGCTCTTCGCTACTTGCTCTTGAGCACGCATTACCGACAGCAATTCAACTTCACCTTTGAAGGCTTAGACGCAGCCAAAGGCGCCATCGAACGCCTCGCCAACTTGCAACGCCGCCTCCAAGATGCAAACGGCACCGCAAACCCTCAAACTGCAGAACTCATCGCGAAGGTGCAAACAGAATTTAGCAACGCCCTAAACGATGACCTCAACATCAGCATCGCATTAGCTGCCCTGTTTGATTTCGTGCGCGACGTAAACAACCTGCTCGACGCCAACGCCCTAAACAAAGAGGACGCCCAAAAAATCCAAGACACACTTTCCGACTTTGACAGCGTACTGGGCGTAATCCCCAAGCCCGCCAAAGAAGAAGCCCTGCCCGCGGAAGTTGAAGAGCTAATCCGCCGGCGTGAAGAAGCCCGCAAAGCCAAAGACTGGAAAACCGCCGACGCCCTACGAGACAAACTCAAAGACCTAGGCATAACCATCGAAGATACTGCGCAGGGTATACGGTGGAAACGCGAAAAAACCTAAATCGAGGGCGCTTTTGCGTCATAGTTCCATTCTTTTGTTTGATATTTTTCTTTGTAGAGTTTTTGTGCGAGCTGTTTCTCTTGTGTGGTTAGTTCGCCTTGTTTGAGTGAGATGTTGAAGACGACTTTGAAGCCGTGCATAAGGGCGCTAACTGCGGTGTCGTACGTGATTCTGTGTCCCAGTTCGAGTTCGACGCTGGTGATTTTTCTTTTTGCCACATCCACGACCTGCATGCAAGAGTTCGCCCATGGAACCCTAAGCAACGTGAACATACGCGGCAAATCAATGCCCAAAAGTAAGGTGCCGTGCTGCAAAACTACGGTGCCTTTGTTTGCTTGGGCGCTGCCTGAGATTTTTTTGCCTTGAACCATAAGGTTGGGGCAGTTCTTTTTGTCTCCGGGGTTGTAATCTGCTGTGATGCCTAGCATTCGTAGGGATTCGGTTATGGCTGCGTAGATTCTTGAGTAAACTTCGGTTATGTCAGATGCGCCCATGTCTTCGGGGTTCGCGGTTACGCTGTAGGTTACTTCGTCGGTTTCGTCGTGGTAAACAGTGCCTCCACCGCTGATTCGCCTAACCACGTCCACCCCCAACTCTTTTAGGTTCTCTACGTTGACTTCATTTTCTACTTTCTGGAATCTGCCAATAGAAACTGTTGAAGGCTTCCAACGGTAAAACCGCAACGTATTAGGAACCTCCCCCTTTGTTCGCGAAATCAAAATGGCTTCGTCAATTGCCATGTTCATGAATGCATCATGAGTTTCAAGGTCCAGTAAACGCCAAGTTTTCACGTTTTTCCCTACCTGCAACCGCCTGTTGTTCTGTGAAAACTAGGCTCATCCTTTATATACATTAAAGCATCCGTTGGTCGCTTATGAATCGCTGTATGCTGCCTTCAGAATGCTGGTATTGTTTTCCTGTGCAATTTTTATATAAGCGCTCTCAAATTAAACAAAGAGTAATCTGCAGCTTTATTGGACTGTGCCATTAGATGAGGAAGAGCATATTCAAAAAGTTAGAGGCCCAAGGCTTGATTGCTAATTACAATCGCCTTCGCAAGAATCTGCCTCCGAAACTTCCTGACCGTGTCTACATGGTAGATGAGAGTTTCCGCGAGGGCATAAAGGCGCCAACGGTCTTTTTAACATACGTGGAGAAGCTCAAACTTGCCAAGATGATGGATGAAACAGGATTATCCATAATCAACGCAGGCTTCCCTGGGCTATCTGAAAATGAAAAAGATAACGTTCACCGTATCGTAAACGAAAGCTTCACCACCGCCAAGTTAACCGCTTCATCAACTGCCAGCAAAGAAAGCGTAGACGCCTGTTTAGAAGCTGGCATGCGAGAAATCAACCTAGAATCCCCAATAAACGGCTTAAACCTACAGTTCAGACTAAAAATAACCAAAGAACAAGCCCTAAAACGCATCGTCGACAGCATTACGTACGCCCGCGACCGCAACCTAACCGTACACTTTGTCCTCTCCGACGGCAGCCGCACCCCACTAGACGACATCATAGCTGTCTTTGAAGCCGCCGTAGCCGCAGGCGCCTCCACCATAACCATAGCCGACACCACAGGCTTCATGCGTCCCCTCTCCATGCGATACCTATTCTCGCACATACGCGACGGTCTCTCTGCTGAAGTTAAAGAAAAAGCGTATTTGGGCGTTCACTGCCATAACGACTTTGGATTAGCCACCGCCAACACGTTAGCCGCCGTAGAAGAAGGCGCAACTTACCTGCACACTAGCATGCTGGGTTTTGGCGAACGCGCAGGCTTAGCGCCCTTTGAAGAAGTCGTCACCGCCCTTGAACTCCTCTACAACATCGACACAGGCGTAGACATGGAACGCGTCTACCGCATCGCCCAACTCTCAGAAAAATCTTTTGCGCTGCCCATACAGTTCCACAAACCCATAGTCGGAGACAACACCTTCTCACACGAAGTAGACGAACACGTAGAAGGCATGCTCGCACACCCACTCATGTTCGAACCCTTCCCCCCCGAAATCGTCGGACGCACCACGTCGCTGTTTGTTGGCAGAAACACAGGACAAACCCTACTCCAAGGACTCCTAGAAAAAGCAGGCATACGCGCCTCGCCCCGGCAAATCGACGAAATCCTACGCCACGTCAAAGGTCCCCAAGAAAGCCTAGACAAAGGCGAAGCCCAAATGACCTTCTACCAAGTCAAAAAACTCCTCAAAGACCTCCAAAAAGGCTTAGTTATGCCCGAGTTCTGGAGGCTCGTTGAGCAGGTAACACGGCAAAAACCCAAACTCCCCCTCCCAGGCGCAAAAAAATAGCTCCTTTTTCTTTGGGCAACTCTTTCTTTGTTTAGTGATCTCTTTAGAGGCTTAGCTGCGCTTTTATGGCTGCGGTTTCTTGGCTGCTTAGGCGTCGGGGGTAGTTGTAGAATGGTCCGCTTGGTTTTTCGTTGTAGAAAGGTCGGTTACAGTTGGGGCACCCTGAAGTATGGAAGGGCTTGCCCGTTTCGATTATCTCCAAAAGTGTGGTTTTGTCTACTCCAAAATCTTCTATTTCGCCCTGGACGTTAAACCGCATCTGCCCAGTTTGGGCTAACCCGTTGACGATGAGGTACCTGGCAAGCTGCACCCGCCGATATGATTCCAGTTTGGGCTGCGGCTGATTTCCCAAGGCGGTTCCCCGAACGGGCGTGAACGCGAAAAGCGCAGGCAAAACCCCCAACCCCACAAGTTCCCCAACAAACTCCACAGCTTCCTTCTCAGTTTCTCCAAGTCCAACAATAATGTGGGTGCTAACGTTACCTTTTCCAAAAACCTCCAACGCCAACCCAAGCTGCCTAAACTGGTCTGCCCAACTGTAAGGCCCCCCCACATGCGCCCCTTTAACTTGGTCAAAAATTTCTTTTGTGGCGGCGTCTATTCCTATGCCTATCCTGTCCACGCCCGCATCAGCGAGTTTTTGCATATTCTCTTTGGTTTTGGGTTGGCAAGAAACCGAAACCTCCACCGCCGTTTGCTGCTTTAATGCTTTAACAAAAGCGGTTATGTCCTCAAAGACGGCGGGGTAGTTTAGGGCTTGGATGCATACGCGTTTGATGGTTTTTTTGGTTTGAACGCGCGTGCAGATTTTTTGTAGAACCGTTTTTGCTGGGAAAGCTGGCCATGTGACTCTGGAGAGCAACTCCGTGTTGCATTGGCTGCTTTTTGCTTGTGGACAAAACCCGCAGTTAGCTACACATTTTCCGTCCCTGTACGTCATAAGATACGCTGTCGTAGGCTTCGCATCCAGTTTGCCTTCTAAAAGCCCCAAAACCATAGCTGAACCAACAGAAACCCGCATAAGCTCAGGCAACTCTAAACCTTGCAAACCACACGCCTCATTCTTTGCTGCCTACTGCATTGGTACGAAAACAAATATCTCTTTGTTTCCAAAACCCGCCATTTACCGTTGCCTGTTGTGGTGAAGAAAAATAAGGTGCTTCTCCTTGCCTGTGTTTGGCTTGGTTTTTGGAGAAGCAGGGAAAGTGAGTTTTCTATTTTGTTTTTCCAGTTTTTGCTTCGTGCTTGGCTTTCTTTGCTTTGTTCTTCTTATCCAGTGAAGGCATGCAAAATCACCACAATAATCTTGTGATTACAATCTGCTTAAAAGCCTTTACATTAACCTAAAGCCCAAAACTGGTTTTGCGGCTTCTTTTTTCCCATATGACCCGTAGAACGGTAACTGCGATGGCAACGCCTGCAACTGCTGCACCAACCTGCGCGGTAAGAACCACGTCGGGCACATCGGTTTGTTTAGCTGCAATGCCCAGCAAAGCCCAGACTATAACCAACGCATACGCCACGTCTTTTTTGACTGCCAAGACCACCATGGTTACCGCCAGCACTACGGCGACGGCTATAATTGCCAAGGGCGCATCCGCAGATGTCCAGCCTACTATACCTTGGTCATAAAGTGTTACAGCAACGTTTGCAGCTGACGCAACCGTTATCCACCCCACATAAACGCTAAACGGCAACCGCACAAACAACCTCTCTTTCATGCTTGGCGCGGGTTTGACAGTGTTTAGCCGCAGGTAAATTGCCGCTAAAGTGGCGAGCAAAGCGAACATGGGCACTGTAGATAAGGCGATGTAGTTGTATTGCCACAGGAAAATCCATATGATGTTGCATATGCTGCTTAGGACAAAGAGCCATGAGATTTTGTGCAAAAACGGTTTTTCACGCTGCCGAGGGAGCACCTGATACGCCGCGAAAACCGCCAGCAACGTGTAAATAATGCCCCAGATGGAAAATACGTAACCTGCAGGCGTTATTAATGTGGGGTTTTGGTCTGAAACTGTTGCGGTGCTTATTCCTCCGATGACTGCGGCGCTGGCTAAACCATTGACAATTAAGGTGGCAGCAAAAGCGCAGACGTTAGCTGCCTGCAACAAAACCGTATGCTTAGTTGGCAACATGCAAACCAAAATGTTCTACGAGTTTTGCGTTAATAAATTTTATAGAGCCTGAATATGTAAAAACCCTAAATCTTGGCGTGTACGCGGCTTTGATAGTTGCTGCCAAAAGCTGCAGTGTTGTTGCGGGGTGTTCTTGTGTGGGAACAAAATGTTCCTCAGGTAGAGCTATAGCTCTGCGGTGGATGTTTTGTTTGGTGGACCTCATGGGTAGAGTTGTTGTTTTGGCGGCTTTTGTTTTGGCGGCTTCTTGCCTTGTTGCTGCTGGGTTGCCCGTCTCGGCGGCTCTGGACGGTTCATGGGTTTCCAAAACTCCCTTGCCCCTGTACGTCAAAGATGTTTCCGCAGTCGCGGTGAACGACCAAATCTATGCTTTAGGTTACAACTACAGCAGCTTCAACTACGCCTATGACCCCAACAATGACACGTGGGCTCCCAAAACGCCTATGCCTCACAACCAAAGTCAATTCGCCTTAGCAGCCTACCAAAACAAAATCTATGTCATAGGTGGCTGGGTGCATCTGGAAACTGAACGCATCGTGACCTCGGCGTTAACGGGCACAACCCAAGTGTACGACATCGCCGCTGACAGCTGGGAAACCACAGCCTCCCTGCCCTACCCACGCTCCGACATGCAAGCCGCAGTGGTGGATGGCAAAATCTACGTTTTCGGCGGGCAAACCTACAACGGCAAAACCTCCGCAGCTGCATACGTCTACAACCCTGCCGATGACACCTGGCAACCCATAGCCTTCATGCCCACAGCCGCATCTAACTATGCCTGCGCAGTACTCAACAACAAAATTTATGTCATAGGCGGCGGACATGGCGGAGCAGGCGGAAGCGCAAGCAGCATAGTGCAGGTTTACAACCCTGCCGATGACACATGGATAGAAGGCAAGCCGCTTCCAGTTCCCGCAGGAGACGCCACCGCAGCTGTAATCAACGACAACACAAATAATTCGCAGCTTTACGTGCTAGGTATCCCCAACACATACTTTAGTGCAGACAGCAACGCCACAACCCAAATCTACAACCCCCAAACAGACACCTGGACCAACGGCTCATCCATCCCCACACCAAACTACGTCAAAATCTCCCTAGTAAACATCAACCAAACCCTCTACGCCACAGGCGGCAGACCCTTCGCATACGCCGCAATACCCGGTTTGTATCCCACCATAAACCAGCAATATATTCCCGCCAAACCACAACCCACACCAACGCCTGTGTCCTTGGCAACGCCCAGCCCAACGCCTTTGCCCTCAGATACGGTGCAGACTTCGCCTATTCCGCAGTCTGGTTTGGTTCCTGAATTTGTGTATGGCTTGGTTTTGATTGTGGCTGTTGTAGCCGCGTTTGGGATAGTTGCGGTTTTTAGAAAACAAGCAAAAAAGAATTAAAAATAAAGAAGAAGGGTGGGGTTATTGTTTGGGTCGTAGGGAGCGGACGGTTTTGCCTGTGCGCCAGAGTTCGGAGTTGCCCATTTCTTGGAGTTCTTGGGCGAGTTTGTTTTTGTAGTCTGGTTGTGCGCTTTTTTCGATGACTATGCGGGGTTCTTCTCCTGAGCAGACGAGTTCGTAGAGTGATTCGAAGAGGGGTTTGGTTCCGTCGCGGAAGCGGTTTCTCCATCGAAGGGCGCCGATTCTTGCGGTTTCGCTGCAGTTGTTGTACATCCAGTCCATGCCGTTTTCGTCGACTAAGCGGATGAGGCTCTGGGTGAGTTCTTCGACGGTTTCGTTGAAGGCTTCGCTTGGGCTGTGACCGTGTTCGCGCAAAGTGTTGTACTGCGCTTCCATGATGCCTGCCAAAGCGCCCATGAGTACTCCGCGTTCGCCTGTGAGGTCGCTGTACGTTTCTTTCTCAAACGTGGTTGGGAACAGGTAGCCTGAGCCGATTGCTATGCCCATGGCTTTTACGCGTTCCTCTGCTTTGCCTGTGGCGTTTTGGTAGACTGCGAAGCTGCTGTTTATGCCGCTGCCTGCTACGAAGTTGCGTCTTACAGAGGTGCCTGAGCCTTTGGGTGCAACCAAAATGACGTCAATGTTCTTTGGGGGTACGACGCCTGTTACGTCTCCGTAGACTATGCTAAAGCCGTGGGAGCAGTATAGAGCGTCTCCTTCTTTGAAGGTGTCTTTGATTTTTGGCCACATGTCTTTTTGTCCTGCGTCGGTGAGCAGGTACATTTTGATGGTTGCGCGTTTGGCGGCTTCTTCCATGGGGAACAGGTTTTCGCCTGGAACCCAGCCGTCTTTTAGGGCTTGCTTGTATGTTTGAGAGTTTTCTCTTTGTCCGACTATAACTTTGATTCCGTTATCTCGCATGTTAAGGGCTTGAGCGCGTCCCTGAATACCGTAGCCCAGAGTTGCAACAACTTCTTTCTCTAACACTTTCTGGGCTTGCTCTACAGTGAACTCTTCTCTTGTAATGACGTTTTCTTTTACGCCACCAAAGTCCATTTGTACCATGATGATTCCTCAAAGCAAACATGATACTATCAGGATGTAATTAAGAATATCCCTGTGGTTTTGTGTGGTTGCTTGGTGTTTGATGCATTTGTCTGCGTTTAAACAGTAAAGTGCTTGTTGAACAAATGTTTGTTTTAGGTTTGGCAAGGTATATATATGGCTACAAAGATTTAGTTTGCTGTTACATTTGACTGGTAATTCAGGCAAAAAATGTAAAAATGGAGAAACATGGTGAACAAGCATGAAAGTTGCAGTCCTATGGACAGGCGGCAAAGACTCCGCCCTAGCCTGCCACAAAGCCCAAAAAGACCACGACATAGCTCTCATGGCCACATTCATCTGGCAAAAACCCTCCCTCTCACATCCCTTATCTTTACTCAAACTTCAATCTGACGCCGTCAAAACACCCTTCCTCTGGGACAGACTAAAACCCCCATACCCAGAATCCTACCGCGAATCCATACTTGAACTAAAAAACGAGTACGGCATAGAAGGCGTGGTGACAGGTGATATCTCGTATGTGGATGAGTTTCATGGTAACTGGATAGATGATGTCTGCAAGGGCACGGGTGTTGAAGTTATCAAGCCTTTGTGGGAGCAAGACCGCAAAAGCATAATCGACGACTTGGTAGGCAGCGGCTTCAAAGCAGTGTTTACCTGCGTCAAAGAACCTTGGCTAACCCCCGACTGGCTAGGCAAAACCATCGACGAAGAACGCGTAAAACAAATGCAAGAACTCCACGACAAAAACGGGTTAGACCTTTGCGGCGAAAACGGCGAATACCACACCATGATGCTAGATGCACCGTTTTTCACCAAAGTTATCCACATGCCCAGCTTCAAATCTTCAAAAACTGACAACGGCTACATCTTAGAGCCCGAAGACCTCTCGTTAGCGCCCAAATGGTCCAAATGGAACGAAAAAACCTAACAAAACTGCTCTGCTCAACGCATTTCTTTTTGTGCCCTTTTTTGTTGTTTGATTCGCACGTTTGGTTTGCGAATTCTCGTATTTGCTTGATGAGAGTTTGAGTGCGGATGCATAAGCTTTAATTCTCCTTCTTCGCGTCGCTAATCTAGCAGGTGCCTTAAGATGGCAACACTAAACCTTGACAAGATTTTCAATCCCCAAAGCGTAGCCATTATCGGTGCAAGCGACACCGAAGGCTCAGTCGGCTACGCCATAGTCAAAAACTTCACCCGCCTAGGCTACGGCGGCAAAGTTTACTTTGTTAACATACGCAAACCCGAAATCCTCGGAGTGAAAACGTACCCGTCAGTGCAGGCTCTTCCTGAAGCCGTAGACCTTGCCATGATCGCCACGCCCGCCAAAACCGTCCCCGACGTGATTGAAGAATGCGGAAAAGCAGGCGTAAAAGGTGCCATAATTGTCTCTGCAGGGTTTAAGGAAACTGGTCCTGAAGGCAAAGCCCTAGAGCAGCGGATTCTTGAAATCGCCAGCCAATACGGCATACGTATTGTCGGACCCAACTGCATCGGAGTCATTCGTCCCCGCGTAAACCTCAACGCAACGTTTGTGGACAAAGTCCCAAAGTCGGGTAATGTCGCGTTTATTAGCCAAAGCGGCGCGTTGGGCTCTGCGATTTTGGATTGGGCTATTCACGAAAACATCGGATTTAGTAATTTTGTTTCTGTGGGTTCCATGATTGACGTGGATTTTGGTGACCTTATTGACTATTTTGGCACCGACCCGAAAACTAAGAGTATTCTCATGTATGTGGAAGGCATAACGGAAGCTCGCAAGTTTATGAGCGCCGCGCGTCACTTTGCCCGAACCAAACCCATCATTGTGGTTAAATCTGGACGGTTTAGTGAGAGTGCCAAAGCTGCCGCATCCCATACTGGCTCGCTCTCGGGTGAGGACAGCATTTATGACGCTGCTTTCAAACGTGCAGGTGTTGTGCGTGTGGAGGAGATTGCTGACTTGTTTAACGCCGCCGAAGTTTTAGGTACGCAGCCCTTGCCTAAAGGTCCCCGATTGGCTATTATCACTAACGCGGGCGGACCAGGAGTTATGACTACTGATGCTTTGATTGCAAAAGGCGGAAAACTTGCAAAGCTTAGCCAGAAAACTTTGGATACATTGGATGCTGTGTTGCCGCCGTTTTGGAGCCACGGTAACCCCATTGATGTTTTGGGGGATGCGGGGTCTGACCGTTACAAAGCCGCGTTGGATGCTTGCCTTAAAGACGAGAATATCGACGGCATACTGATTATTTTTACGCAGCAAGCCGTTTCAAGCTCCGTGCAGATAGCTAAGGAAATTACGGATTTGGTTCGTGACCAAACATACCACAACAAGACCATATTGACTAGTTTTATGGGGTATGGGGCAGTTCAGGATGCTAACAGTCTTTTCAACGCAAACAACATTCCCACGTACTCTACGCCTGAGCAAGCTGTGAAAGCTTACATGTACATGCATCAATACCAACGCAACGTCGAGCTCATCTACGAAACCCCCGAAGAACTCTCCCTAGATGCCTCCCCACCCAAACGCCCCATCATGGTTATCCTAAGAAACGCCGCCTCCGAAGACCGCGAAGTCCTAACCGAAGACGAAGCCAAACGCATCCTCAAATACTACAACTTCCCCGTCGTCAAAACCGCCGTAGCAAACAACGTCGACGAAGCCATAATGTATTCGCGGCAAATGGGCTACCCTGTGGTTCTAAAGATTCTTTCGCCTCAAATTGTCCACAAAAGCGATGCAGGCGGAGTAATCCTTAACGTGCACAGTGACGCTGAGGTGCGCGAAGCGTTTGATACGTTGATACAACGTGCGACTGCGTATAATCCTGAGGCGCAGATAATCGGGGTTACTGTGCAGCCTATGGTGCAAAAGAAAGGCTACGAAGTTATCATCGGCGGGAAAACTGACCCCATTTTTGGACCCGTTATCCTGTTTGGCATGGGTGGTGTTGGCGTGGAACTGTTCAAGGATTACTCGATTGGGCTTCCACCTTTGAACACTACGCTTATTCGGCGGATGATGGAGGAAACCAAGGTCTACAAGCTCCTCAAAGGTTACCGTAACTCGCCTCCAGCAAACACCAAAAAACTCGAAGAAACCATCCTGTTATTCTCGCAGCTTCTGGTGGATTTCCCGCAGATAAAAGAAATCGACATCAACCCGCTACTGGTAAACGAGAAAGACGCCTCCATCCTTGATGCGCGCATAGTTATCGACAAAAAAAGTGTCTGTAAAAAATTTGAACCCCACGAACACATCGTCATAAGCCCTTACCCAAAAAAACATGAAATCCTCTGGACCCTAAAAAACGGTCAGGACGTGCTTTTGCGTCCGATAAAGCCTGAAGATGAACCTATGTGGCTGGATATGTTCCAGAGTTTTAGCGAGGAATCCATACGTTACCGTTTCTTCCAACTGCTCAGAGACACCCCCCATGAAGTCCGTGTACGCTACTGCAACATTGACTACGACCGCGAAATCGCCATAGTCGCTGAAATGCTTGAAGGCGGACGCCGCAACCTCCTTGGCGTTAGCAGGCTTAGCATTGAACCCGACGGCAAAAGCGGAGAAATGGCGTTTGTTGTCGGAGACAAATGGCAAAACTACGGCTTAGGAACAAAAATGGTCGATTACGTCTTGGACATAGCCAAAGAAAAAGGAGTCGAGAACGTCTACGCCATCATGCTACCCGACAACTACCGTGCCCTGAGCCTAACCCAAAAAATGGGTTTTGACATAGAATACTTGGGCGATGGCACCGTAAAAGGCGTTTTAGACCTCAAAAAAGAAGATGCTTCTGATATGCAATGCCTCAAACCCAAAACCCAACAGCAAACCCCAGACGCAAAAACGCCGCAGACACCTGAGCAAACAAAAACACCCACAACTCCAGCGCCGCCGACAAAAGATGCCAGCAACTCAAAAACGCCCAGTACACCTAAAAAAGAAACTGAGTTAGCTTCCGCTTAGCTTAAACATCTTCTGCTTGGCAGCTATTTGTGCATCAAGGTTCGCACAGAACCCTTTTTCTTCTTTAATTACATCTTCTTGAGTTGTCAAAAACGGTTTTGTTGCCTTGGGCTTTAGTTCTGTGATTTTTGCGGCAACATGGAAAGAAAAAGGCAAACATGACCCAACCTTTATGTAGGTGATATGGACTTTTTGAGTCTTTATGCGCGTATGGTGCATTCCTATGTTGCCCAAGGTTGAAAAACTCGTGGCGCGTGCAATCCCAAACTGTAACTCGTCTTTGCGGATTCGAAATTTATTAAACCTAACTATCAAGTTTGGGGTTGAAGACCCTTTAGGGGTTAGTTATCATAGTAAGGGGATTATTGTTTAATGACGGAAAATGCTACTCCGGTTAAGGATA
Organism: Candidatus Bathyarchaeota archaeon; assembly: GCA_026014465.1. NCBI lineage: Archaea > Thermoproteati > Candidatus Bathyarchaeota > Candidatus Bathyarchaeota archaeon. Next base: position 763,501 of record JAOZID010000010.1, on the reverse strand, counting down.
CTGCGAATGAGCCGATAAAGGCATCTGAGTTTGATCCGAAATTTAAGTATCAACTTCTCAAGATGCATGGCGCCGAGAACCTGTTGAAGTGCTACCAGTGTGGAACATGCACTTCTGATTGTCCTGTGGCGCGATACAGTGACACTTACAGGCCGCGAACTTTGATTCGTATGGCACTTTTGGGTTTGAAAGACCGAGTTTTGAAGAGCGATACTTTGTGGTTGTGTGCTGCATGTTTTACCTGCACTGACCGTTGTACTCAAGGCGTGGAAGTCGCCAGCGTTATCCGTGTCTTTAGGAATCTTGCTGCTGAAGAAGGCATTGTCCCCCCAGTCTTCAAAGACCAAGCCAACAGCGTCTTAGAATCAGGCTACGCCTACAAAATCCCCGACCTACGCATAAAAAAACGCGACTCTTTAGGTCTACCACCCCTGCCCCAAGGCAACTCTGAGAGCATCTGCAAAAGCCTCAAAGACGTGGGCTTCATAAAACACATCAAAGAAGAAGACGAAAAGAAAGGTGAAACCCCATGAGCACAGACACCCAAAACACCACCACAACTGCACCCCCTCACAAGTACCTGATTTTCCTAGGTTGCGCCATACCTTACCGTGTTTCCTCTTACGAGATTTCTGCACGTAAAGTGCTTGAAAAACTGGGCGTTGAACTGGTTGAGATGCCTGAATTCAACTGCTGTGGCTTGCCCCTTGACCCCGTGAGCCACGAAATGATGATTATTCTCGCGGCAAGAAACTTGGCTTTGGCTGAGCAGCAGGGCTTAAACGTTATAACGCTCTGCCCCGGCTGTGCAGGGACGTTAAAGAAAGTTAACAAGATTTTAAAGGCAGACAAGGCTCTAAGAGAGCAGATAAACGCTAACTTAAAAGAGTCAGGCTTGGAGTTCAAGGGCACCGTGACAGTGAAGCATCTGATGCAGGTACTCAAAGAAGATATCGGCATAGACAACATCAAGAAAGCCGTCACCAAACCCCTCACCGCACTCAAAGTTGCCGAACACAACGGCTGCCACATTTTGCGACCCAAAGAATACATTGAATTCGACGACCCCGAAGATCCCCAGACCCTCAAAGAACTTGTCGAAGCAACAGGCGCCACCTGCCTTGATTACATGGATAAAACTGAATGCTGCGGCGCACCCAGTGTAGGTGTAAGCGACAAAATCGCCTTGCAACTCGCACGCGACAAACTAAACCACGTCAAAATGGTAGACGCACAAGCTTTAATAACAATCTGCCCATTTTGCCACATAATGTACGATACTAATGAGTTGCGTATCGAGAAAACCTTCAACGAAACCTACGGCATTCCTATTCTACATTATCCACAACTGCTTGGGTTAGCCTTAGGTATCTCGCCTGAAGAACTCGCCTTCAAAGAACTCAGAGTAAAACCGTTAGAATTATTAAAACAAATAGATGATGGTGCAAAATAAATGAGCCAAAACAAGCTAAAAATAGCCTTTTACTGGGCTGCAAGTTGCGGCGGCTGTGAAATAGCCGTGCTAGACATCAACGAAAAAATCTTAGATGTGGTTAAACTCGCCGACATCGTGTTCTGGCCTGTAGCCATGGATGTGAAATACAGCGATGTAGAAAACATGCCTGACAAATACATCGACATCACATTCTTCAACGGCTCTATTCGAAACTCAGAGCAAGAACACATGGCGAAGGTTTTGAGAGCTAAGTCAAAGACCCTAGTCGCCTTTGGCTCATGCGCTCACGAAGGCTCCATACCCGGCTTAGCAAACCTTAACGACCGCGACGAAATCTTCGAGCATGTCTACATCAAAGACAAATCAAACGTCAACCCAAACGCAACCATGCCCAAAACTGAAACCAAAGTAAAAGAAGGCATCCTGAAAATCCCCGAATTCTATGATACCGTCAAAACCCTTGCCCAAACCGTCGACGTAGACTACTACCTACCCGGATGCCCTCCACCAGTCGTTCTTATCAGCAACGCAATTGACGCCATCGCCACAGGCAACCTTCCACCAAAAGGCTCTGTTCTTGCACCTGCAAAAGCCGTCTGTGACGAATGCCCACGTAAACGTGAAAACAAGAAAATCGAGAAAATCTACCGTGTTCATGAGAAAGTTCCTGAACCTGACCGCTGCTTGATGGAGCAGGGAATCATCTGTTTGGGTATGGCTACCCGTAGCGGATGTGGCGCTCAATGTCTCAAAGTTGACATGCCCTGCACTGGATGCGGCGGTGCAGCTCCAAACCAGCCCGAAGTAGGCGCAGGCATGATGACCGCGTTGGCTTCAATTCTTGGCTTAGACGAAGACGCAGAGTACACCGAAGAAGACGTTCAAAAACTAATAGACCAAGTCAAAGACCCCGTGGGCACGTTCTACATGTACAACTTGCCTGCCTCTATCCTTAGACGAAAGGTGATGAAAAAATGAAAGAAATCCTAATCGACCCAATCACGCGGCTTGAAGGCCACGGAAACGTTTCCATATTCCTCAACGACCAAGGCGAAGTAGAAAACGCTTACCTAAAAATCCCCGAACTGCGCGGTTTCGAGAAATTCTGCATCGGACGGCGCGCCGAACTCATGCCCCAGCTTACCACCAGAATCTGTGGTGTATGTCCTGTTGCTCACCACTTCGCATCCGTCAAAGCCCTAGACGCAGCCTTTAACGTTGAACCAACACCCACCGCAAAGAAACTACGCGAACTCATGAACTGCGGCTACTTCATTTACGACCACACCCTACACTTTTACTACTTGGGCGGTCCAGACTTCATCGTTGGTCCTGATGCCCCCGTAGAGAAACGCAACATCTTAGGAGTCATCGAAAAAGCCGGCTTAGACGTAGCTAAAGAAGTCATTAAACACCGTGCTTACGGACAAAAAATCACCGAGGTTTTCGGTGGAAAAGCAACCCACCCCGTATGCGCCCTTCCAGGCGGCATCTCCAAAGCCCTAAGCGAAGAGAAACGCCAAGACGTCGGAAAGATGGCAGCTTCCAGCGTAGAATTCGCCAAGTTCTCCCTAAAAATCTTCCACGACCTCGTACTGGGCAACAGCAAATACCTAGACCTGATTAAAAGCGACGCCTACACCATGCCAACTTACTACATGGGCACCGTTGACGAAAACAACAAAGTCAACTTTTACGACGGCAAAATCCGCGTAGTTGACCCCTCAGGCAACGAATTCCTAAAGTTTGCACCCCAAGACTACCTCACCCACGTGGGCGAACACGTTGAAGAGTGGACTTACAGCAAATTCCCCTACCTCAAAAAACTGGGCTGGAACGGCCTTAACGCTGGTTCTGACAACGGCATTTACCGTGTTGGTCCCCTAGGCAGATTGAACGCTGCTGACGGCATGTCTACGCCTCTTGCACAGGCAGAATACGAAGTCATGTACAAGACCCTTGGCAGACCCGTCCACGGCACCTTAGCATTCCACTGGGCACGCCTCATTGAATTGCTAAACGCCTCAGAACGTGCAGTTGAGCTAGCCAAAGACCCCGAAATCACAGACACTAACATACGCAACAAACCAGGCGAACCAGGCGAAGGCATCGGAATCGTCGAAGCAGCACGTGGAACCCTCATCCACCACTACACCCTTGACAAAGACGCCCTAGTCAAAGACGTTAACATGATAGTTGCCACAACCAACAATTACCCCGCCATATGCATGAGCATCCGCGACGCCGCCAAAGGCTTAATCCACAACGGCAAAGTCGACCAAGGCATACTCAACCAAGTCGAAATGGCTTTCAGAGCATACGACCCCTGCTTTGGCTGTGCAACACACTTTGCAGTCGGCAAAATGCCAATGACCGTTGAGGTCTTCGACAGCAACAAGCAACGCATCCAAACGCTGCAACGCTAAACCCAACCTCTTTTCTTCTTTGTTTCTTTTCTTTTTGTGGTGTATTTTGCTTTGAAACACGCGGAAATTGAAACGCAACTAAAAGATTGGTTTAAAGATGCCTCTTTTGTTGTAGTTGCAGGTATAGGCAACGAAATCCGCCGTGATGATTTTTTGGGCGTAAAAATAGTCAAAGACCTTGAAGGCAAGGTTTCGTCTAAGGTTCATTTGATTGAATGCGAAACCGTTCCAGAAAGTTTCATGGATGAAATAATTGCTCTAAAGCCTTCGCATGTGCTTTTGGTGGATGCTGCGTTGTTGCAATTAGAACCTGGAGAGGCGCAGCTTTTTGATTCTGAAAAAGTCACTTCATTTCCTGCCATATCAACGCACATGTTGCCTTTGCGGATGTTTTGCGAATACATAACCCAGCTCACAGGCGGAAAGCTGTCCTTGCTTTTGATGCAGCCTAAAGACACAGATTTCGGAGAGGGTTTGACTCCTGAGGTTGAGGCTTGTGCTTCGCAGCTTGCCAAAATCCTGCTAAACGTGCTGCCTTAACCCTTGGTTTTTGCTGTTTGGGCGGTTTTGCGCGCGCAAGCCCCCTTTGTTTTGGTTGTTTTTGTGTGGATAAAGCCATGAACGATGCTTGAAAAGTGGGCTTTTTCCATTAAACAAGACTTAAATGCATCAGTCCAAAAAGCTTTTCTGCATTGTGTTTTGGAATTAAAAGCAAAAACACCTTCGATATGCATGCTAAAACCTGTCGATTCTTTATTGTTTGAATTGCAATTTTTACATGATTTTTTTCGTTGTCCATCCATTAGGTTTATATCCCGTTTTTCTTCCTATAATCAACCAGTGCGTGTGGAGGATAAGAAAAACATGTATGCTTACGCTGGTAAAATACTGCGTGTTAACTTAACCACAGGGGAAATCTCAACTGAGCCCCTATCTGAAAAGCTTGCAAAAGACTACATAGGCGGTATAGGTCTTGGTATCAAACTCCTCATGGACAACTCCAAACCCATGACAGACGCTTACGACCCTGACAACCCTCTGATTTACATGACAGGACCCCTATCTGGCACTATGGGTCCAACAGGTGGCAACAGCTACGCGGTTGTTTCCAAATCCCCTGCTACTGGCGGCATCGGAAACGCTGAAGCCCACGGATTTTTTGGACCTGACTTCAAACGAGCGGGTTATGACGCCATCATAATCACGGGAAAATCCCCCAAACTCTGCTACTTGTGGATTGACGACGACAAAGTTGAAATCGTCCCCGCAGAACACATGAGAAACTTTACCGTCGGCGAAACCGACCACGCCATTCGCGAAGAACAAAACGACTTTTACATCCGCGTCTCTGCCATCGGCGAAGCAGGCGAGAAACTTTGCAGGTTCGCAGCCATCATGAACGATGAATTCCGCGCTATCGGCCGCTCTGGTATGGGCGGTGTCATGGGCAGCAAAAACCTCAAGGCAGTGGCTGTCCGCGGAACCAAAGACGTCAACGTAGCCGACATGAAAGGCTTCCGCGAATTCGTCAAGCTTATTCACGAACGCATGCAAGGTCCCGCAACCAAGAAATACAAGACTCTTGGAACTCCCGAAAACGTTTTGGTTTTGAACTCTTTGGCTGCTCTTGCTACAAGAAACTGGACTAACGCAACTTTTGAAGGCGCCCAAAAAGTCAGCGGCGAATACCTCAACGAGCACTATGTCAAGAAGATTGTGGGCTGCGCAACTTGTGGAATGCGTTGCGACCACATCGCCGTTGTTCCCGAAGGTCCCTACAAGGGCTCGACTTCACGTTTGGAGTTTGAGTGCCTTTGGAGCATGGGTCCTTTGTGTGGCATTGACCGCTTGGACGCAGTAGTTGAAGCTATGCGCATCGTCAACGAGTACGGCATGGACGGCATATCAATTGGAGTCGTCGTCGCTTTCGCCATGGACTGCTACGAACACGGTGTCATCACCAAAGAACAAACTGACGGCATTGACCTGCGTTTTGGTAACGCTGAAGCTATGATCCAGATTATCCATAAAATCGGCAAACGCGAAGGCTGGCTTGGAAGTGCCCTTGCAGAAGGAACCAAAATGGCAGCTGAAATCATCGGCGGCGACGCCTACAAGTACGCCTGCCACATCAAAGGCTTGGAGCTTCCAGGCTACGACCTGCGGACTTTGAAGACTGCAGCGCTTGGTTTTAGCGTTTCCTTCCGAGGCGCCTGCCACCTAAGAAACGGAGCCTACTCCCCCGACGTCAAAGGCAAAGTAAACCGCTTCAAAATTGAACCTGGACGCGGCAAAATAATCGCCACTGAAAGCAAAATGTACAACATCATTGACTCGCTTATCGTCTGCAAATTCAGCAGAGGCACCTACTACGACGGCTGGACTGACCTAGTGAACTATTACACCTTAGCCACAGGCATCCCCATCACTGAAGAAGAAATGATGATGGACGGAGAACGCATCGAAGTTCTCGCGAGGCTCTTTAACCTGCGCGAAGGCAAAGGCACCCGCGAATACGACCACCTTCCATGGAAAATCCAAAACGTCCCCGTTCCCGATGAAGGTCCCGCGAAGGGCGTTTGCGTTAGTGAGGAAGAACTCCAAGTTGGCTTAAGCGACTACTATGAAGCCCGTAACTGGACTCAGGATGGTATCCCAACTTTGGAGAAAATCAAGGAAGTCGGTTTGGACGAGTACGCCTACATCGCCGAGGAAGCCAAGGAACGCGTCAAAGCCTCCAAAGCAAAAGCCAAAGCCAAAGATAATGATAAAGCCAAAGCGCCTCAAACCGCAAAAGCAGCCGCAGGAGGCGCCTAAACATGGTACGCCATCAAGACCGCAAATTCGTAACCGCCGACCCTGAAAAATGCATCGGCTGCGTGGTTTGCGAATACGCCTGCTCCATGGTAAACGATAACACATTTAACCCCAGCAAATCTCGAATCCGTGCTATGCGCATTGGTCCGCTCTCTAACTTAGCTATTGCCTGTCGCCACTGCGAAGACCCTCCCTGCCTTGCCGCCTGTCCCCGCGACGCCCTGACCCAAGAAGAAGACACAGGCATCATGCGCGTGGACGAAGAAGCCTGCAACGGATGTGGCTGGTGCATTGCTGCGTGCCCATTTGGAGCCATGAACATGCACCCCGAAAAACGCGTAGTCTTCACCTGCAACAACTGCACCGACAACCCCGACGGAGAACCCCAATGCGTCAAATGGTGCCCCGAAGAAGCCCTCTCATTTGTCACCGCAGAGCAACTAGCACAAAAATCACGGCAAAAAGCAGTCAAAAGCCTATTCCAAACCGCCAACGCCACAAGCAAATAACCCCAAATTTAACACGCAAAACAAGACGCAACAAGCGTCCCTCTCTTCTTTTGTTTATTACTTACCACTAAAAAGTAGACCCCCTCCCCCTATGGTTTCTGCATAGAATTAAAATTTGGAGCCTAATATGCTACTAATAGTTGGTGTGTGAGGAAAAATTGGCTTGGGTGTTCAAAGTAGTGTCTGTGTTTTTTGGTTTGGGTTTACCCGCCTGTCATGAGGGACATTAGGGTTATGGTGTCGCCGTTTTTTAGTTGGGTGTCTACGCCGTTGAGTTGGTTCATTAGTAAGCCGTTTACCATGGCGACGAAGGTTGATTTCATTTCTTTTTGTCCTTGCTCGTAGACTTCTTGGGTGAAGGGTTTGCCGTATTTGTCTGCGACTCTGTCAAGTACACTTCCCAGCAGTGTACCTTCTTCTACTTCAAACTCGTCTTGACTTTCCTTAGTGAAGGTCTTCACCAAGCTAACATACTGAACTTTTACCTTCAAGGCATCTGCCTCCCTAAACTTGGCATACTATAATACTTGAGTTGCTGGCTGCTCATATTTGTTTTCTCCCAAAAAACAGCTTTTGCAACATCAGTTTCCCCCCTTTCACGTTATGCTTTGTGGTTCACGACGTGAGGGAATAACATGTGTTTTAGTCATTATTTCATGTGGGGAACGCCATTAAGTTAATATAGTTTTCACCTGACTAATAGTTTCTTAATCAATGGAGGAAAGAGTTTGCTGGGTTACGCTGGAAGAGTTCTCTTCGTTGACTTGAATGTTGGTAAAACTTGGACTGAGAAACTTGACGATAATTATGCAAAGACATACGTGGGCGGAATAGGCTTAGGAATGAGGCTTTGGCTTGCTAATTCAAAAGCAGGCGTTGATGCCTTGAGCCCTGAAAACCCCCTTGTTTTGGCTTTGGGTCCCGTCTCTGGAACCATGTTTCCCACAGGCGGAAACGGTCATGCATTCATATCCAAGTCACCTGCCACAGGCGGAGTTGGCGAAGCAATATCTCATGGCACCTTTGGTGCAGAATTAAAACGAGCCGGATACGATGCAGTTATCATAACTGGCAAATCTGAAAAACCTGTCTATCTTTGGATTGACGATGATTCAGTACAATTACTTGACGCCTCAGCTTTAATGGGTAAATCACCCAGCGGAACTGAAGTAGCAATCCAAGATGAACTTGGCGACTACTACATACGTGTAGCCGCAATCGGCGAAGCAGGCGAAAAACTATCCAAACTTGCCTGCATCACAAACGAAAAAACCCGCTCAGCCGACCGCACAGGTCTAGGCGCAGTCATGGGCAGCAAAAACGTGAAAGCCATCGCCGTACGCGGAACACACGACATCGAAGTTGCCAAACCCGAAGAATTCATGGACCTAGTCAAAGAATTCCATGAACGCATGAAGGGTCCCGCAACCAAGAAGTACCGCACCGTGGGCACCGTCGAGAACCTTTTGATTAACAACAACTTGAACTGTTTGCCTACTCGCAACTACAGCAGTGCCCGCTTTGAGGACGCAGCGCAAATCAGCGGCGAATCCCTCAACACACGCTTTGTCACAAAAATCATTGCCTGCAGTTCCTGCCCCATGCGCTGCGAACACGAAGCAGTAATCCGCGAAGGTCCATACAAAGGAACCATGGCCCGAATGGAATACGAAAACCTCTGGGCTCTAGGACCAAACGTAGGCGTAAACAAGCTTGACGCAATAATCAAAGCCGCGGAACTGTGCAACTATTACGGCATGGACGCCCAAAGCGTCGGTGTAACCATTGCTTTTGTTATGGACTGCGTTGAAAAGGGTCTTCTAAAAAGCAGTGACCTTGACGATATTGACGCTAAATTCGGCAATGCTGAAGCAGTTTTGCAGCTTATCGAAAAGATGGGCAAACGCGAAGGTGTAGGCGACATTCTTGCTGACGGCGTTAAAGCTGCAGCAGAGAAATTCGGCAACGGTGTAGCAAATCTTGCACAGCACATCAAAGGTTTAGAAGTTACGGGTTATGACCTGCGCAGCCTCAAAACTACCGCGTTGGGATACGCAGTCTCCTTTAGAGGCGCAGACCACAGCAGCGGCGTTTACGCAGTTGACCTCAAAGGCGAAGTTGACCGCCTAAAAGCCGAGAAAGGCCGCGGCAAAATCGTCAAAGCCTACGAGGACATCTACGCCATCATCGACTCGCTTATCGTATGCAAAAACGCAAGAGGCTCCTTCTACAAGGAACTCGCTGACATGGCAAAACTCTACAGTTCCGTAACTGGCGTTGAAGTAACCGCAGACGACCTTGCAGTTGCCGCTGAACGAATCGTTGCCCTTGCAAAACTCATCAACCTGCGCGAAGGCTTAAGCCGAAAAGACGACACCCTCCCATGGAAAGTCATGAATGAACCAATCCCCGACGAAAGCCCAGTCAAAGGCGCCAAAGTCAGCCAAGCAGAACTTGACTTGCTCTTGGACGACTACTATGCAGCTCGCGGCTGGAACCCCGAAGGCATACCCACCCAAGAAAAACTCAAAGCGTTGGGTATGGAAGATTTAAGCAGCATAGCCAAAGCTGCGGAGGAGGCATAAGAAATGGTCAAGATACACGAAAGACAATTCGTTTCATGTGACCCCGAAAAATGTGTTGGCTGCCAAATCTGTGAGTACGCCTGCTCATTTAACAAAGAAAAAGCTTTCAACCCCATAAAATCCAGAATTCGCGTAGTCCGCCAAAACCAAGTCGTCAACATGGCTGTCTCATGCCGTCTTTGTGAAGAACCCGCCTGCATCGAAGCTTGTCCCCGCGACGCCCTAACACAATCCGAAGAAACAGGCGCAGTCACCATCGACCCCGACAAATGCAACGGATGCGGCTGGTGCATCGAAGCCTGCGACTACGGCGCCATTATGCTACACCCCGAAAACAAAACAGTCTACGTCTGTGACCTATGCAAAGACAACGAAGATGGTCCCCAATGCGTCAAATGGTGCCCCGAAGAAGCATTAACCCTAGTCACAAGCGACGTACTTGCCCAGAAAGCAAGGATCAGCGCCATCAAAAAACTCTTCCAAGAAAGAAAATAACCCCCAGGGAACTTTTTTCCCTCCCACAATTTTGTTTTGCCCCTTATTATAAGAAAGCTTATCCCTTTTCATGCTGCTTGTATGGTGAAGCGCCTTGAACCGCATACGCAACCTAAAAGACCTTGCTTTTACCCAAGCTGGTTTTGACGGCTTTCTGGTTTTTAACTCGGCTAATCTGCTGTATTTTACGGGGGTTCCTGGCGCGTGTGCTTTGTTTGTTCCTCCTAATGGTGAGAGTACGCTTTACGTGTATGGCGTTAATTATGAGCAGGTTAAATCTGGCTGCAAGGGTTTTTGTGTGGAACGGCTTGGGTTTGATGAGAACTTGTTGGTGACGCTGGCAAAACAAGTTCAAGACCACAAACTCAAAAACATAGCTGCCGACGCCCTAAGCGTGCAAAGCTGGCAAGCCCTAACCCAAAAGCTCCCCCAAGCCAAAATAGCAGCCGACCCAAAACCCGTCCAGATGCTTCGCCAAGTCAAAGACCCAAACGAAATCACGCTCATGCGCAAAGCCGCCGACATAACCAGCCAAGCCATGAACGCCGCCTACGAAACCCTACGACCAGGAGTGAAAGAATGCGAAGTAGCCGCAGAAATCGAATCTACCATGCGCAGAAACGGCGGCGGCGCAACAGCTTTTGAAACAATAGTTGCTTCAGGTGCTTCCTCAGCGTTTCCCCACGGCGGCTGCTCTGCACGTGAAATCCGCGAGGGCGACTTTGTTGTGGTTGATATTGGGGCTACGTTTGAGTATTACTGTTCGGATATGACCCGTACTTTGGTTGCTGGGGTGCCCTCTGAAAGACAGCGCCGCCTCTACCAGATAGTTCACGACGCACAGGACAAAGCATTTGAGACCCTAAAACCCAACGTATGCGTCTCAGACGTAGACAAGGTAGCTAGAGATGTCATTGAGGCGGCAGGGTATGGAGAAAACTTTGTACATCGTCTGGGTCACGGCGTAGGCTTAGAAGTTCATGAACCCCCCACGTTAAGCTCCGCAAGTAGTCACATACTTCAAACAGGCAATGTCGTAACCATCGAACCAGGCATCTACCTCCACGGTTTTGGAGGCGTACGCATCGAAGATACCGCCTTGATAACTCAAAACGGAGCCGAAAAACTAACCGCAGGCTCCTACCGCCTCAACCCACAGCAACCCGTTATTTGAGCGTTTTTTGGATTTGGCTGGACCACTCTTTTACTTGCCTTTCAGTCTCTTCTTTGTTGTCCAACGGTTTTGTAACCCCCAATTCCCCCACTGGCACTTTGGGCTGGACGATTTCTCTCATATCCTCCAACGTTTTTTGGGGTTTATCTCCACCCAGCGTTACAAAAAAGGCAACTTGGCTCTCTTTGGGTTTCTTGTTTTCCAGAAACGTCCTTATGGCAGGAGCAACTTTTCCCGCCCATACGGGTGTGCCAGCAATCACCAAATCGTAGCCTTCAACAGGTGTAGACAACTCGATTTCTGAGGTTTTCTTTCTCAAAGCCGCCAATCCACCCCGCAGATACAACAGCCTGCTTTGCTTGTAATTATTATCGGTAACCTTGCACAAATCCGCTTTTAACTCATCTGCGATTTTCTCTGCAACAAACCTTGTATTACCACTCACAGAAAAATAAACCACAACAGCCTTCATCAAACCACCACAAATTACTCTCTCTACCCCCTATATACAATTTAACCTTTGTCTGCCAAAAATCAAAAGCGTGTGTGGTGGGCCCGGCCGGATTTGAACTGGCGACCAACAGATTATGAGTCTGGCGCTCTAACCTAGCTGAGCTACGGGCCCACGGGCGGTAGTTGCTTTTATATGCTGTTTCTAACGGGATTTAAACGTTTTCCGCGTTTTGCTTGCAAGCTCTTTGGCTGTTTTGTTTGGTTTGCTGTGGCGCGGGTTTGTTTGGGTTTAGGCGATTCTTTCGTAGTGGTAGAGGTATTCCTGGGCGTAGCCTGCGTACTGTCCAAAGTATGTTCTGCCAAAATTGTTTAGTTTTTCGTAGTCGCTGTTGCATAAGGATTCTGCTTTGGATAGTTTTTGGATTAGCTGGGTTGGGAACTTGTTTTGGTACCGTTTGAGCATTACACGTTTGACCCAAACATCCACGGGAAACGCCTCTAGCTTGCCTAGCGAAAACAGAAGCACGCAGTCTGCAACCTTAACGCCCACCCCTGGCAATGTGCATAACGCTTTTTTTGCCTGCGAATAAGGCATGCGTTTTAGCTCTTCTAAGTTGATGTTGCCTTCGTGGATTTGTTTGGCGGTTGCCTGCAGGTACTTGGCGCGGTAGCCTAGACCGCATTCTTGCAGTTCTGTTACGGCGGCGTTTGCAAGTTTTTCTGGTTTGGGAAACGCGTAGTATTTGTAGCCGTCTAGGCTGAGTTTTTCGCCGAATTTTTGTCCCAACGCGTTGAGCATGCCCTTTATTGCAGCTATGCTCTTGTAAGTTGCACAAATATACGACATCAAGCACTCCCACGGGTCTTGCCTAATTAGCCGCAAACCCCAATACGCTTTTAGTGCCCTTTCTATATGGTGGTCTTTGTTTATGCTCTTGCTAATTGCGTCTAAATCGTGGTCTAAACTAAAATAGTGCTCCACAAACTCGTAATCAGCATTATCGTATTTGAGCTCTGAACCGTTCTGTTGTACCTTAAACACGCAATCCTGCGCAACACCATACCACCAGCCGCCATGCCTGTCCCAGCGAAAAACCTGCCCACAACACAACGTAGTATCCAAACAAAACGGCACAGACGCCTTCACCGCTCATCTTCCTCCATGAACCTGCTCGCCGCGGGAACCTCCAAAGGCAACCCTTTACGTCTGCGCAACTCCAAGGTGAGCTTGTCTGCAAGTTTTTTAGGAACCTGCTCCCAACGGTCAAGAGTTGACTGCCAAAACGCGCGCCCCGACGTCACCGACCGCAGCTCCTTTGACAAACCAAACGCCTCCGCCACCGGCACATAACCAGTAAGAGTCGTCACGGCTCCTTTGGGTTCAAACAAAACGATTTTTCCGCGTCGACTGTTTAAGATGCGGGTGCATTCTCCTGCTAACTCGGCGGGGGTTGAAATCACGGTTTTGTAGACGGGCTCTAAAAGAGCGGGTTGCGTGGTTAGAAACGAGGCGAAGACGGCTTTGCCTACGCCATGCATGACTTCAACTGCATTGCTCAACTCTTCGCTGCTGCTTAACATGATATTTTTCAAGCTGACTTTTGCATGCCTTAAAGGTTCCCCACACAAAGGACCCGCTCCACAAGCAAACTCGAAACCTCCAACTATGAATTCACGCGCCTTTGAGGCTTCCAGTTTTTCTGTGCAGTCAACCAGCACGTTCTTGTAAGCATCCAACCAACCCACATCCCCCGCCTGCGGTGCATCGTTGTTCTGGTCAACTAACCCCGATTCCGAATCACCCAAAGGCTCCACCATCACCGTGAACCTGTTTTGTTTGTTGGGGCTTTTCGCTGTGGCAGATGCGCCTTTTCTGGTTGCGGCTTCCCTATACACTACTCGTGGAGATGAAACCTCAACCTCCAACGCGCGGTGCTGGCTTTTTAGGTGATTTAGTGCCACTTCCACATGTAACTCGCCCATGCCACTAAGCAGGTACTCGCCTGTTTCACGGTTAACCATAACCTTCAGATTCGGGTCTTCCACCGCAAGCTCATCCATAGCTTCAAGCAAAACAGGCAAATCCTTAGGGTTCTTGGGTTCCACTGCAACTGTCACCACCGGCTCAGAAACATACCGTATACTCTCAAACGGAACCACCCCTTCAGTTTGCGTCGCCTCCACCAAGGTCTCCCCCGCCTTCACGCCACCAGGAAGAGACAGCGCAACCACATTACCCGCAAAAACCCGCTCCACCTGCTCTTTAAACGCACCCATATACACCAAAACCTGACCCGCCAATGCCTCTTCGTTTGCATTAACCAACCTCAACGTGTCCTCTGCTTTTATGGTGCCCGAAAACAGCCTTCCAGTTGCGACCACCGAACCGTTTTGATCTGGCTGAACATGCGTTACACAAAAAACCGCCGCAGAAGCGTCACTGCAACTAACCATGCCTCGCCCAACCTGAGAATCAACATCGCCCTTCCAGATTTTCTCCACGCGATAAGCTTGGGCGGTTTTAGGGTCAGGAACGGCTTTGACGGTCATGTCAAATATTGCTGCGTAGGCGGGCAGGTTTTTTTGCAGAGTTTCATGTGCACCGTTTTTGTATGCCGCCATGACATCGGTGAACCTGACTCCATGTTGCTGAGCTAAACCTGCGGTGAAGCCCCACCCATGCAAAGCCGAACCCACTGCCACACTGCCTGCACCAAAACTCACTTTCCATTTATCCTTGAACTGCGCTTCCGCATGCAACTCAATTAAATCGTTAAAAGCACCCACAATATGCGTGAGCTTCTTTTCAATCTGAGATGCGTTCAGCTGCAACTCCGTAATCAAACGGTCGACCTTGTTTATGAAAAGCACAGGGCGCACCCTTTCCTCCAAAGCCTGCTTAGTCAAAACCTCGGTCTGCGCCATAATCTCCTCAACCGCATCCACCACCACAACCACGCCATCAATAGCCCGCAACGCCCTAGTAACTTTGCCCGTAAAATCCACATGCCCCGGCGTATCCACCAAATTCACCACAAACGCATCACCCGCAGCTTTGTAGAGCAAACTAATATTCGCGGTCTTTATCGTAATCTTGCGCCGCTGCTCCTCCTGCAAATAATCCAAAACCCTCGCCGTACCCGCCATCTCAGAAGACAACAACCCCGTACCCGCCAACAACGAATCCGCCAACGTCGTCTTCCCATGATCAATATGCGCAATAATCCCTATATTACGAATCTGCCCCTTACGCCCCATAAGCTCCTGAATCCGCGCCAACTGCTTAAACCGTGGCATACCACTACCCGCTCAAACACGAAACCAGTAACAACGCCAACCTAATAAATTTACGAAACAAACCCCAAAAAACGCGCTCCTCACCCCCTTCTGCAGAATTGCTATTTTGGGAAACGTTTTTCATTTTTCTTTGAGGTAACGTGTTAAATAATTCGCGCGTGTTGCATCTGTGTGAAGTGCGGGGAATCTGGTTTGAGTGGTTCTTTGGTTGTGCCTGTGGAGCATCTGGTGGAGTTGCCTTACGCGGTTGTTTTGTGTTATCCTAAGCCTGATTTGGTGGAGTTGCGGCGTCGCGTGCAAGAGTTGCAGTGTTTGGGTGTGGATGCTGTGGAGTTTTCTGGGTGTGCACGTGCGCATGCGGTTCCTTTTCCGTTGTTGGGCAAGGGTTTTGTTGGTGTGGTGGTGGTTGCTTTTTTTAAGGGGCAGCGGGTGGCTTTGAAAATCCGCAGGGTAGACGCCGACCGCCCTGACATGTTCCATGAAGCCCAAATGCTCGCCAAAGCCAACACCGCCGATGCGGGACCTAAACTGCTTGATGTGAGCCCAAACTTTTTGCTCATGCAACTCATAGACGGCAACGCCCTGCCCCGTTGGCTGGAAACCCAAACCGACCCCGCGTTTGTCAGGCGCGTTTTAGCTGAGGTTTTGGAGCAGTGTTACCGTCTTGACCTAATCGGGTTAGACCACGGCGAGCTCAGCAAAGCCCCCAAACACGTCCTTGTCGACCGCAACCAAAACCCCTACCTAGTAGACTTCGAAACCGCCAGCGACAACCGCAAAACCGTCAACGTCACCGCGCTTTCCCATTTCCTGTTCACCAGCAACGGCAAAGTCTCATGCGCAATTGCAGAAATCTTGGGAGAAAGAAACAAAGAAGAAATCGTAGCCGCCCTGCAAGCCTACCGCAAAGACCCCAGCCGCAGCAACTTTGATGCGATACTAAGCGTTGCCCTAAGCGGTTAAACCGCGATTTCGTGAAGACGCTTCTGCTTTACGGCGTCTTTGATTTCAAGGGCAATGCGTCGTCCCATGTACATGTTTTCGCCGTATCTTAGGTACGCGTAGGGGCTGGTTCCGATGCCGATGTTGGTTCCTGCGACGATGCGCGCTGAGATTTCGAAGGTGTAGATTTTGAGGTCTTCAGTTATCACAGTCTCAAGGCAGTAGGGTCCTATGATGCCGGGGGGCGCGAGTTGCTGGGCTTTCTTGTGCACGTTATCGCCCATGCGCATAAGTTCGGGCAGCAATGATTCGCGCAGCACAATGGGGAAGTTTCCTATGACGGTGTAGGTGGGGTTGACGCCGATTTCAAGTTGCTCATCCGCGGGGATTTTGCCTATGGAGTCTACGGCGGATTCGTAGCGTCTGTCTACGGCTAGGAATTCGACGTCGTCTTTGATGGTGCTGCTAAAGTAGCTTGGGTAAACGTTCACGCCCAGCGCGTACTCTTGCAGGTGCACTTTGTTTACGTCGTCTTCTTTGAGCAAGCCGCGTTTGACCATTTCGTTGAATTTCTTGTAAAACGCTTGGGGCGAGTTAGCTAAAAAGTAGCCGCGCCCACCTTTCGCGCCTGGCAGCTTGGCGATGATGAGGCGGTCGATATCCTCAGGAGTTTTGAACGTGGCGGGCAGCAGCAGTCCTGCTTGGCGCAGCCAGTCTTCTTGCTTTTTGCGGTCAGCCTCCCAATCCAGCAGCTTGCGGTTCCCAAACATCGGAACAAACAACTCGTCGGTAAGCTCCTGCGTGCTCAAATACGCCGTAAACGAGCCATGTGGAATCAAGACCACGTTTAGGCTGCGCAGTTTCTCTTGCATCTGCGGCTTTAGCAACTCGGTGAAGTCTTTGACTACGATGAGCTCATCCACCAGCGGAAATTTCTGGTACATGATGGTGTCTTTTTCCTTGCAGATACAAACCGTGCGAAAGCCTTCTTCTTTGGCGCCCTTAAAAATATTCAACGAACTGTGCGAGCCCAAAGTGCCAATTGCCAACTTGCCAGTGTCGTATTTCTCCAAAATCTTCGCGGTGTCACTGCCCGTTATCATGTCGTCACGTCCGCTAAACGTTTCTCCGCCAAGGCGCATTTGATTTCCATAGCAACGCGTCTGCCTGGACCAACTTCTTTGCCGTACTTGTACTTCATATAAGGCGAAGTCGGCTCAACACACGGGCACCCTGGAACACGCGGACTTACGTCAAATACGTAAAACTCCAAATTCTTAGTTATCGCGCCCTGCAGTGCAAAGAGCCCTATCATGCCTGGGGGGTACTCTTTTTTGCAGGTCTGCACGAAGCATTCGGCGGCGTCGAAGATTTTTTCGATTTGGCTTTCGCGCATGGTAACGCCCATGTGTCCGATTTCGATGTTTTGGGTGGGTATGCCCATTTCGAGTTGCTCGGTGGCGGGTAGGTCAAGGACGCCGTCAAGGTCAGTTTGCACGCGTTTGTCAAAGCCTAAGAGGTCGATTTCGTCGGTTATCGGTGACCAGAAGTAGTTGGCGTTGAATTTGGCGCCTATGACGTATTCTTCGATTATGGCTTCGTTTAGGGCTTCTTGTGTGATTATGCCTTTTTGCAGGCGTTCTTGCGATTTTTTCTCGTATTCCTGCGGCGAGGAGACGTAGAAGAAGGCTCGCTCGATTGCGCGTTCTTTTTCGGGAACCTTGACGATGGCTAAGCGGTCGATTTCGCTGGGCTCCTTGAAGGTTCGGGGCGTTTTTATGCCTGCTTGCTCTAAAAGCCAGAGCTGATTTCTGGGGGCGGTGCGTTCCTCGGTTTTGAGCATGTACCTGTTGCCTATCATGGGCACTGCGAATTTTTCTTCGATGCTGTCGTAGCCTGCGTACACGCTAAAGGAACGGTTGGGCACAAAAATGGTGTTTAGGTCGGTGAGTTGCTTGACGGTTTCGGGCGTGGTTATGTCTGCGAAGCGGTCAAGAAGTATGGTGTGGTTGAAGAGTTTTTTGTAGTATTTGGTGTAGGTTTTGTCCCTGCCCCTTTGGCAGACCACGACGGTTTCAAAGCCTTCTTGGCGTGCACCAGCCGCGATTTCTAATCCTGAGTGTGAACCCAAAACGCCAATGCACACGTTTTCGGGGTTGTATTCTTTTAGGGTTTCTTCAATTCGGTTTTTCATCATCATTGTTGTTCACCCATGTAATCTTTGTACTTCTTGACAACTTCCACAAGCTTGGGGGCTTCAAAGAACCTGCGCCCCGTCATCTCGTTAGCAGCCGCCATATACATTTGGCTAATTACAGTTTTAAGCTCCACGGGCAATTTAGGCGGCTGCGTCTTGCACAGGCTCTTCCAGTCCTGCCTGCCTTGTTCTTGGGCGTCTTTTTTGGCTTGCTCAGCGTCTTCATACCACTGCGTAGACTTGTAGAATTTGCGGGCAATTTCCTTGCTCACATGCAAGCCATCTGCTGTGAAGCGGCACTCATCTAACGTGCCTACTACATCAACCACCATCAAACGCCTATCCACGTCAAAAGCCAGCTCGATTTTGCCGTCCTCGTTTATCAGCCCTGCTTTGGAGGCAAGCTCTGTTATGGTCTGATTCACCTTTGTCAGCACCACCTTGATGGCTTCCACGTCAATGTTTGTGAGTCCTGCGATTTGGGCGGCTTCGTTCCAGCTTATGTAACGGTCGGTTTCTTCGAGTTTGGTGCTTACGTCAAAAATCGGCGTAGAGAACCGTTCGCCAGGCTCAGGGTAATGGTCTAGCCCCAGGTCTTGGTAGGTTGTTTTTCCTTGTTTGAGGCGTCTGAAAACTGAGGAGCCTTCGGGTAAGCCGTTGCGGTAGATTATTTCGAGTGGTATGAGGCAGTTTTTCATGTCCTGCTTGTAGATGCTGTAGTCGTAGCAGAGTTTTCCTTCCTGCAGGCGCGGTTGGGGCTTGTGCACGTTAACTATGTTCACTTCCATAACACCGCTGGGCTCCTTTAGTTCATCAAACTTTACCGTTTTGCCGTCCTTGGTAACTAAGCCTTTGTAATGCGTACAGATACTCTTCTCTTCTAGCTGCTCAAAACAATAAGCGCCCATAACACACAACGCTTCACCTTTGCCCTCAATAAGATCAGGCATCTTACCCCAATCAAAAACCGAATAACGGTCACTAAACTCAAACCTTCCAACCCCCATAACATCAACGGTCGGGTTGCTAATTACCTTCAAATCTTTAACACTACCCAAACTAACTAACACTTCCTAAACTTTCGCTATAGCAAAAACCTACTACCCCATAAACCTATATCAGCTTATTTCTTTTTTAAGCTAATTAATACTCCACAACTTTCTTTTTCCTATTTTGTAAAGCTGGTACACTTGAATGATTGGTAGCAAAATCTGTTTCCTTTAGGTAAAACTGGTGTGGCTGAATGTTGTGCCTTTTACCGTTAGGCTCTTGTAACCTCCTTTGTCAATAGCCGATATAGGTGATAAATATTCTGACCCTGACAACTTTTATAAGTTTTAGCCTGTTCCCAACTCATGGGTGAATGGAGAATTGTTTAACAATTTCTTTCAACTGAACAGATTAATCGCTTAAAAAACTGGGAGAATTCGCTTCAATGGGAAAAAACGCTTCGTTGGAAAGATGAGGAAAATATGGCCGAAGAAAAAATCCACACGTTGCTGAAAACTAGAAATTTTGAGGGCGATGGCTTTTTGTCTGCTGATGATTTTGATGACCTTTTTCGTTTAATGAAATTTTTTTCACCTAATAGAAACTTGTGTAATCTGTTATACACTAAGAATGGACTTGAGACCTTTAACCAGGCTTTAAAGACTCTGTATTATGGCAAAGCTTCTCTACCCGATAGAGTCAATGGCTTTTTCAAGTTGAAGGGTATTGGCCTTCAAACTTTGTCGCAGTTTCTATTAGCTTATGATTCAACAGTATATCCTTTGATCAGTTCACGAACACGAGAGTGGATTGAACTTGATGCTGAACAAGAGCAGTCAGCCATCGAATTGGCGAAGACGAAGTTTGGGCTTCCAAATATGGACAGCTATCTAGATAGAACGAAAGACTATATTCGTGATTTCATTATCTTTCAGCAAGTCAAAGAGATTTTACAACTGAAGAAATACACCTCAGTTAACGATATACTTTGGAATGCTGTGCAAAACGAATCTGGGTCAGAAGAAGCTCAACCAAACTCGTATACCTCGGTTAGTTTGGAGAATGATTTGAGGGATTACCTTGCACAACATCCTACGCTTATTGAGCCTGGTTTAAAACTGGTGGAAAAAGAATTTGACACGCAAGAAGTAGGAAGAATTGACCTTCTCCTGAGAGACAGATTAAACTGTGAGGTAGTTGTAGAATTAAAACGTGGGAAAAAGAATGATGAAGTTGTAGGTCAGATTTCTAGGTATCTCGGTTGGGTGATGAAAAACAGGACTCCAAGAGCAAGAGGAATAATTATCGTAAACGAACATAGTAATCGATTGGAATACTCTTTAATCCCCCTCAAAGATAAGGTCAAGGTGAAATATTATAGGGTAAATTTTGAAATTACTGACAAATGCCTCAATGAACCGCTAAAGACGGAATAAGTCTTCTTTAAACAGTTTCTTCGTTTTTATCCTAGGCAGCGGCGTAGTTTGGCGGCTTCAGTGAGGGCTTTTTTTGCTTCGTTGTCTTCGTGTTCCATGTAGCTGATGAGGAAGTTGTTTGTGAAGTTTTCGTGTTTGCGTTGGGCTAGGGTTTGTGGGCCTACTTTGATGTTGAGGGTGTCTTCTGCGCTTTTGAGGTCGGCTAGGATGCGGGTTAGGGCGAGGCGGAGTTTGTCGACGTCCATGTTTGCGCGTTTGGCGATTTTGCGGTGCATTTCCATGAGCATGTTGATGTTTTCCCATGAGACGTAGCCGCCTATGGTGTTGTAGTCGTGTTTTAGGTTGACGTAGTGTTTTTTGATGGTTTGTAATTCTTTGTCTTTGAGGTCTTCGAGGACTTGGGTGCCTATGAATTCGGGGGGCACGCCGATGCTGTAGAGTATTGCTGCGAAGGTGATTGCTCTTGGGAGGGTGGTTCCTGCTACGTTGCGGCTGTACCCAAACAAGCCGATGTGCAGTTTTCGGGCTCTGCGCTGGGGCACGTAGGGTGCGATGCTGTTAACAAACGGCGCCAAAACTTCGGCGACTCTTTCGTATTGCTTACGGCACTTAACTAGCACCTCAAGCAGCACAGCTTCTTCAGCGTCATCAATTAGGCTTGCTTCTCCGTAGGGCAACTCTTTGTTGAGACGTTCAATGAACCGTTGCACATCTTTTAGGGGGTAATCATAACGTGCTGCTGACTGTATGGTGGCTGTGGCTAAGCCTTTGTATTCGCATAGGAAATTCTCGACGTTGTCAGGTGCGAGGTGTCCGCGGAAGGGTTTGGAGCCTGCTCCGATGATGGGGTGGATGGCTACGCCTGTGGCTTCTTGGGTTTCTCTAAGTTTGGAAAGAGCGATTTTAGAGAGTAGCACTGCGCATATGCTGCCGTAGTTTAATGCGGGGTCGGAGCGTGCTATGAAGAACCGTAGGTTTTTGGGTTTGACGGCTTTTATGTAGGGTGTGATGATTTTGTCGACGGTTAGCATGCTGTTGTAGTCTTCGACTAGGGGGATGACGTTTATGCTCTTGGGTTTGGTTGCGCCAATCCAGTCGCTGGCTTTAGTGTTCTCATCTAGCATCAAATCCTCGTCGGAAACTATGGCGCCTTTGTAGTAATTGTAGAGCCAGACGGGTTCTTTTCCGTCGGTGGTGAAGGGTAAAATAACTTCAAAGATGGGGACGGCTTCGTTTTTGTAGAAGGATGTGGCGGCGTCGTAGGCTATGGGTATGTTTTGGAGGGTTTCGACGACGACTTTTTTTTCGACGGCTTCGATGCGTGGGTTGGGGATGCGGTATGTTAGGAACAGGTTTTTGCCTATGGCGTTGTCTTTGAAGTAGTTCCAGTGTTTGTCAAAGAGTTTGCGCAGCACACGGGTGTCAACGTCTTTGCCTTCGGAATCCCACATGACCTCTTGGCAACCAAGGGTGTCGTACGCGTAGTAAGCCTCAAAAACCTCTGCCAAACCATCAATAACATCCTCTTTGCTCCATTCCGGAACGTTAACGTTATCTGGGTGCTGGGTAGACATGGTGCGGGGAATCTTTCTTTCATACTCATCAGACATAGTATTCTCTCCAGTTAACAAGCACAGAACTCAGGTTAAACACGAATCCGCCTTATTTCATGTTTTTGATTGTCTGGTCAGCTTTCTCGATGGCTTGCTGTTTTTCGCGCTGATACTCTTGGATGCGCTTTTCTAACTCGGCGTCTTGTAACGCGAAAACCTTCGCTGCTGCAATAGCTGCGCCTTCAGGTTCAATGGTAACAACGCAGCCTATGCCGCTGGGAACCCGAAGCGACGAGTAAATATCCGCGCCCGAGAACTTTTCCGAGTACGGCGGACAAGCAACCACCAACTTTGAACTGTTCGCGTCCACAAACGCACTCAACGCATTAGACCTGCCCGCAACTGTTATGTAAACAACCTTTTGCGCCTTGAACTCTTCAATAATCTCCAAAACCTTCAACGGCGTCTTATGAGCCGAAGCCACACGATAAACGAATTCAACACCTAAAACTTTGAGGGTCTTCGCGATTTTCTGGCAAAACTCCAAATCCCTCTCAGAACCCATCAATATAACTGCTGTTCCATTCATTACAAACACACGCTACAATGTAACAAGCAACTATCTAATTAGCTTTAATCTGCCCAAGCTGCTCGCATGGTTTGTTTTGTTTAAAATTTGTTGCGTAAAAAAAGGAAAAGGGGTGAGCCTTTGGGCTCTTTTCTTTTGTTGTTTAGTCGAGTTGATATGCTTCTTCGCCGTGTTCGCTAAGGTCTAAGCCTGAGTCTTCGTCTTCTGGGCTGACTCTTAGTGGTGAGAACACGTTGACTATCTTTAGCAACGCGTAGGAGCCAAAGAACGCAAATGGCACGACTACTGCAACGGCTATTAGCTGAGCGACAAGCTGGTCTGGGTTTCCAAAGAACAGTCCGTCAACGCCGTTGAATGCTGCTGCAGCGAATAGACCTGTGGCAATTGAACCCCAAAGACCGCCGACACCGTGGCATGCGAAGACGTCCAAAGAGTCGTCAATTCGGGATCTGCCTGCTCTCCAGCTTGCTACCAAGTTTGATATGATGCCTCCGACGAGACCGATGATTAGCGCTGAGGTTATGGAGACGAAGCCTGCTGCGGGGGTGATGGCGACTAGACCGACGACGGCGCCGATTGCAAAGCCTACTGCGGATGGTTTGCCTTTTAGTGCCCAGTCCATGAGCATCCAGCTAACACCTGCTGCGGCGGCTGCCAAGTTTGTGGTTACAAGAGCCAAGACTGCCAAGTCGTTTGCTGCTAAAGCACTGCCTGCGTTGAAGCCAAACCAGCCAAACCACAGTAAAGCAGCACCAAGGATTACGTATGGGATGTTGGTGGGCTTGGTTTCTGGTGCTTTTTCTTGTTCTTCTACGGCCTTCATATGATCTTTCCATGGTACGCTACAGCCTTTGCGTCTGCCTACAACCAATGCGGCTGCCAACGCGGACATACCTGCAGAGATGTGCACGACTAGACCTCCTGCGAAGTCAACTGCACCTAAACCTAGCAACCAGCCGTCAGGGTTCCATACCCAGTGGGCGATTGGGGCGTAGATGAATGTTGACCACAATACAACGAAGATCAGAAGTGAACGGAAACGGATTCTTTCAGCGCATGCACCGATAATCAACGCGGGTGTGATGGCGGCGAACTTTAGTTGGAACGCAAAGAACAGCAGGTCAGGTATTTGCGGCGCTGCCGTGGCTGTATGTATGCCTATGCCGTTTAAGCCGACCAGCGATAGACCTCCGATGAGTCCGTAGTGGCTTGGGCTAAAGACTAAGCTGTAGCCCCATAGTGCCCAGACGATGCTTATGACTGCAAAGATAACAAAGCATTGGGTTATTGTGGATACTAGGTTCTTTTTGCGCACTAGTCCCCCGTAGAAGAAGCCTAATGCGGGGGTCATTATCATGACTAGGGCGGTTGCAACTATCAACCAGGCTATATCTGCTGGGTTTGTTGTCATAACTGCACTCATTTTTTATTTCCTCTCATTCCTTTGACGTTTGTTTAATGCTTCTTGTGTTTTCTGTGCAATTATCGTGAACAAGTATATAAAACTATCCGTTTGCACATGCTATTTATTCATAACTAAACGTCTATCCTCTAACTCTGGCACTCTTTGGACTTACGTTCAATATGCGTCGGCAAAAACGCCGCTTTGCTGGAAGAATGTCCAAAAACGCTGCTGCCCAATGCACACCCCGCTCCCCCCACCGAGCACTCCCCCAAGCACGGTTCTGCAATAATTATATAAAGCCTATAGTCGTTAGGCAGTTTATGCATACCAAGTCCGCTATAACCAAACTACAAGCCATACTCCTAATTGACCTCATAATCGTCGCGGCTGCAGCTGGCGCATACTTTTACATAGACTCCCTACCAGGTCCTGCCCTCACCTCAAACGAGGTTCAACTCACCGACCTGCAAGTGCCCTCCACCGTTTTGACGGGTCAACCTGTGCGGGTTTCTGCTAACGTAACTAACCTGCTCTCTGAAGATGGGACCTACCTGATGAGTCTTGCTTTAGACGGCGTGGCTGATTATGCAACCAAGGAAATATCGTTGAACGCGGGTGAAACCAAAACCGTAGAGTTCGAACTTGCAAGTGCCTCAGCTGGCTTGCATGTGGTTAAAATCGGAAACTTGGAAACTTCCTTTACAACCTTAAGTACTTACACCTTGGCGGATTTGGCAGTTAACCGAACCCAAGCCAACGCTGGCGAACCCATTGGTATCACCGTCAAAGTTGTCAGCCAATCCCAAGAAACCGTGGATTACTCTGTAACCCTCCAAATCAACGGCGCCGAGGTTGAAACAAAAACTGGACAAGTCGCTCCAAACGCTCAAGTCACGGTTTTGTTTGAAGTCGTAGAACAAACCGAAGGCACCTACACCTTTAGCGTAGGCAACTTAGACGGAACTTTCATGATTACTACGCAAGCTGCTCCAGCTAAACCCGCCGAGTTTGAAGTTTCCAACTTGGAAGTTAACCCTGGAGTAACAGAGTCTGGAGTTCCAGTGGACATCTCTGTTGACGTAACTAACGTTGGCGAAACCAGCGGCACCTACGACGTTGAACTGCTCGTCGACAACGCGGCGGCAAGTACCCAAACAGTTACTTTAGCAGGCGGCGAAACAACAACCGTAACATTCACGCTATCCAAAAACACCAAAGGCACCTACAACATCAAAATTGATGACCAAACCAGCACCTTAACCGTTCAAGAGCCCTCCCAAATTGTCACAACCATGTTCGTTCGCCCCTACGAAGTCTACGGCGGAGAAACTGTAACCGCCACAATTACCGCTAGAAATCCTGACTCCCAAGATAGTAGCCTCTCCTTGCGTTTTGAAGTTGATGGTGAACTAATAGACACCAAGACCGTTCATGTCAGCGGTGGCGGAGAAGAAACTGTAGAGTTTACTGTAGCTGCTCCGTCTTTGGAAGCTGGAGATTCTAAACAGCACTTAGTTAAAGTTAACAGCCACAGCGGCGGCTTTTTAGTTGTCAAAGATGGCTACCACACCATGGGCATTGCAATCACGCCAAACGGTGATGCGGATTTCACGTTGGTTTTGCCTGACGGAACCGTGGAGGAACACAAAACCTTCTACTCTGCCCTGATGCCTGAAGGCACCTACTCTGTTACCATGCCTTATCAAGACCCCACGGGCAGGGTTACTTTTCTGCAGTGGGACGATGGAAGCACTGACCTTACGCGAACTTTCACATTAGATAAGAGACTGACCGTTACTGCCACATACACAGGCGGCACCTCCTGCCCCTCCCTGTACATCTGGAACGGAACTACCTACATCTACTTGGCAGAAGTTTCAAACCATGGCTGGCTAGGCTACACGCGTTACGTGAACTCTGATGGCTCATTAGAGTACTGGAGAAACAACCCGTGGGATTACATACCCGTAGACAGAACACAAGTGCAAGAAGTTGACGGATACTACCTTGCAAACTTGACTCAAAGATGGGATGAAATCTTTTTCGTAGACGCAGCTAACATCGTAGTTGTTGACCACCCCGCTGACCAAGCCGTCTACTCTACCATGGTAGAACAGTACATCGACCCCGACTACATGGGACAGATTTACACGGTGAGCAAGAACCCGCAAAAACCCGTTTCAGCATTCAACGAGCAGGTCACGGTGTATAACGGTGAAGTTGTAAGTTCTACTGCGCAGGAGGATGCTTTGGATGCCATTTGGGAAATTGATGGCGTGCATACTTCTGGGTTTAACGGCAAATACAGCGAAGACTGGAACAACCAAACTTGGAACCGCCTAACCCTTGACCTTGGAAACCTAACAGGCGCCGAGCAAATCAAACTCGTCGTCACGTCCATGGTTGACTGGGGACCAGAAGAAAGCTACACGCTGTGGATGGACAAATTCTACTCCACTCAAGTTCCTGACCACACACAACCCACCCCCACGCCCTTCATGGAAGTCAAAGACGCAAACGGCAACTGGATAGGCGTCTCAGAAGACAGGCAGTTCCCGCTTCCACCCGACGGCGTAACCCGAACCTTCGTAGTTGACCTAACTGACCTGTTCCCCACAGAGGACTACTCGCTTAGGATAAGCAACTTCTGGAACGTAACCTTTGACTGCATAGGAGTAGACACCACCATCCAGCAAAACACTACCATCCAAACCTTATCCCCCACAGGCTACCTCTACCAAGAATTCGAACCCGTCAACTCACTCTCTTCAGGAAACTTTACACGCTACGGCAACGTCACAGACCTGCTACTAACTGAGGATGACAAATTCGTCATAGGCAAACAAGGCGACGCCATCGCAATCCAGTTCCCAACCGACAACCTCGACGAACTCGCCCCAGGCATGGAAAGAGACTACTTCTTCTTCGTAGCCTGCTGGTTCAAAGTCCAATACGCCAACTACGGCTTTGGACCAGGAAACGACGGCTTCACCGTAGAACCCCTACCCTTCCATTACATGAGCGGCTTCCCCTACCCACTAAACACCGAAACCTACCCATTCGACGAAGACCACCTAACCTACCTACGAGAATACAACACCCGAATCGTACTGCCCCCAGAGTAACCCCGCTCTCTCCGCTCTTTTCTTCTCTCTTCTTTTCGTTTGCGTCTGTACAGTTTGTAGTTACGCTTTAATCTGACAGTTCCTTTTTGGATTACAAACCCGATTGTTCTTGCTTCTTGCTGTTGCTGGTTGTGAGGCTGAAACGGTGGCGTTTGCTGGTTTGATGGTTGAGTTGCTTAAAGTAGCCGTATTTGCGGGGCTGTTAATAGCTGGAGCCTTAGCCATCCACATCTGGCAAAAAAACAAATCCAAAAAAATCAGCTACCTCAGATTATTCATACAACTCATAAGCCAAGCCGCCATCTTCTACCTAATCTCCTTTCCACTCTGGCTTAGCGTATTCTTGGCGACGCTTCTGTTGATGACCCTATTTTTTGGGCGGTTCTTCTGCGGCTGGATCTGCCCCTTCGGATTCTACATGGACCTAATCAGCCTGCTACGCCAAACCCTCAAAACCCGCTACCTCAACCTCCCCCCAAAACTAAACACGTACCTCAACAACCTCCGCTACCTTCTGCTCGCCTTCTTCCTTGGAGCCCCCTTGGTGCTGATGCATTTTAACAGCCACGTCACATCCTCGGACGTAATTTTCCTCTCAGGCGTCTTCAACCCCGCACGGATTCTGTTGGGTCCTTTGGTGCCCTTGGTTGCGCCTTGGCAAATTCTTGGTTCAAACCTGAACTATCCGTATTTTGACCAAATCGTGTATTACGCTGGTTCTCAGTACGCCTTGGTTGCGGTGCTGGTTTTTGTTGGCTTGACGGTTTTGGCTTCGTTTTTTGTTAGGCGGTTTTGGTGCCGTTTTTGTCCCACGGGTGCCTCTTTTGCCGTCGCGAGTAAGCTTCGGGGTTTTGGGTGGGCGCCTCTGTTGCATCTGGAAAAGTCTGAGGAAAAATGCACGAAATGCGGAATTTGCAGGCGGGTTTGCACGGTTCAAGCCCAAGAAGTTTACGACCAAAAAGGCGGCAAAATCGACTCTTCAATTTGCATGCTTTGCCTGCGTTGCGTGGAGATGTGCCCCTACGACGGCTGCCTTAAGCTTAACTTTGCAAATAAAAACCTGCTCAAATCGCGCAACTGGTTAGAGCCCCCAAAAGAACCCGCATAACTTGCCTGTGTTGTATCCTGTTTGCTGTTCAAATGGCTCGAAAATTGGCTTTAGGGGTTGTATGCAACTTTGGCGGCAGCTTGAGGTGTAAAACGCACAGGTTGCAGGTTAGTTATGTAAGATTTAAATGCTATCTGTTCGTATCTGCTTTATCTAAAAACGCCGAGACCTTAGAAAATGTCGGTGATAACTCAGATTTCAAACCCGTATTTGGAAGCGTTTGCAGTTGGAATACTGTACGGGCTTGTTTTCTGCACGTCTTCTTGCCTGCCCTACCTTGCCAGTTACATCGCAGGTATCGGCGCGGGTTTTCGCAAAGCAACCACGGTCACTTTGGTTTTCAATTCAGGACGCCTAACCGCCTACGCCATAATCGGAGCAGCCATCGCGGTTCTTAGCGGCGCCTTCGGGTTCTTGCTAACCGAAACTGCTTTAGCGCCCATCCAGCAGTACTCGTCGTATGCTTTTGGAGTAATAACAATGCTCATCGGTGTAAGCATCTACCTAAAAAGCCGTCGTAGTCAGCCCTGCCAAAACTGCGGCTCTACGGTGGTGGAGTCTTCGCGTTGGAGGCGTTGGGGCGGGTTTGATTCAGGCGCATTTGTTTTAGGTCTAAGCCGCGGCTTGGTTTTGTGTCCGCCATTGATGCTGCTTCTAATATACACCGCGTCGTTTGTTTCCCCTGCAGGCAGCGTGGCGGTGGCAGTTTTGTTTGGGTTGGGAACTACCCTCTCTCCGATTCTGCTGCTCGGAGGCGTAACAGGCTGGCTACTCAACAAAGCCCCCTTATTTCGAAAATGGGTCTCACTGGCGGGGGCAGCCGTTATGGTGGTTTTGGGCGTCATCACAATAATTAGCGGATTTACCGTTTGAGGTGTAACAAAAAATATCCCTCCTAAAAACGTTAAGCGACATCCTTAGCTTGGTGATGTATTCGGGGCTTGGCTTAGCTGGGCTTCTTGTCCTGTTCATCTGGATAAAAAACCGCACTCACAAAATCAGTTACCTGCGCATCTACACCCAAATCCTCTCGTTTGTCGTTATTTTCTCTGCAATGATTCTTATCGCGCAGTGGAACGCCCTTGTCTTGGGCATTATCATATTGGTGTTGCCGCTGTTTTTCGGACGGTTCTTCTGCGGGTGGCTTTGCCCGTTTGGTTTGTACATGGATTTGATTACCTCGCTACGTAAAGCCCTCAAAATCCGATACTGGCTCTTCCCCGAAAAACTAAACAAAGCCCTACACAAAATCCGTTACGTCTTGGCTGCTTGGGTGCTTACGTTGCCCCTATTCTTTGGTGCCTTAGACCCCAAAACGTGGAGCGCCTTTTTCCAGTTCCAAGACCCCTTCAAACCCCTAATAATCTACTTCCTAGGCCCCTTAGAGACCCTGCTTATCCCGTGGCCTGGCGATATAGGCTTTGGCGACTACAGCCTAAGCTACCCCTACATACGCGGCTTCACCCAATACTTCCCCGAATCCATCCTAGTCACCATAGCGGTAGTAGCTTTCATAGCAATCACCGCAGGCGGCGCGTTCATGACCCGAAGGTTCTGGTGCCGCTTCTGCCCCACAGGCGTTTCGATTGCGGCGCTTAACCGTTTTAGCGCGTTCAAAGCATTGCCCCTGCTACACCTAAACAAGGCTGAAGAGAAATGCACCAAATGCGGCATCTGCAAACGCGTGTGCCCTGTACAGGTAACCGAAGTTTACGAGCAAAAAGGCGGCGACATAAAAACGTCCATGTGCCTAAACTGCATGCGGTGCCTAGAAATGTGCCCCTACCAAGACTGCCTCACACTAAAATTCGCAGGAAAAACCCTGCTCAAATCCCGCAACTGGTTAGAACCCTCAAAAATCGAGTAGGAGAAAAACCAAATGAAAAGCCAAAATCCAGAAAAAAAATACTTGCCCGATATGCCCCAAAAAGAAATCGGAGAGCTAAACACTTCGGTTAAAACCACCTCCCAAAACGTCATAGCCGACAACATCGCACGCATGAAAAAAACTGACCCCAACCGACCCAAAGCTATGGCTTATTTTGATGAACTTGCCGATTTTGAGAAACGCAAAGCAGAAATCCAAGCCGAAAAAGCCAAGGGCAAAAAAGTAATCGGGTACTTTTGCATTTTCGCTCCCATAGAGTTGATTTTGGCTGCTGACGCCATTCCCGTGCGGCTAAATTCGGGTTGGTATGACACTTCCAAGTTGGGTGACCGCGTTGTTCCCGTTGAAGTCTGCCCCGTCATACGCTCCACCATCGGAGCCAAAATGATAAGCTTCTCGCCGTACATGGAACTAAGCGATGCCATCATAAGCAACCTTACCTGCGACGGCATGACTAAACTTAGCGAAATCCTAAGCGACACCAAACCCATCTGGACCATGTCGCCCCCGCGCGTCAAGGACTCTTCGCAGTCGCTTGTTATGTGGCGTGAAGAAATCAAAGCCATCAAAACCCAACTTGAACAGCTAACAGGCAACAAGATAACTAGCAAGAAACTGCGCGCCGCCATCGAAACCATGCAAAAAGCCAGCAAAGCCTTCCGTCGCCTCCAAGACCTACGCAAAGGCAACAGCGTACTAATGGGCAGAGACGCAATGCTGGTTAATCAAGCAAGCACTTGGGATGATATTGAGCGGTGGACAAAAAAAACCGAGGAACTGTGCGACGAATTGGAGAAGCGCCGTGAACAAAAAGATTGGGCTTGCCCGCCTGACACTCCGCGCGTGATGGTTACCGGAACGCCGATGTTTTGGCCTGACAACTGGAAACTACCCACTTTGGTTGAAGAAGCAAACCCGCCAGGCGTGCTAGTAGCCGACGAGCTATGCAGTAGCGACCGATTGCTTAACGACCCCGTGGGCATTGACGAGTGGACAATGGATGATATGATAAACGCCGTATCCGAGCGGTACTTGATGGCATCAACCTGTCCCTGCTTTACCTCTAAGGACGGTAACGAAGACCGCATAAACTGGCTCCTAACAAAAATCAAGGACTACCATATCGACGGCGTCATCTATTATGTGGTGCGTGGTTGTATGTTGTATGCGATGGAGTACTCAAGGGTGAAGCGCGCTTTGGATAAAATTAATGTTCCAGTCTATTACTTAGACACTGAGTACACTCGTGAGGACGTGGGGCAAATGAAAACCCGCGTAGAAGCTTTCCTAGAAATGCTCTCTGCCCGAGTGGACTTCTAAGGTGAATAAGAGTATGTTGACTGCTGGAATAGATATGGGCATCCAAACCGTCAAGGTCGTACTGGTCAAGGACGGGGAGGTTGCCGCTAAAGCAAAAGCCTTCTCAGGTTTTGAACCCACCAAAGCCGCACAACAAGCCCTCGACCAAGCCCTACAGGCGGCGGGTGCAACCCAAAACGACCTAAGTTACGTCTTGGCAACAGGTTCAGGCATGGAGATGGCACCTCACTTAAATGCAACCACAAGCATGATGAGCGCAGACGCCCGTGCAGGAGTCTACCTAATCCCCTCGGCTCGAACCATCGTGGACGTAGGCGCCGAGGAAGCCCGCGCCGTAAAATGCGACGACCGCGGCATGATGGTTGACTTCGTAGTTAACGAACGATGCGCCGCAGGGGCAGGAACCTTCATAGAAGCTATGGCACGCGCCATAGAAGTCAAACTCGAAGAAATGGGTCCCCTCTCGCTCAAAGCCGAACGCGCAAGCACCATAAACGCCAGCTGCGTCATCTTCGGCGAATCCGACGTTGTAACCTTAATTCACCGCCAAGAATCCAAACCCGAAATCGCCCGCGCAGTATTTGACGCCATGGCAGACCGCGTATCCTCCATGGTACACCGCCTAGGCATAAACAACGACGTAGTGCTAATTGGTGGTGTTGGTAAGGATGTGGGGTTTGTTGAGTCGTTTAAGCGAAAACTTGGCGTTAACATTTTGGTGCCACAGGACCCCGAGTTTGTGGGTGCTTTGGGTGCTGCATTACTTGCGCAAAGCCGTGCAAAGAGGGCGCAAAGACAATGACACAAGCACAACCTGACCAGAAAGAGTACTGGCGCTGGAAAGAATACAACCACGTCCGCAGTGACAAGAGTTGGGACCGCAAAGACGTAATCACCGTGGGCATCGACGTAGGCTCTGTAGGCTCCAAAGCAGCCATCGCAGTTGACGGCGAAATCTACGCGTGGGCAGTAACCCGCACAGGCTCCAACAGTCCTGACAGCGCCCGCAAAGCCCTAGACATGGTCCTAAAAGGCACAGACCTAAAACCCGAAGACATCAAATACACCGTCGGCACAGGCTACGGACGCGTAAACGTCCCCATGGCAAACAAAGCCATAACCGAAATCGCCTGCCACGCCAAAGGCGCCAACTACATCTGGGGACCCACGGTACGCACGATTCTTGACGTGGGTGGGCAAGACATTAAAGCGATTCACTGCGACGAAACCGGCAGAGTCACCTCGTTTTTGATGAACGACAAATGCGCCGCCGGTACAGGCAGGGGCATGGAAGTCTTTGCTGATTTGCTCAAAATTCCCATCGAAGAAATCGGAAAAGCCTCCCTAAGCGTTAAAGAAGAACCCGAAGCGGTAAGCTGCACCTGTGTTGCCTACGCCAAAACCGAAGCCATCGGCCTGCTACGAAAGGGCTGGTCAACAGAAAAAGTCCTCGCCGCATACACCCGCGCCATGGCCATGAGAATGGCAAATCTCATCAACCGTGTCGGCTTAGAACCTGACCTTGTCGTCACAGGTGGACAATCCAAAAACCTAGGCATCGTCTCCCGAGTCGAAAACATCTTAGGCGTCAAGACCTTGCCCTCGCCGAATTGGCGCGAAGGCGAACTAGACCCCATGGTCGCAGGAGCAACAGGCGCAGCGCTTATCGGACAAGCCCTCTACAAAAAATCACAAGGAACCTAAAGGACGAAAAACACATGTTGACGCATTACGGCTACATAGATGCTTCAGGCGAATACTTTATCATCGTAGACTCCGACAAATGCACAGGCTGCGCAAACTGTGTCAAGCAATGTCCCAAAAACGCGTTTGAACTCGTCACCGAATTCATAGACCTCGAAGACAAAACCGTTGCAGCCATAACAGATCAGCACCGCAAAAAAATCAACTACACCTGCACCCCTTGCAAACCCGAAACCAACCAAACCCCCTGCACCAAAGCCTGCAACCAAAACGCCATCCAAATCATCTGGAAACCCAACTAAGCAGCCTACTTTTGGGCTCTGCTTTCCTTTTGTTTAGAATTGTTCAAAAGAGCAAAAGAAAGGCGTTGTGTGGATGCTTGTTTTTGTTTTAGGTTGAGGGCTTGTCAAGCTTTATTATGTTTGGCAGGTTATGGAAAAGCACAAACTTGCTTGGAGGGCGTTGTATGTTAAATGGTCAGGCGCGGGTTCGTTCCAATTTACCGCATGCAGAGAAAGCTACGACATTTGGGTTGATTTCTGACACACATGTGCCCTCACGTGCAAGGTGCATTCCCCAAACAGTTTTTGAAGTCTTTGAAAACGTGGACTACATCATCCATGCCGGTGACATCGTGGAGCTCTCTGTCATAGACGAGCTAGAGCAACTAGCGCCTGTTATTGCAGTTCACGGAAACATGGATGGCCCCCAAGTCAGCGGCGCATTGCCCAAACTAAACAGCCTAGAAATCATGGACTGGAAAATCGGCGTCATCCACGACCCCGGAGCATTCTCAGGCATGCGAAAACTACGCGAACTCGCCAAACAAAACAGCTTCAACATCTTCGTATACGGACACACCCACACCGCCCGCATCCAAAAAGAAGGACCAACCCTCTACATCAACCCCGGCAGCCCCACCAACCCTCAACCCCCATTCCTAACAAAACCCACCGTCGGCATGCTAAGACTAACGCCGACCACCGTAACCCCAGAAATAATCCAATTATAACTGCCCGACACGGGGTGGGGTCACAGTCTGCATTGTTTGATTGCTGGGGCGTTGCTTCATTTTTAGTTACCTCTCCCCACTGCGCCGCGTAGCAGTTTCTTGACGTGTTTTAAAAGCGAAAAACGCCAAAGCACAACCAGAAACGCTTGGAGAAAACAAGAATGGAACACTGTGAGAATCCTTGGAACGATGCTTGTAGTAGTGAAAACATCAAACTTTACATTATGGTTGACGGTGAAAAACGTCCTATCTGCCAGCAATGCTGGACTGATATTGCTGACAACGAAGAAGCCGCTTGGTGAAATGCATGGAACACTTTAGCTTAAACAGCGCCAAATCCTTCTTGGGACGAAACGTAAACCTGCACCTCAAAGACGGCTCCGTAATCATAAACGTCCAGCTAAAAGGCATACGCAAAGGCAGTAACCTTGGAAAAGGCAAACAACTCGAATACTTGCCCTACAGAAACCGCCAGCTATCTTGCGTTCCCCTGCGAACCATCGCGTGGGCAGAAATTTTGAACCTAAACCTCATGAACCCCGCCTGCTAACTTTGAGAACGCAAAAATACGCGCCCGCTACTAAGTACCCTTATGCATTGCACACGCTGCGGAGTTTGCTGCACCAAAACCCAGATGCTTCTCTCAAACGAGGACATATCCCGATTAGAAAGCTTGGGCTACCCAAAATCATCCTTTGTACGTTTCGACAAAGACAGCTACGCTATACTAAAAAACCGCAAAGGCTACTGCGTCTTCTACGACCCCCAAAAAATGCAATGCAACATCTACCCAAACAGGCCCGCAGGCTGCCGCGTCTACCCTGTAATTTGCGACGAAGACAACAGCATAATAGTTGACCACATTTGTCATGCCCGCCAAACCGTGACCCCGCAGGAAAAATCGGTTAAAGGCAACCGCGTAATCAAACTTTTAGCGCAGATAGACAAAGAAGCACAGCAGCGAAGAAGCCCGCAGCGGCAGGGTTAGCGGTCAAGACGCGCAGTGTTTGGTTCCAACAGTTTTAAATACGCCATAGCAGACCTTTCAGGGGTGAACGAGCATGCCATGCACAGTCATTGTTGGTGCCTTTTGGGGCGATGAAGGCAAAGGAAAAATTATCAGTTATTTAGCTTTGAAGGATGACTTGGATTTTTGTGTACGCACAGGTTCAGTGAATGCTGCCCACACTATATGGCATGAAGGCAAAAAATACGCTTTACACATGGTTCCTGCGGCGTTCATAAACCCAAAAACGCGTTTGCTTGCAGCTGCGGGGTCGAACGTTCACATTCCGCAGTTGTTTAAGGAAATTGAACTCACAAAGGTTTCTGTGCATCAGATGGGTGTAGACCAGAACGCGTCTATTATTGAGGAAAAGCACAGTGCCCAAGACAAGGCAAGCGCCGTGAATAAGGGCATAGGCACCACTGGTTGGGGTGTTGGTCCCGCTATTGAAGAGCGTGTGAGGCGCACGGCGAAGCTAGCTAAAGATATGCCTGAGCTTAAGCCGTATCTTGCTGACGGCATCGCCGAAGTCAACGACGGCTTGGATGCAGGCAAAAAAGTCCTCCTAGAAGGCACCCAAGGCTTCATGCTATCATTGTTTTTGGGCGGCGGTTACCCTTACGTGACAGGCAGAGACACAGGGGCGGCGGCTATAGCTTCTGAAGCAGGCGTTGGTCCTACCCGCGTAGATGATGTGCTTATCGTTTACAAGAGCTTCATGACCCGCGTAGGCGCAGGCCCAATGCCCGGAGAAATTAGCAAGGAAGAAGCTCAAAAACGCGGCTGGTTTGAAGTTGCTGCTGGAACAGGACGCGACCGCCGAAGCGCACCTTTCGACTTTGATTTAGCTAAAAAGGTTGCCCGCATAAACGGAGCCACCCAAGCAGCCTTAACCAAACTCGACTGCATATTTCCCAACTGCAAAAGCAAACGCCGCTTCGATGAACTACCACAAGACGCCAAGGACTTTGTCAAAGAAGTTGAAACCAAAACAGGCGTACCCGTAAAACTAATCGGCACAGGACCCGACGCCCTAGACATCATTGACCGCCGCCAATAACCCCTCTTCCTGTTTTGGGCGCATTGCGGCGTTTGTGGGAATAACTTTTATTTGCTCCTTTCTTAAGAGAACTACGGGGAATCTTCGAGCATGTCTTATTTGGATGATGATTCACGCAGTGTATCGGCTGGGTTTCTTGTTTTGCTAGTTGCGCTTGGTTTGCTTGTTGGCGGTTTGGGCACGTTTTTTGTTAATCATGTGCAGTTTAACGCGTTGAACGCGGAGGTTGAGGATTTGCAGGAGCAGGTTGTGGCGCTTCAGGGTGCTCAGAGCCAAACAGTTACCAACCAGACTATAACGATTTACCAGAATGCTACGGATTTGTCTGAGTTGCATGCAAAAGTGTATGAGTCGATAGTGATTGTTCGGGGATTAAACGAGACGAGTGGTGTGCAAGGCTCTGGGTTTGTTTACAACTACTCAGGTAACATGTACGTCATAACCAACTACCACGTAATCGATGACGCAAGCGAGTTAAGCGTAACGTTCTCCAACGGACGCGGCTACGCAGCAACCCACACAGGCAGCGACCCCTACGCCGACCTCGCCGTTCTAACCGTAGATGCCCCAGACGAGGAATTCCACCCCATCCCAATCGTAAGCTCCTCAAGCCTGCGCGTAGGCGACCAAGTCATAGCCATCGGAAACCCCTACGGACTAGTCGGTTCCCTCACCACAGGCATAGTCAGCGCTTTAGGACGCTCCATGCAAGAAGACACCACCGCACGATACTCCATAGCAAACATAATCCAAACAAGCACCCCAATTAACCCTGGCAACTCTGGTGGACCACTGCTAAACGCCGTCGGCGAAGTTGTAGGCGTAACCACTGCTATCCTCTATGAATCCCAAGGCTTAGGCTTCGCAGTTCCCTCTGACACAATACTGCGCGAATTGCCCTCCCTGATAGCTACTGGCAGATACGATTTACACTCTTACTTGGGCGTATTTGGCAACGGCATGAACTACCAGCTTGCCAAAGAACAAGGCATAAACGTAACCTACGGCTGGCTCGTCAACTCTACAACAGACGGTGGTCCCTCAGACGGAATACTGCAAGGCGGCGATGTAATAACTGCCCTAAACGCAACCACCATCAAAAACAACGATGACCTCGCAAGCTACCTTGAATCAAAAACCCTGCCCGGTGATGTCGTAATCGTAACTGTGGTTCGAGACAACGTAAACGTGGATTTGCAAGTTACGTTGGGCACAAGACCTCCACCTACCTAGCCGTTTGGCGTGTGTGTTTGGATATCCACAAGTCTAATAAGCACATTTAGAGCACATGGCATTAGCCTGTAGATTAGAGTGCATGAATATGGCTTTAAGTCATAAAGATTGGAAACGCGGAGATATTTTGTCCGCCGTCGTGTTGCCCCTTGTAGTTGTCTTGGTTATAGTTGCTCTTTCTCAAGTGGGTACTATTTTTGAGCATGGTTCTTATGGGGTTCTCACTGGCATAGTAAGCGAAATTGAAGAGATGGTGATACTTGTTGGCGTGCCGTTGCTGCTGGGGCTAATCTGGAATCAATGGGCAGGCGGCTCCTCAGGCTTCCTGTTAGGCAGCATATACACTATCTGGTGGGCAGTAAAATTTGGCGCTTTTTCAGGTGGAAGAATGCTATCAGGATTTGCTCCTACAATGCTTGGATACGTTCTTAGTGCAATGCTTATAGGTTACAT
This sequence comes from Candidatus Bathyarchaeota archaeon, assembly GCA_026014465.1. NCBI lineage: Archaea > Thermoproteati > Candidatus Bathyarchaeota > Candidatus Bathyarchaeota archaeon. The sequence goes on along the minus strand of JAOZID010000010.1, from coordinate 725,268 downwards.
GGCAGGCGCGTTAAACCAGAAATCCCAAGACTTTAAACGACTCTTAATCTCATCTATTGTAGCAACCAGCATTGGCGGCTTGTTTCTCTTTGGCATCTTCCACATGTCACCCCTAAATGTGGTTACAGGTCTTGACGGCTTTTTACTAACAGTGTTAACCCGCATCGCTACCGGCGTAATAATTGCCGTAATAGCCAAAGTTTTCATCTGGTATGGGGTGGCTTTTAGCAGAAAAACGATGTAAACCCCTCTTTTGTGGGGCTTCTACTCGTTTTAGCGCGTGTAGTTTGAGATTAGTTGTTTGACGCGTTTTTCGATTTCGTCGCGGATTTCCCGAACTTTCTCAAGGGGTTGATTCTTTGGGTCTTCAAGCCCCCAATCAACCGAAGCACTAAAAATTGGTCCTGGACAAAGCTCTGCCACCCCGCAACCCATGGTAACAACTACATCAGCGTTTTTTGCCATCTCTGCGGTAACCAGTTTGGGTTTGGCTTGGGACATATCAATGCCTTTTTCTTTCATAGCAGCAACTGCAACGGAATTGACTTTTGGAGGCAGCTTGAACCCACCACTTTGCGCAACCACCACACCTACGCCATGGTAGTTAGCGAAGGCTTCTGCCATTTGGCTTCGCCCCGCGTTCTCCACGCAAATAAAAAGCAGGTTTACTTTTTTGGGTGAAACGGGCATTCTTGTTTGAGGCACTCCGTGTTGTAGCCTGTGAACTCGCATGTTATGTTTTCTTTGATTTGCATGTTGGATTGGAGGTGCTTCTTGGCGAATTCTGTTGCTTGGGTTATGGCAAGAAAGCTGTTGCGTTTGCAGCATCGGGGACCTCCGTGGTTGGCTACGGTGAGAAGGGTCTGGGCGGTCATGAGGTTGCTTAGTTGCCATTCTTTGGTGGAGAGGGGGGTGGCGTTTGTTACTAAGCTAACAAAGATTCCTGTGCCTACTGCTGCGCCGCAGTCGCCGTAGAAACCGCAAAAGCCGCCTAGAACGTTGGAGCTGCGCAGTTTTGCTTCTTGGAGTTTGCGTTTTTTGGTTTGGGGGTCGTTTTTGGCGTTGTAGTATGCGGCAAGTAGGACGGCGGGGACTAGGAAGTGGTGTTCGGGTCCGTGCATCTTGACTTGGGGGCTGTGCATCAAGTTGAGGGCAAGCTCTAAGGGGTCTGTTGAAGTGCTTGATAAGCAATAATTCTCGATTAGATCATTTGCAGGCAAGCTGTGGCAATTGTCGCACACGAAGTGTCCGTTTTTGCATTTGACGTTGGCGTCGTAGGTTTTGTGGCAGTAGAGGCATTCGAGTTTTTCGGTTTCGCCGTATTGGAGGTCTTGGCCGCAGATTAGGCAGCCTTTTTTATGGGTGGACATGTTTTTGCCTGCTTGTTAGTGTGTTGGTTTCTAAAAAGGAAAGGGTTGGCTGTTTATTTGGTTTTTTGGTTTTCGTTTTTTAGGAATTCGCGGGTTTGGTATGTTCTGCAAGTTGGGCTTCTGCAGCATTGGTCTTCGGGTATGTCGTAGGGGCATTCGATATTTGGGTTCATACTTTTTTCACCTTCTCTACAACCAAAGCACATAACAATATTTAAATATTTACATATAGATATGGTTTATTCATGACCCAAACCCCCCAAAACCAAAACCGCCTCAAAGCAACAATCTTTCGCGCCCTCTCCGACCCCATCCGCCTCGAAATCCTAGACTACCTGCGCGACGGAGAAAAATGCGTCTGCGAAATAATCCCCCACGTAAACCTCCTCCAACCCGTAGTCTCCCGCCACCTAAAAACCCTCAAAGACTCCGGGCTAGTAATTGACAAAAAAGACGGAAACAAACGCCTCTACTCAACCACCGACCAAAAAATATACCAGATTATCGACTCCCTAACCCCTGAACTTGCCAATGCTATAACACAGAAAATTATGGACCAAATGATCTGCTAAAAACAGGGTGAACCAACATGGCTTCTGAACATGAAAAGCAAACACCTGAGCACATCAAAAAGGAGCTTTCGCTGGGGCTGTGGGAAAAATACCTCACCTTGTGGATTGCTTTGTGCATTGTGGCGGGGCTGCTCTTAGGTCGTTTCCTTCCACAGTTTGGGCAATTCATGGATTCTCTAAAAATCGTCAACTTATCCATACCAATTGGGTTTTTGCTGTTTTTTATGATGTACCCCACCGTGGTTGGCATACGTTTTAGTGATATCAAGAACGCCGCCAAAAACCCCAAGCCTCTGATGGTTACAATTATTGCCAATTGGGTGATTGCGCCTCCGCTTATGACTTTGCTGGCAAACACTTTCTTGGCTGGGAACCCCCAGTACATCGCGGGAGTCATACTTTTGGGGTTGTCGCCGTGTACGGCTATGGTTATGTGGTGGATGTTTCTTGCAAAAGGCGATATGGCTCAAGGCTTAATCAACACTGCCGTCAATGCCCTGCTCATGCTTTTGCTCTACGCACCCTTAGCCGCCATATACCTGGGCGTAAGCAGCATACCTGTCCCTTGGGACCTGATTGCCATTAGCGTTCTTGCATTCATAGCGTTGCCCGTAGCTTCGGGAGCCATCTCGCGTCGCGTACTGATTCAACGCAAAGGCGAAGCCTGGTTCAAAGACTCCTACACCCCCGCTATGGGCAAAATCTCCATAGTCGCCCTCTTAGTCACGTTAATCGTGCTCTTCTCCTTCGCAGGACAAACAATCCTTGACAACCCCCTGCTTGTAGGATACTTGGCAATTCCAAACCTGCTACACTACACCATAATGATTGCATGGACACTGCCGCTAGGATACTTCTTAGGATGGAAATACGAATCCGCCATAGACACAACCATCATAGGAAGCAGCAGCCACTTCGAAGTCGCCATAGCAGTAGCCGCCACCCTATACGGAATAAGCTCCGACGCCGCCTTAGCTACAGTCATTGGTCCACTTATGGAAGTGCCCTTGATGCTGTTGCTGGTAAAAATCGGACTAAGAACCCGCAGATACTTCCCCCGAAAAAAGAAATGCTAAGTTGTCCAGAAAGAAAAAATTTCCAACTTTTCTTTTTCAAACTCTTTTTTTAGGTAGCTCTTGACTTCGTCTTCGTCTAGGTACCGTGCACCGTTTTTGTCTTTGTACAGGGGAATACCGGTTTGCCGTAGTGCATCACCTCTTGGGGTGTCGATGAATATGTAGTATTTTTTGTCGTGAAGCATGATGACTCGTAGAATGGTGACTTCTTTGTTTGTGGCAAACCCGCTTTGCTCTAATATGAAAACTATGCTGCCAGGTTTTTTTTCGGCGACGGCTTGTTTGAAGTCTGCCCATTTGTGTAGCCGCACTTGTGCATCGTTGGATGTGGGCTTAGAAGAAGCTGTGTCGCGTGTATTTGCCATCGTGTAACCCCAAAGTTAGGCAAAGAAGTAAGGGTGAGTTTACTTAATAAACTATGGGATTGTGGTGGATGTTTGCCGTTGCGGGTTTAGGGGTTGGTGTTTAGGAATTCTTGGATGGTTGTCATGATTTCTTGGAGGGTTTTTTGGGTTAGGGGAGGTTTGTAGGGGATTCTTAGGACTTGCCAGCCTTGGTTTTCGAGCATGTCAGTTATTTCTTCGTCGCGTTGCTGGGCTTTGGCGCTTTTGTGGGCTTGTATGCCGTCTAGGTAGACAAGTTTGCGTTTTTGGAGCCAGCAAAAGTCGGGGATGGTGGATTTTAGGATGATGGTTTGTTGGGTTACCATGCCTTCTGTTAGGCCTTGGGCGCTTAGGGCTTTGAATACGGCTATTTCGGCGTTGCTTACTCGGGGGTGTATGCGTTCTTTATAGCTCAAACAATTCAGGCTCCATTGTGCCTTAGTGTAGTTGCGTGCTCCTTAAAGAATCTTCAACCGCCTTGAACCCTGTGCTGGTTTGGAGCGGGCAAACAAATAAACGGTATAACCATGTTATAATCTATCGTTTGCGCCGAGGCTGCGCTAAAAGCTTATATCGGCAAAACGTTATGCTCAGAAAATGGCGTTAAACATGACCGACTGCATTGGAAACTATTCTTGGAACGCCGAAGAGTATGCCAAGCAATCTTCAAACCAGTATGAGTGGGCAATGGAGCTCATACCTAAACTGAACCTAACTGGCACCGAAGCTCTTCTGGACATCGGCTGCGGAGACGGAAAAATCACAGCTGTTCTCGCATCCTACCTGCCCCACGGTAAAGTCGTAGGTATAGACAGCTCCGAAGACATGATAGCGCTAGCAAGGCGCACTTTCCCGCAGAGCCAATACCCCAACCTATCGTTTATGCGTATGGACGCAAGAGAACTAACGTTTAGGGAACAATTTGACGTTGTATTCTCAAACGCTACCCTGCACTGGATAATTGACCACCCAGCGGTTCTTTCAGGCGTACATGATAGCCTTGACAGCCACGGGCAACTGCTGTTCCAGATGGCAGGCGAAGGAAACGCCCAAGACGTACTAGCGGTTTTGCAAGAAATGATAAGCGAAGACACCTGCGAACCCTACTTCAAAAACTTTACTTTCCCCTATGGCTTCTACAACCCCAACCAGTACAAACAGTGGCTCCAAGAAGCAGGCTTCACACCAAAACGAGCCGAACTAATCCCCAAGGACATGGTCTTAAACGGCAAAGAAGGCCTAGTCGGCTGGATACGCACCACCTGGCTACCCTTCACCGAACGCGTCCCCGCCAGCCTCCAAGAACAATTCATAAACGAAGTCGCCGACCGCTACATAGCCGCGTACCCCCCAGACAACAAAGGCAAAGTCCACGTAAACATGGTACGCCTCGAAGTCCAAGCCGTCAAAAAATAACCTGCAAGCGGTGGGCATCTAAAGCCTCAAAAACCGCTCAAGCACCCCTATATTTCGCACTTCAGGATGAAACAGCACCCCAAAAAACGGTCTGCGCCTGTGCCTTATGGCTTGGACACAACTCTCCGATTGCGCCAACGCCTCAAACAACCCTGACGATTCTACTGCCCAGTTATGCAGCGTATACGCGTTAAAGACGCTTGAAAACAGCGGATTTTCTTTTACCGTACTGATTTGGGTCATGCCAATCTCCGTGCAAGGCGCAATTTTTAAGCCAAACACAGAAGCCAAAACCTGCATGCCCGCGCAGATGCCCAAGACTGGCTTGTCACAGGTTTTTAGCCACTGAAAACTTTGAGGTTGCTGCCAAGCCACATTGTCCTTTAGTGGTGTGCCCGATAAAATTACGTTGTCGCAAAGGCTCAGGTCGCGGCTGCTCACTTGGCTGTAATGCTTCGGGGTGCATTCGTGTTTTTCCCCTACCGCAGCAAGTATAGGCAGGACGAATTCGTAGTAACCCAAAGAATCTGGTTTATAGTTTAAGTCTATGACCAGAATCATTTTGGTTCTAACCTCGCTTCTTCAATGTAGAACACGCCTGAGTTGCCCCTTGCCGAAACTGAATGCTTGAGAACCTCGATTTTACGTTTAAACAACGGTGCATCCAACACGGTCGTTTCTATCTCGCCGCCCTCCCCCGACGGGCTAATTCCGTACTGGCGCTCTAACTCCACCAACCGCCCAATAATCTGCGAGTTGATTTCTTTTCCCAGCCACGACTCATCCAACGGATACGCAAAAACCCCCGAAATAACCGTGCAAAACCCTTGCGCCACAGTGGTTTCTAAGAGCGTTTTTTGGTTGAATTTCCATAGGGGATTAAAACACCATAAATCCAGTTGCCTGCAGATTTGCTGGACTCGCTGTGCCTGATAAACCGACTCCACTGCGCCCGTGACCACGCCTTCTATGGCGAATTGCTGTTTGGCTTGCAAGATTGCCTGTTGTAAATCGGCGAGTTCTTCTTCTTTTCTCCCCTGAGTCTGCTGGGTAATCAACGGCAACTCCAACGCCTTTGCCTGCAACGCCGTAACATCAATGTTTGGCGTATGAAACATGTAACTCTCAGGATTCAAAGACCGCAACGTAACCAAACACGCAACCGTCTCCTTTTTTGCTGCCAAATGCAACGCAAGAGTCGAATCCTTGCCTCCCGAAAACAGAACGCCAAGCCGCATACAAATCCTAAACAGCAAAACCACGCTTATATAACAATCTGCCGCCGCGTTAGAGGAATAGGACAAAGACCAGATACGTTAGGATTAGGGCTACGCCTGAGAGTTTTGAGACGCCTCCGCGTAGGACGGTGCGCCAGAATATGATGGTGGTGATTATCAGGAAGGGTAGGATGCCTGTGAGTACGCCTGTGTCGACCATGAACGGTGAGCTGACTAGGATTATGCCAAGCACTAGGGTTAGGTTGGTTAGGTTGGAGCCTACGACGTTTCCTAGGGCGAGTTGGACGTTGCCGCGTCTGGCTGCTATGAACCCAACGACCAGTTCGGGCAGGGAGGTGCCGATGGCGACGATTTTGGCGCCTATGACGAGTTGGGGGATGCCCATGGCGGTGGCTATGTTTAGTCCTGAGTAGACGATGAGGCGTGCGGCTATGAGTAATCCTGCGAGGCTGATTGCGAGGATGAGGACGACTTTGCCAAGTTTTCCTTTGCCTACGCGGGTGCGGCTGCCTTCTTTAACTTGGGGGGTTTTGTTGTTTATGATAAGATACGTGTTTATGGCGAAAGCGGCGAGCAGTATGATTCCGACGACGAAGGCGGGTATGGTTAGGATTTGGTAGCTGGAGATTAGCAGGAGGAGTGGTATGAGCGTGATGAGAAAGAGCATGTCGGTTAACTCGACGACTAGGTTGCTGCAGCATTTTTTGGTGTAGCCCGCGAGTGCTATGACTCCTAGCACAAGCCCCATGTTGAAAACGTTTGAACCTAACACGTCTCCAATGCTCAAACCCGGAGTGCCTTCAAAAACCGAAAAAACCGCCACCGTAACCTCAGGCAGCGATGTTAAAATGGCAAGCAAAACAAACCCCACCGACATCTTTCCCAACCCCGTGTACTCGATGAGTCGCTCAATCTCGCGTATGGTGAACTGCCCAGCTACCACTAGCATAGCAAGCGACCCAAGTAGTAACAGAAGTTGGAAAATCAAATCCGCCACTGTTTTCACCTTCAGATTTAAGCCTTAGGGGGCTTTCGCGAAAAACCAAGGGTGCAAATTATTTAAATGTTTATAAGCAAAAACGCTGAACCTGTTGGACGTTTCTTCACTTTATGGGCGTTTGTTAGAAAAACTGTCGAGGAAAATGGGGGAAAAGTGGACGAAGCACCTAAATCTTGACGTCGCACACGTTCTCGATTTTCTTGAGAACCTCAAGCGTCTTCGCCGAAACCTTCGTATGCACCACATACACCGAAATCGCAAAACCGCTCTTGCCAACCTGCCGTGAATAGTTCGCCCGAATGTTAATGTCATTTTCCGCCAAAACCCTGTCAATATTTGCAAACACGCCTGGCACGTCACGGTGATGGATGAACAAGGGATAAACGGTTTTTTCTTCATGCTCTAAGCTTTCGCCTGCGTTTATAGCGTTGGTAAAGTCGCCACCCATCAGGTAACCTGAAACGACGCGAGCAATCTCCAGTGAGGTTTCGCGTTGTGCTTCAACTGTGGAAGCCCCCAAATGCGAACTCAAGACGACGTTAGGCAACTCGGCGAGTTTATTTTTGAATTCTGAGCCTTCGCCTTTGGGTTCTTGACAGTAAACATCCAAAGCGGCGCCTGCAATTTTTTTCTCTTTGAGCGCAGCGTAAAGGTCGCTTTCGTTGATGTTGGGTCCTCGGCTGGTGTTGATTATGTATGCGGTGGGTTTCATTTTGGCGAGTTCTTTTTCTCCGATTATGGCGGTTTGGCCGCCTGTGTGGATGGTGATGTAGTCGGCTTTGGAGAGGAGCTGGTCTTTGGTGACGTATTTTATTTTGGATTCGGGGCAGGGACAGATGTCGAAGCCGATGATGTCCATGTCAAAGCCGCGTCTGGCTAAGTCGGCGACTCTTTGCCCGATTTTGCCGCAGCCTATAATGCCTAAGGTTTTGTAGGAAAGTTCAGTGCCTTTGAGTTTCTTTTTTTCCCACACGCAGCTTTTGAGGGCTTGGTGGGCTTGGGGTATGTTACGTGAGACGCTTAGCATCAAACCCAACGTTAACTCTGCAACGGCATTGGTGTTGCCGTACGGCGCAGTTTTCACTACAACTCCATTTTCGGAAGCTGCTTCAACGTCAATGTTGTCAAAACCTACACCTGCCCTGCCAATGATTTTCAAGTTGCCCCTAACGCCTGCTTCAATTACTTCGCGGGTAACTTTCGTGGCGCTGCGAACAATTAACGCGTCAAAATTGCCGATTTGATCTACAAGTTCTTCGGCGCTGCGTTTTTGCGTGTCAGCTTCAATGTTGAAGTCTTCAAACAGCTTTACGCCTTCTTTTTCTAAACCATCATTTAGCAGAACTTTCATCTTTTGGAGCCTCTGAATTGCAGTGTAAGAGATTTACGTACTCAATAATAAACCAATCTCGAACTTTGCTACAAAGCTTATCTCGATATTATGCCAAGAAGTTACGTGGGGTTTGCTGGGGCTCTGGAACCAAACTATGAGAGAAAGAAACCCTTTGCAGTGATTTTTGCTGTTAACGCATTATCATCCGCTTAACCAGAGCCCATTCAGCCCATTTTGGATTTGCTTTTTGTGTGACTAAAAAAGGGAAGGGGGAAAGTTTTTTTTGCATTTGTTTATTGGCGTTTTCTAAGTACTAGGGCTGCGGCTGCTATGACGATGACTGCTATGGCTATTCCGATGGCGATGTAGGTGGTGGTTGGCATTTCACTAGTTGGTGGAGGCGCAACGCTTGGGGAAGGTGAAGTGCTTGGGGCAGTTGTGGGTGGTGCAGTTGCTGATGTTGGTGGTGTGGCTGTGGGTGATGCTGATGCTGAGGGTGCTTCTGAGACTACGAATGCTGTTTCTGCTATTGATGGATAGTAAGAGTTGGAGCCTTCAAAGGTGGCTGTGACAGTGTATAGTCCTGGAACTGGGGGTACCCATGCGACTGCAAAGTTGCCGTTTGCGTTGCTAGTTACGATTCCGATGTCTTGGGTGTTGCCGTTAGGGTCGATAGCTGTTACTTTTACTTGAACTCCGGTTGGTTCAGTTGGGCATGGCTTTTGCATGTAGAGGTATTCCATCCATTCGCCCATGCTTTCGTCGGACATGGCTGGGACAATGTTGAATTCGCCTGTTTCTACTAGTTTCTTAGCGCCTGCGCAGGTGTCGGTTACGGTGCCTTCGATTAGTATGGTTGCGCCTGAATCTGCGGCTTTAGGTGAAACCTCGATTGTTGTTGCGCTTGGACCTTTGCCGAGTGTGTATATTTGAGCGTCGTAGTGGTTCAGGTACATCATGTAGCCGTCTGCAACTGGGAAGCCTTCGCTGCCAAAGGAGCCTACGCCAGCCCAGCTCATTAGTGTCCATATTTCGTCTCCGCTGGTTGCGTTGATGCATCGTACTTTTTCGCCTTTGTATAGTGGCGTGTTAGGTGAGTGTTCCGTGCTGTAACAGTAGACTTTGCCGTCTGCAATAGCTCCTATAAACAACGGGTACAGTCCCCATGGGGTTTCGGTGCCGCTGTTGGTGTTGTTGTATTTCCATACGAGGTTTCCTGTTTGGCTGTCATAGCAGAAGAGTTCTCCGCCGTATCCAGACGTGTACAGGTTACCGTATGCTGCAAAGCCTGCTTGACCTGTGCCTCCCATGCCGACAGTTCCGTAATAGTTGAAGTCACGTGTATCTCCGACTGGTCCCCATAGTTTGGCGCCGTTATCCATGCTGTATGCTAGCCATTGCATGGTTTCTTTGTCTGCCATGTAAAATATTCGGGTGTCTTTGTCCACTGCATAGAGTAGTCGGGTTATGTTTCCCTCGGGTGCTGCGTAGTCTTCTTGCCAGAGTAGCTCGCCTCTTGTTTCAGGCTTTAGGCTTATCGCCCAGAACGTGTACGGGTCTGTTGTGCCCCATCTTTGTCCTGGGGGTGAAGTTGGTGTGTAACCAAGTAGCATGTCGCCTACGATGACTGAGGCAATTGTTGAGCCTGCAGGCAAATCGGGTATTGTCACGTTCCATGAGTAAGCTTCGCTTGCGTCAACAACTTTTCCAACTGGTCTCCAGTAGTACATACCTGCTCCAGAAGTTGAGTCAGGCAATCCCTGTGCTGCAGTGTTATTCCAGCAAGCTAACCAGTTATTGCCATTGTTTAGCACGTAGCGTAGTATCTCACCGCTAGGGCCGTAAACGTTGCTGCCCGACGGGACGCCTGTCAAATTGAACAGCCAACTTCCAGTTGAGGGTTCATAGGCAATCCATGTTGAGCCGCTAGTAGCCCAAAGGTAGGGGATAACTCCGTGTTGATTGGATGACTCATAGTCGTAGACTTGGCCAAATGATGGATAGACCGTGTAGTCTTGTTTCCATATCTCTTCTCCAGTTAGCAAATCTACGCAGACGTAGCCGCCTCCTAGGGAGGTGCCCATTCCGCCTACGATGCTGTCACTTAACGGCAATGAATAGTATAGTTTTCCGTTCATGATTAGGGGTGAGGAAATTCTGCCTTCGTATGAGAGTCCAGTGTAGTATGATGCTCCGTAGATGCCTGTGTTGGTTCCTCCGACAAGCCCTCCGTCTTGAAGAGGCTTCGCCCACATTACGTGAGCACTACCGGGGGCTAAACCATCGGGTTGTAGACGGTTTGATAAAGCCATGAATCCAGCGGTGTTTGGAGCTAGATAGTTTGAGGTGATGCTAATCCATGCGGTGTTTTGTCCTTCAATTGGTCTTGTCCAGAAAGTGTCAGGTAGCGGGTATGTTGGTGCGCCAGTTGCTGGTTCTGCCTGTACAGTGAGAGTGGTTTCTGCGCTGCTTGGCAGGTAGGTGTCATCTTGATATGCTCCATCCCATGTGTACACTTGTCCTGCATACTCAAACTTGAACGTGTAAGTTCCAACTTGAGTAGGAGTATAAAGCGTAAACTGTGATGAAGTAGTATCATAAGCAATTGGCCATTCTTTGTTTTCTGTGGAACCATCCGGCTTTGTAATGGTAAGCTTGTAATCATGGAATCTGATGTCATTATCTACGGCGGCGTTAGGCAAAACTTTGTCAAGCCACATGATAACGAACATGCTCTGGTCAACACCTACCGGGTTAGGTGTAACGGTTATGTATGCATAAGTTGGGATTTCCCACGATGGAGTGTGCGCGTTAGCTGTAGGCAAAGTAGACAGCGGTAGAGCGATGGTCAATATTAGGAACAAACCAAGAATTATGGTTGCATTTGGTTTTTTGTTTTTCATTCTTTTTTCTCCTTGAAAGGTTTAGCCTACTGTGGTGGTGGACGGCTTTTAAGCGTAGGCGTATGTAACGTGCACTAGCGCAAAAGCTAAGTCTGTACATGTATTAGAGACAAATTACTGTTCTAGTATGGAGAGAAGAATGTGCTGCCCGTCCAAGAAGAGGACACGCAAGTGTTAACGCAGTTGGGGCTTACTGCCATGCAGGCTAAAGTCTACCTTACCTTAGCCAAACTTGGAAAAGCTACCATAAAAAAAATTTCAAATTCAGCAAGCCTAGACCGCGCAAACGTCTATCGTGTGATGCCTAAACTTCAAAAACTTAAACTTGTTGAAAAAACCATAACGGTGCCAAATTTTTTCAAGGCAGTTCCTATGCGTGAAGGTATTTCGATGTTGCTTGAGCATAAAGCAAGAGAATACCAAGAAATTGAGGATAAGACAAAAACAATAATTGAGAAGTACAAAGAAAACGTTGAAGACTCTGGCGCTGAGGACTGCCAATTCGTGTTAGTTCCTGAGGGTCGAGCGACTGGCAGAAAAATGGCTGAAATGAGAAATCGAAGCCAATGCTGCTACGATTTTCTTTTTTACTGGAAATCTGGTGTGCAAATAATCGACCACATAGTCGCCAACTTTAAGCGGCTTATGAAACGGGGCATAACCGTCCGAGCGCTTATCTACCTAAACAAGGGAGAAACGCTTACCCAAAACATCCTGAACCTAGAAAAAAACAAGTTATTTAGCGTAAGATACACATTCACATCTTTGCCTGTCACGTTAGCCTTGTTTGACAAAAAAGAAACCCTGTTCAATACTGCCCCCTTTTGCCCTGCAAAAACCCCCAGCCTATGGGCAAATAACCCCGTGTTAATAGACATACTTCAGGAATACTTTGAACAACGATGGTGCAAAGCACAAAAGCCCCCCGCCAAACTCCAAACAGCTTCAAGGACAAAAACAAAAGAAAAATAAAAAGAGCAAAAAATTGGAAGTGCAGTGTTTCTACATTTTCTTGACGTAGGCTAAGGCTTCGTCTAAGCTTTGGAAACCATATTTCACGGTGCTAAACTCTTTCTTCAGAGCCATCACATCTTCTTTGACCTGTGCGGGGGTACGTTTTTCTTTGATGACATCAAGCATGAGGTCGCAGAGGTGTTTGACGTCGCCTTCGCGCATGCCGTGGCGGGTGACGTCTTGGAAGCCGACGCGCAGTCCTGAGGGGTCGCCTTTACTGCCTTGGTCATCATAGGGCAGCAGATTCTTGTTCAACACGATATTTGCGTCCTCCAAGTTTTGGGCGACTTTGTTTCCGCCGCCATAGCTGCGAATATCCACGGCGAGCTGATGTGACTGCGTAAAGCCCTTGTGTTCGCAGATGACTTTAACGCCGTTCTCGTACAGGTACTGACCCGCCGCTTGGGCGTTTTTGACGATTTGCGTTGCCAACTCTTCTCCGAAAAGCTTCATCTCCAAAGCTGCGATGCTTAGTGCGGGGAGTCTACCCAAATGGGTGCTTGAAGCGCTTAGGGGGAACACGGCGAACTGGATTTTCTTGATGGCTTTTTCCATGCGTGGGCTATCCAAGTTGCCCAGTATGACTCCTCCTTGGGGTCCAGGGAAAGTTTTGTGGGTGGATGCGGATATGATGTCTGCGCCGTCTTTGAAGGGGTCTTGGAAAACGCCGCCTGCAACTAACCCCAAAACATGCGCGGCGTCATAAGCTACGTAAGCGCCGACTTCATCACAGACCGCTTTGAGTTCCTTGATTGGGTGGGGGAACAAGAAGAGGCTGCCGCCAAAAGTTACGATGCCTGGTTTGGCTGCGCGTATGACATCTTCGGAGCGGTCGGGGTCTATGTTGAATTCGTTTAGGTCGTAAACGTGGTTGATGTTTTCTAGGCCTAGGACGTTGCCTGCAAGGCCTGTGTAGTCGTGGCTGATGTGGGCGCCGCAGCTTAGAGGCGTGACGACCATTTTGCGGTTTTTCGTGGCAAGGGCGAGTCCTTTGAAGGTGGCAAGGTTGGCGTGGGTGCCTGAGACGATGCGGGTGTCTGCCCAGTTGCATTTGAAGAGGTCTTTCATGATGTCGGTGGCAAGGTCTTCAATTTGGCTCATGTACTTTTGACCTTGATAGTAACGTTTCTTAACGTGACCCTCTAAGTTGTTTTCTCCTTCTGCGTATCTGCCCTCTAAATCAGAGGCAAGGTCTTGCATTTGCTTAACAGCAGGCGACTTTACACCTTCGCTGGCTATCATGTTTATGCATTCAACGTCACGGTAACGTTCATGGTTACAAGTAGCTTCTACAAGCCGAAGAACAAGCTCTGAAAACTTTTCCATATCTAACCGTCCTCTGAAAGTACCAACCGAACATACGAGCGGAACTATTTAGCCCTTACTAAACTCCTTACACTTTTCCAAAACGCAAATCTGCCATGGTAGCGATTGTGAAAACAGTTATTATCCCTGCACAGCAACGTTTAGGGGTCGATTATTATGAAGGATTTGTGGCGTGCGCCGTATCATGTGGTTTTGGAAGTGGAAAACCGTGACTGCTCCGTGGCTAAGCGGTGCTCGGCTTTGGGGCTAACGCATCTAAAAGTTGTGGATGTGCGAAGTTCTAGCAAGAATTCGGTGAAGCACCTTGTTGAGCTTGACCCCGACGAAGTCAAAAAGGTAAAGAATCCGCCTGCAGAACTCAAAGCTGTCTTGGGGAAGGGCGCCGGGAAAGCGTCGATTTGGCTTGAGAGCACGGGCTGTGGCGTTTGCAACACGATACTTTCGTTTGACGCGTTTTTGGTTTCAGGCAAAAGCATCGAAGGCTGCAACATAGTCTACAGCTTCATGGTGCCCAGCTTTGAAGCCTACCAAAAAATCATAAAAACCATCGAAAACAAAGGACACAAAATCACTGTCCTTAAAATGGGCAAATTCCAACCCAAAAAAGGCGTCCTCACCGAAAAACAAGAACGCATCTTCTGGCTCGCCCTAAAAGGAGGCTTCTTCGACTACCCCCGACGCATAGACACCACCGAACTTGCAGCCAAACTCGGCATTAGCCCCTCAACGCTTTCCGAAATCACCCGCCGAGGCACCCGCCGCTTGCTAGAACACTACTTCAAAAACGAAACCTAAACCTCAAACAAACAACCCAACCCCAGCTTAAACGGCACACCCAAAACGTTAATGGCACCCCACAAAGTGGCAGAGTTGCTGGTGACCACGGGCTTTTGCAGTTTAGCTTCCAACGCGGGAATTGCCTCAAATGTTCTAAAGTTGGTACAGCTAACAAACACGGCTTCTGACGCGGTCACATCGGCTTTTTGGGCGGCTTCTTTGGCGTTTTGCGCGGTGAGTTTGCCGATTTGCAGGTTCTCACGCAACCCCAACGAGTACTGCTTGACTACTTCAAAACCGCTCTGCTCTAAGAACTCAACTTCTTTGTGTGTGACCTCAGAGATGTAGGGGGTTGCCAGCGAAATCTTGTGGGCGTTCAAGGTTTTGAGGGCTTGTACCACGGCGCCTGAAGTAACAACCACAGGACACCGAGCAACCGCAGCGATTTTCTGGGCTATTGCCGCGTCGTGACCTACGCCTTTGATTAGGCTTCCCGACGTGCAGGCAAACGCAACGGCATCCACCGCCGCATCCCCAAGCCTCCCCGCAGCCGCCTCAACCTCGTGCTCCATATCCAACAACCCCTCTACGGTAACTTCTCTTAGGGAAACTCTATCCGTGTGCAGGCTAATTTGTGAACCAAAAAGAACGTTGGAGAACTCGGTTTCCACAGTGGTGTTCGAAGAAGGAATGATAACGCCAAGGCGTGGCATACCCAAAACAGAGGCGCACGGGTATTTTTCGGTTTCTTTTAGCAGGTGCTTTGGTTGTTAGGTTTGGTTTTGGTCGGTGGGGCTTGTTTCTTTGCGGGTGAATAGTGCGCAGTTTTTGTAGCCTTGGGCGGTTTCGCAGGTTGGCCATATTTCGGGGGTTATTTTGTTGTTGTGGTAGTCTGCGTGTATTTGGGGGCATTCTTTTCCGCATATGCCTTCTAGTGTGCCCAGAACTGACCAGACCAGCGTTTTTCTGTTTTCAAGGTCTGCGTATTTGTCGGGTTGATATGGGGTGTCGTAGATGTTTTCGTATGTGTTGAGGGTTTGGTCGAATAGGGAACTTAGGGTGTAGAAGACTCGGTGGATGTAGTCGTGGTAGTAGAGGTTGCTTTGGTAGTCGTTTCGGATTAGTTCGCGTTGGGCGCGTTTCACGTTTTTGGGCGCTATCTTCCATTGGTAGATGCCGTAGGAAGCGCTTGCGACTAAGGCAGCCGTGGACGCTATAACCAACTCAGGCACTTGATAGCCAAAGAAGGTTTCCAAGATGTAGCTTACCAGCACAGTTCCCGCAGCTCCACTGCCCGTAGCAAAAAGCCTAGGCAATGCGCTGTGAAAGTTTGCCATGGCACGCGCGGAGGAGTTGATGTTTTCAATTTGCGTCTTCATTATTTCTTTAGTTTGGTCAAAATTGAGGTTTCTTCCGTTAAAGATGGTGATTAAGTTTTTTTCCGTGGCGTCAAGAGATGCTCGAACATTATCTACATAAGCTAAATCCTTGCGTGACTCCCCCAGCTGAGCCTGCGCCGTTTGAGTTTGCTTCTCTAACGCCGCCACATCTGCAGAACCTGCCTGTTTGGCTTCATCCAACGCCGCCTTAGCCTCCGCTAAATCCCTTTGGTCTTGCCTAACCTGACTTTGAACATCCTGCCTTATCTGACGCAGATGACCATGAACATCACCCTCAACATCAGACGATGAAAACTTGGATTGACCTCGCATCAAACCCCAAGCAAAATCAACAACCCGCTCAGGAAGAATAGGCACAACACGCTTAACAACACTCATCTAACCACCAACCCAAAACCACATCGTACTCCAAATAACTTTTATGCACAAACACAACTGCACCCGCCATGTTCTATCACAAGACATATTAAAACTTTTTCAAGAACCAAAAAGCCACAGTTTCACGACATAAAAACGGGGGTAATAATCAATTCTTTGACTTATTCGGGTTTGACTGTGTGCATAATATGTATGGTAATGTTTTTTGTGCTTTGAGGCTCAACACCCATATCCATCGCTATTCCGTCATAACGATACAAACCATGTTGAACCCATAATTTGCCATCATTATATACTTGGCTACTGTTAGCAGAACTGAGTTTATTATACCACAGTCCAGGTATGTAAAAACTCTCATTTGAAGTGTTTTCTACATCTATATACTGGGTTTCTAGCCAATTGCCGTCTTCAAGTTCCTGAAGAACACGGTCATGATAGACAAGGGCTAAACCTTCGCTTTCTACTTGTTGATAATATGTTAAATTTGCCGAAAAAGAACCCTCGGTAAAATCAGCAAAAGAAAGAACTATACTGCTAACTTCTCTGAAAATTTCACTCTCGGAACCTGTTTGATATGACACAGTAGTTGACACGGCAGGGGGAACAATTATTCCAAGTTTAGGCCAGTTCACACTTAATGCAGGAGTATAATGGCCGTGAGGAGAAGGTTTGTCCTCCAAAAGAAAACTCGCATTGCTTGGATTCTCAATATAGTATTCCTTTAATCCCCACGGAAAACTTGGCGGCTTAATCAAATAAGAAGTTAAATACGCACAATATGTGTCCGTTACAACATCAATTCGGTTGTCCATTATCCACGTTGCATTTAAATAGACAATTCTGTCAGCTACAACAAACGAGTTTTCTTCTAAACACATTTGTGTTTCTTCATGAACAGCAGGCGTAAAAAACCCTGAAGCTAAATCCCAAGGAGCCGCCAATAACCCCATAATCATAAGTGCACAAACCAATAGAGAAATCAATGCTGATTTGGAACTTCTGTTTTTTAGATAACGAAGAAATTTGGGCAGTTTGCCTTTAATGAATCTTCGATGAGAGAAGTTTGTTGTAAAAACGCCCTCAATGAAGTATGCCCAGAATAGGTAGAAACCAAGAATTGCAAAAAAGTTCGCAAAAAGAACATATTTCCAGAATCTTCCCCAAGAGTTTTCTATTAAGGTAAGAATGCCTGTGGGATAACTTGGCAAACCAAATAGAACCATACAACAAACCAAGAACAAAACAAGTAAGCAGAATATGTCCAAAATCATAAGGGTCTTCACAGTTTTTTTCATTTCATCTGAAGGTCCCCATAATTTAATTACTGGAGAAAAGACTACCGTAACCAAACAGAAAAAACCTGCTGAAACACTATAGACGCCATCACCTAAGATACCAAACCAAAAGTTTGCGATAAAAAAGGGTTGTAAAAAGAAACAGAACCAAACGAATGTTCCAAGCCCAAAGGCGAGAAGTATTCTTTCTAATTCAGTAAAGGATTTTACCTTTTTTCTTCCCAGAAAAATATTCATCATGACGTAACCGCCTAAGAAGGCTAAGAAGAAAGGCCAAAATTGAGGTTCAGTTAGTATTTTCCAAACGTCGGTTACGTCCACGAGTTATACCCTAACTTCTTTATCATCTGCGGTATCTCTTTAGGTTTTCTAAACAAATATTTGCCCACAAGTCATTTGTTATTTATGCAGGTTCAAGGGTTACTTCTAGGATGGCGTCGTCGGGGTTTTGCTGAGCCGCTATTTGCAGTTGGTTGAGGGTTAGTTTGGGTATGTTGATTCTTCCTGTTTTGTCGGTGTGGCTGTAGAATTGTTCCCATTTTAGGGTGCCTGTGGGGTGCAGGGTGACGTGTAGGGTTTGGTTGGGTTCAAGTTTGAAGTGCCAGCGGATTTGTTTGGGGATTTGGATGCGGTTGCCTTTTTGCAGGCACGTTTTGAAAACAACTTCTTGAGTCAGCGGCATAAGCGAAGGGCTCCTTGCAGATGGTGACGCATAGGGACTTTTTAGGACTTTTTGTGACGCAAAAAGACGCAATCACAACGCTTTAGACAAACAGGGCAACAAAAGCAACCCAAAACACAAACAACAAAACCTATAGGGGTAGGGTACGTTTAGCGCAAAGTGTGTGTGGCTGCGCGGGTAAACCGTTAAATCCGCTTTGTGGTATATTGGGGCTGTGGGTGCTGTTGTGTTTCGTGACCTGTTTCTTTGGAATCCCAAATATGTGCGGGACAATTGCTATGTGCGCCCAAGCCTAATGGTTGGGTAGGTGAAATGTGTGAGTCAAGTTAAGAGTGAGATGTTTTGTTGGCAGTGTGAGCAGACTGCGCGGGGTCAGGGTTGCACCGCGTTTGGTGTTTGCGGAAAAAGCCCTGATGTTGCGAACTTGCAGGATTTGCTAATTTATGTGTTGCGTGGTGTTTCGCAGTTGGCAGTGGAGGGACGCAAAGTCGGCGTAGTAGATGAGCAAACCGACGTGTTCATTGCAGAAGCAACCTTTGCCACGTTAACAAACGTTAATTTTGACCCCGATGACCTCATACAACGATACATCAAACAAGCCGTGGAGCTGCGTGAGGCTCTCAAAGCCAAAGTCAAAGCCGCAGGCGGCAAAACCGACCTTGGAGCCGCCGTGGATTTCACGTTAGCAGACACCGCAGAGGGCATGGTTTTGCAGGGCAAAAAAGTCGGCATCCAATCTGACGTGCCCGAGAACCCTGATTTGCGGGGGCTGCATTGGCTTTTGATTTACGGCATCAAAGGCGTTGCGGCGTATGCGTATCACGCTTACCGGTACGACGAGAAAGACCCCAAAGTTTTCGAGTTCATAGAGGAAGGTTTAGCCGCCACGTTAGACCCCAAATTGGGTGTTAACGATTTTGTGGGGTTGGCGCTTAAATGCGGAGAAATCAACATCCGCGCCATGGAGCTTTTGGATGCGGGCAACACCAAAACGTATGGTCACCCTGTTCCCACAAAGGTTCCTCTGGGACACAAGAAAGGCAAAGCTATTCTTGTTTCGGGGCATGACCTGATTGATTTGGAGCAGATTCTAAAGCAGACCCAAGGCAAAGGCATCACAGTGTACACGCACGGCGAAATGCTCCCCACCCACGGCTACCCAGAACTCAAAAAGTACCCGCACTTCTACGGACACTACGGCACAGCATGGCAAAACCAAATCCGCGAATTCCCCGCTTTCCCAGGCGCCATACTGATGACCACCAACTGCATCCAAAAACCCGCCGAAACCTACAAAGAAAACATATTCACCACAGGACCCGTAGCGTGGCCAGGCGTAAAGCACATCGACGGTGAAGACTTCTCAGCGGTAGTTGAGAGGGCGCTGGAGCTTCCTGGCTTTGCCGAAGACTTCGAGGGCAAATCGGTTATGGTGGGCTTTGCCCGAAACGCCGTCCTAAACGTCGCAGACAAAGTCATAGACGCCGTAAAGCAAGGCAAAATCAGGCATTTCTTCCTTGTCGGAGGATGCGACGGCGCCAAACCCGGACGCAGTTACTACACTGAGTTCGTGGAGAAAGCACCCAAGGACACAGTGGTCTTGACGTTGGCGTGTGGCAAGTTCCGTTTCTTCGACAAAGACTTAGGCGACATCGGCGGTATCCCGCGGCTCTTAGACATTGGGCAATGCAATGACGCGTACAGCGCAGTTGTTATTGCTCAGGCGCTATCTAAAGCCTTTAACGTGGGACTCAACGAGTTGCCGTTGTCTATGATTTTGTCGTGGTATGAACAGAAAGCCTGCGCTATACTGCTTTCACTGCTGTATTTGGGCGTAAAAAACATCCGCCTTGGACCCAGCTTGCCTGCGTTCATAACCCCCAACGTGCTACAGGTGCTCGTGGACAACTTTAACATCATGCCCACAAAAACCGCAGACGAAGACCTAAAAACCATACTGGGCTAAAAAAACAGCCCCCACCTTTTATTTCAAAAAGAAGAAGAGGCGGTTAGGCATTTATTTTTTTGATGAGCCACGCCATGTTTTTGCCCAAGTCATTCATGGTTTTCATAGCTTCAGGATCGTTTTCTACGTCGCCTTTTTTGCCGCCTACCCCGATGTTCCAGTAGCTGCTGCCAGGCACTACCATTTGGCTAATTAAGAACAGGTGGTTTATGGCATCAAACGTGGCTATGCCTCCTGCGCGTCTTACTGCTACAACTGCTGCTCCGACTTTGCGTTTGAACATGTCCCCGTTGGCGCGGGCGACGAATCCTGCTCGGTCAATTAAGGCTTTCATTTCGGGGGTCATCATGCTAAAGTACGTGGGCGAGCCCAGTAATATGCCGTCGGCGGCGTGCATTTTTTCGATGTATTCGTTGACTTTGTCGTCTTCGATGATGCATTGTTTGTTCTTTTTTTCTTTGCAGATTTGGCATGCTGTGCAGCCGCGGATTTGCTGCCCCGCTAACTGAACCAGCTCGGTTTCTATGCCTTCAGATTCGAGAACTTTTAAGACACGGTTAAGAAGAACCGCAGTATTCGCGTCTTTGCGTGCACTTGCGTTAAACGCAATAACCTTCATTGTCTAATCACACAAAAAATACTGCAAATTGTTCAATAAAAATCAGTCGCTGCCTCATACTGAGAAAAACCCGAGGCTTTAGACCGAGACATAGTTTACAAAGTTTTATTAACCGTACTATTGGAAATAGTTCCTACTTATCAAATAGGAGAAAAAAGATTCTTGAACAAATCTTTATCGAAAACTGCAGTTGTTACTTTGACCTTAGCAGCTATACTGGCAACGTCGGCATTTATGACCCTGCCCACAACTAACGCTGAAAGCTGGACAATGACCCCCTACATCTACCTCACTGCAATACCAAATCCTGTACAAGTCAACCAGCCCGCATATGTAACTGGATGGTTAGACTTGACCCCGCCATACCCCTTAAGCTGGGGTGGTACACCTTGGCAGGGTATAACCATAGAAGTTAGAGAACCTGACGGTGCAACCGAGACTTTAGGTCCATTCACCGCAGACACCATCTCTGGCTTTTGGGCTCTATATACCCCTGACCAAATTGGAACCTACACCTTCACAGCGCACTTCCCCGGGCAAACAATTAATGTCCCCGATGTTGGAATTGCCGCTGGGCAATGGCTAAACGTCGTTGGCGACCACTACTTTGAACCCAGCGACAGTTGGGAAGTTGAGTTGGTAGTGCAGTCAGACCCCATTCCAACATGGCAAGACACTCCTGTTCCTGACTCCAACACCTACTGGACTCGCCCCATAAGCGCAGTACACAGGAACTGGAACACCATAGCAGGAAACTGGCTAAGCAACCCAACTAACGCATACGCAGCCTACACCCGAGCACCCGAAACAGCACACATCAACTGGGCCAAACCCGTATCTCTTGGTGGTCTTGTCGGAGGCGCAGAATATGACTCCCACGCATACCATCAAGGATTAGCCTATGAAGGCAGATGGCTAAACCCCGTTGTCATTAACGGTGTACTCTACTACAAAGAATACGGTCACGGACACTCACAGTACTGGACTGACATCGTAGCAGTTGACCTACGAACAGGTGAAGAACTTTGGCGCAACAACAGCACAGGCCGCGGCGACCCCGTAGATGTACGATTAACAGGCGGTGGTGGCCAATACGGTAACTGGGAAGGTTACCCCACGCTGAGCTTTGGACAAATCTACTACTATAGCTCGCCCAACCAGCACGGAGCCTTTGGTTATCTGTGGGCAACTGGTGGACGTGGAGACACAGCCCGCTGGGATATGTACGATGCCTTCACTGGTGACTGGATTATGAGCCTCACAGGCGTACCTTCGGGAACACGAACCTTTGGTCCAAACGGAGAAATCCTGATATACCAAATTGACACCCGAAACGGCTGGATGGCACTGTGGAACTCAAGCGACGCTATACCCATCGGTGGACCCCTTGGAACTGACGCTTGGCAATACAGGCTCTGGCCAGGAGCAACCATTGACGTAAGCGAACCCTACATGTGGGAAGTTACAGGTGCAGGTGGACCCGAATTCCTTGTAGACCCCTACACTTGGAACGTATCCATACCCACTGACTTGCCTGGACGCATCTGGGCTGTTCTAGACGACCGTATCATCGGCTATAACTTGGGAACAACCTACTATAGTTATGACCCCTGGACGGTTTGGGCTATAAGCCTAAAGCCTGGTGAAGAAGGACAATTGATGTGGCGCAAGGATTACCACGCACCCGCTGGCAACATTACAATGCAAACTGGTGTTGTAAGCGCTGAAGACGGCGTATTCGTACTGCGTGAAAAAGAAACCATACGCTGGGTCGGCTACGACTTAGATACTGGTGAACAGATCTGGGGACCAACCGAGTCTCAAGTTGCTTGGGACATCTTTGAACCTCAATCAGCAGTTGCATACGGCAACTTCTACACAGTCGGATACGGCGGAGTAATCTACTGCTATGACATCTCAAACGGCAATCTAAAATGGACATATGAAGCCTCAGACCCCACAGGTGAAGGACTCTACGGTCAGAACTTCCCGCTCAAGATGGGCACAATTGCTGACGGAAAAGTCTACGTTGTAACCAGCGAACACTCCCCCATTGACCCTCTGCCACGCGGCGCCAGACTACGCTGTGTCGATGCATATGAAGGCAACGAAATCTGGACCATACCCCACTGGAGCGCAGTACAACACGGAACCTACGTAGTAATCGCAGACGGCTACCTAGTAGACCTTGACTCCTATGACATGCAACTTTACGCCTTTGGCAAAGGTGAAACAGAAACAATCGTTTCCGCCTCACCCAAAGTTGTATCGTATGGCAGAAGCGTCCTAATTGAAGGCACCGTTACTGACCAATCCCCAGGAGCCAAAGACCTACCAGCCATCGCTGACGCAGACATGACTGAATGGATGAAATACGTCTACAAGCAATACCCACTCTCACAAGATGTCAACGGCGTTCCCGTAACCTTAACTGCTGTCTCCTCTAACGGCGACACAGTAACCATCGGAACTGTCACAAGCGACGCAAGCGGCATGTTCAAAGCCATGTGGACACCCCCAGACGCAGACTGTGAATACTCCATAGTCGCAGCGTTTGACGGAACAAAATCCTACTGGCCCTCATGCGCAGAAACAGCAGTTGGCGTAGAAGCAGCACAAGCAGGCGAAGTCGTCCCAACACCAAGCGTAGCCCCACCACCAACAACAGGTAACCTACCAACAGAAACCTACATCGTCATAGCCGCAGTAGCCATCATCATCGTAGCCCTAGCAGCAGTTGCAATGGTCCTACGACGCAAAAAATAAACACCTAAAACCAACAATTCCCCCTTTCTCTTTTTTTGTTTAACTGCCTGTTTGCTATTTTCTTTGGTTTTTGCTGTTTTGTGGTTTACCTAAAGATTTATTTGCATACTATGGTGATAGAGACTAAACGAGCGTTATGAGGTTCTGTCTTGTTAGTGTTAGCCCTAATGAGGGAATTGACCCCCGTGAGGCTAGAAAATCTATAGCTGCGTTTCCGCCGTTAAGCATCTTGTATTTGGCTGCGGTTTTAGAGCAAGCGGGCGCGGAGGTTGCAGTTTTGGACCAGCCCGGGTTGGGTTTGACAGTAGATGAGACGGTGGCATGGATTCTAAGGCAGGAACCTGACGTGGTAGGTTTCTCAGCGTTAGCTTCTTCAGGACAAACCGCAGCGTTACTAAGCAGCAAAATCAAACAAAAACGCCCCGACACAATAGTGGTCTTTGGCAATCACTACGCAACGTTTAACGCAAAACGCATCCTCGCAAAGTACCCGCAGGTGGACGTGGTGGTTCGCGGAGAAGGCGAAAAAACCGTCACGGAGTTGGCGTTATCAGTAGAAAACGGCGAGAACTTCAACGCGGTAAAAGGCATAACCTTTAGACGCAACGGTGAGGTAGTAGAGAATCCTGACCAGCCCCTGATAAAAAACATTGACGAGTTGCCCTTCCCAAACCGCGGCTTACTAGATGTTGATTATCATTGTTTGATGGCGGGGGCAAATGTGGCACCTAAAAAGTTTACCAGCATAGTCACCAGCAGGGGCTGCGTTTACAGTTGCCGTTTTTGCAGCTGCACCCAAATCGCCAAGAACCTTTGGCGTCCACGCTCTGCAAAAAACACGTTAGAAGAGCTAAAACTGCTCTACGACGAAGGCTACCGGCAACTGATTTTTGTGGATGATAGCTTCACGTTAAACCCCAAACGCGCCATAGAAATCTGCAGAGGCATGCGCAAAGAGAAGCTGGATTTTGAGTGGATATGCGAGGGCAGAGTCGATAACTGCAGCTACGAACTAGTTTACGAAATGGTAAAAGCAGGACTCAAAATCCTCTACTTTGGCATCGAAAACGCCAACCCGCGAATCCTAAACTACTACAACAAAACCATAACCCCCCAGCAAGCCGAAAACGCGGTGCGAACCGCCAAAAAAGCAGGCGTAGACGTCATCGTCGGCTCCTTTATAGTCGGTGCCCCAACTGAAACCCGCAAGGAAATCCAAAACACCATAGACTTTGCCAAACGCGTCCCCATAGACCTGCCCCAATTCAACATCTTGGGCGCACATCCTGGAAATGACATCTGGAACGAATTCATGGCTAAGGGTCTGCTACGTGAGGAGGTGCATTGGGAA
Source organism: Candidatus Bathyarchaeota archaeon (assembly GCA_026014465.1). Taxonomy (NCBI): domain Archaea; kingdom Thermoproteati; phylum Candidatus Bathyarchaeota; species Candidatus Bathyarchaeota archaeon. The sequence continues at coordinate 700,403 of JAOZID010000010.1, read as the reverse complement.
ACAGGCGTGGGCGTATGCACGATTTCCCCAAACACAGTGCCCCAAAAAGAAATACGAGAAATGATTCACGCCGCCTTCTATCAACACGTCAGGCGACCCCTCTTTTTGTTGGATCAGCTTGCCCGCACCATACGCAGCCCCTGGAGACGCCATATAATCCTAAGCAACCTCCCCCACATAGCAGACATACGCGAAGGCACCCAAAACGTAACGTAGCGTTATGCCCATCTGTTCTTTGACCTTGATGAGGTTGATTCTTCAAGGCGCTGTTGGATTTTGCTCTGTACTCCTTAAAACGGAAAAAGCATAACTGCCACTTGCATCTGCCAGACGGATTTACGCTTTGGCTTTTCAGGAACAACGGCATGCCTGTTTTTTACGCATCATTTGCTGCCGAAAATTTGCATAAACGAATCCAGACAGTTGCGTGTTTAGGAAATAAACGAAAGTGATATCAGCGTGTTCGGTTTAGGCTGTATTGTGATTTTGCTATGTCAAAAGATATCGGTCAAGGTTTAAGCAGAGAACAAACCGAAAAAATCGCAAATCAACTAAAAGCCATCCGTTCAAATCCTGAGTACAGGTTTGATCAGGGCAAATCGGCTTACACCCTTAATAGACAGCAAGTTGAAGGGATAAAACAGGTTGCAGAGCTTGTAAAGTCGTCTTTACCTGCTTCGTCTGCGAAGAATGCTGTGATGAAGTTGTTGGATTCTGAAGTGAGCTATTTCCAGCAGATAAGCGAGCTTAACCAGCGGCGAAACGTCCAAATAAAAGAGCTCTCCACAGTCATCATCGGACCAGACGGGCGCTCAATCATACCTTTTGCCCCCTTGCCCATGAGCAAAATGCTACTAGTTGGCTGGGACAAAGAAGGCAACGAAGTATACTACAACACCGACGATGGATACTACTACACCCGCGACAGCGCAGGAGGCAACACGTTTACCCGATTCAACGGCAACTACATGGACGATAACGGCACATTACACTCTGCCGAAAGAGAAGCCCAAGACTGCGGCTTTTGGCAATACCTCTACAGAAAATTCGGCTTTGACGACGAACACCTAAAATTCCCAGACAGCATCATCAACACCTGGGACCTAAAAAACAAAGTACGCCCAGACAACAACTGGTTTGAATAAAACCCTCTTTCTTCTCTTTTCTTATCTGCAACCCAGCAGTTCACAGCCCTTATATCTAACGAAACAGCTTATCTAGCATAAGGCAAATATTTTTGGTGAAAAAGTTTTGACACAATCGATTTACCGTTTAAATGGAGAATATTTCGGGTTTATTTGGCAAAACCGTTTTTTTGACAAACAATCCAACTATATCGGCTGGGTAGACGGCACCCAAGTCTGGACAACAAACAATGAGTACCTAGGCGAACTCGTACAAGGCAGATACATCCTGCGCTCAACCAAATCCGCGCCAATTCCACAATGCAAAGGCACCTGCCCAACACCCGCCCAACCAGAAAAACCCGCCGACTGCCAAAACATAGCCGCAGCAGACCCCAAAACCCTAGAGCCCAACGAATACACCGACGCCCTAAACAACTACTAAAACCAAATCAAAACAACTGCGGATTAGGTGGTGGTGGGGCCGCTGAGATTTGAACTCAGGATCGCATGCACCCCAAGCATGTATCCTAATCCAAGCTAGACGACGGCCCCACAAGGTTGGTCGCGGTCTTTTGGGGTGTGATGTAGTTGAAACGTTGTTGTGCTTTATTTCCCTTTTCCTGACACATTGAAAATTTTTGTTTTTACTGGTAAAATTGAGTCCCTTTTTGGTTAAGCGTAAGTTTGCTTTTGGGTTTTGGGGTGGTAAAAAAGAGGGGGTTGGGTTATTTGCGTTTGTGTAGGAGGATTGCGGCGGCTGCGACTATGATGATTATGGCTGCGGCTGCAATTGCTATGTAGGTGGTGGTTGGTGTTTCGCTTGTTGGTGGGGGGGCGCTTGTTGGTGAAGCGGATACTATGGGGTTTGCTGAGGTTTCCCCGATTGACATGGCGGTTTCTGCGTAGGATGCAAAGTAGGAGTTGGTGCCTTCGAAGGTTGCCATTACAGTATAGACGCCTTCAACTGGGGGTGTCCAGGTAGTGCTGTATAAGCCATTCATGTCGCTGGTGACATAGCCGATGTCTTGCACGTTATTGTTTGGGTCAAGTGCAGTTAGGTGCACGGTGACTCCTTGGGCATCTGCGGGAATTAGCTTTTGCATGTAAAGGTGCTCCATCCACTGAGTCATGTATTGGTCGGCAATTGCGGGAGTGTCTTTGGCGCCTGGTGACTGATCAGTAACTGTGCCCTGTATTAGGACGGGTGTGTTTAGTGGGACAGTTGTGTCGGGGGCTAAGACTGTGGTGGCTGTTTGTCCTTTGCCGTAGCAGTAGAGGCGGTTGTCGTAAAGGTTGAGGTCAACTAAGTAGCCGTCGGCTATGGCGGGTCGGTTGCCCCAGTGGTCTATAGTCCAAAGTTCAGCTCCGTCTTCGATGTTGATGCAGCGTATTTGGGAGCCACGCCATTGAGGCTTTGTAGGTGAGTGCTCAGTAGAGTACATGTAGATTTTACCGTCGGCTATAGCTCCTAATGACAGCGGGTAATTGCCGTAGTATGATTCAAAGCCTATGCCCTCTGCAATGTATGTCCAGTCCAGATTACCTGTGGGCAGGTCGTAACAGTAGAGGATTCCGCCGTAGCCATACGAGAACAGTTTGTCGTAAGCCATAGCACCGCCCATTCCGTACATGTCCCATGATGTCTGTGGAACAGTAGAAGTCCACATTTCTTGTCCTGTGGTGAGGTTATAGCAGTACCATTCGCGGGTTTCTTTTATCCAAACAGCGTATGCGTTGGAGCCAACGTTGCCCATGTTCAAGGTTACATTACCAACTGGCCAGGGTCGTTCTTTTATCCACAGCAGTTCGCCAAAGCTGTCGGGGTTTAGGCTAATTGCGCAGTCAGTGTAGGCTGTAGGGGAAGGAAGAATTGTCTGGTACAACCGTGACATGCCTGTGGAGAAAAGCAGTATCTGGTTTTCCGAGTCAATTCCGCTAACAGATGCATCTGGGGGTATTTGACTTGACAGTGTCGAGTTCATGGTGTATCCGTATTGGGCGTCAATTATTTGGTTTGGTTTGGGTCGCCAGTTCCAGTAATAGTTGCTTCCCGCTTCATAGCTTGGGTACATGATTGCTTCGCTTGTGTTCCAGCAGGCTATCCATGAGTTTTCTCTTCCGACGTTGTAGATCAGGATGCTTCCATCGGGGCTATCGCTCTTTAGTGAAGCACTAAATGCAGCTCCCGTTGAAGGCACATTTATTATGGTGCACAAGTCATTGCCGTTAAACGCGTCATACATGTACCAAGTGGAGCCATCGGTTTTCCATAGATAAGCAAAGGTTCCGTGCTGGTTGGGCGATTCAAAATCGTACACTTGACCAAAATTCACGGTATCGTTTTTCCACCACAAGGTTTCTCCAGTGCGCAAGTCAACACAGTAAAAACCTGGGGGATAACCATCGATGACGTATCGCAGGTCTGGGTACTCGTTGTAGTAGAGTCTACCTTGTATTATGATGGGGGAGGGGATGTATCGTTGGTATGAAAGTCCGTCGTAGTAGGGGATATCCTCGAATTGTCCGCCTGCTATGCCGCCAAAGGTTAATTCGCGGGTCCAGACTATGTGTGACGTTTCGGGTGCTGTGGTGTAGGGGTTGAAGCTGCTCGGGGGCGTTGTTACCCAGTTACCAGAGATTTGTCCCCAGAGACGGTTTTCGGCGTATATTGGGCGTTCCCAGTAGCTATTTGGCAGTGGGTTTTCAGGCCAGAATTCGCGTTCTTCCTGTGTAACTGTGATGGTTACTTCTTCGCTTGTGCTGGGTTCGTAGTAGTCACCTATGTATTCGGTGTAGCGTGTGTAGCCGCTTGGGTTAACGGGTTCACCAGTTATTGTGTCGCCAGGGAAGTGGAATTGAAAAGTGTAAGTGCCAGCTTGGTCGGGGGTGTATGAGGCGTAGCCAGAACCCACGGGGTCAGATGTGAAGGGTCCTATAGTGGTGGTGCTGCCGTCGGGTTTTGTGACTTCAATTGTAAGGTCGTCCCAGCGGTCTCCGTATGCACCGTTTGCGGTCGGAGGCACCTTGTCTAGCCAAACTGTTATCACCAAGGGTTGACCTACACCGACTGATGTAGGAGCTACGCTAATGAAGGCATATGTTGGGATGCTCCAAGAAGGGTCATGCGCTGAAGTAGTGTTTATGCTTGCTGCAAAAGCAGATATAGACAGAAGAAGAATCAAAGTGGCTGCAGAAAACAGTTGTCTGTTACTAATTTTCAGGTTCATTTTTTTGTTCTCCTTAAATTAGCAAAAGCATGTTTCAAATCAGAACTATATAAAATTTTTCAATTTATAGAAACCCACTATATAATACTGCAAACCCAAATCAAGCAGCAAAAACCCTGACATAAAATAGCTACAACCAAGAGCACATAAACAGAAAAACAGGCGCATTACACTTGGCGGGTGCATTGGTTTGGATGAAGTTTTTGTTTTGGGCATATTGTGGCTTTCGAAGCATTCTCTTTTAGGCTCTTGGGTATGCTGGTTTATTGCGAGGACAGAAACAATGGTGGATGTTGAAGCACATCTAAAGCAGCGGTTGCCTTTGATTACGTGTGAGTGCGGTTTTGAGATTTTGTTGGTTCCTGATTTGATGGGTATGAATCGTGCGGTGGAAGCTCATGTGGCAGAGCATGAACGCGAAGAAGGCACAGTAACTGCGGAACGTATACGAAGGTTGCTAATTGATGAGGTTTTGAAGAAAGCGGGCGAAGTAGGTTTTAAACTGTTCACGTAGCAGCGCCGTTTTTGGTTGTGCGGTAAAGTTTTTATGCCGTTTGGGCGCAACAGTTACTTGTAGGTGATGTTGTGGCTTTAATTTTGCAGATGCTTGCAGACAAGACATTGAGCAAAGAGGAGCTCTACCAGAAAGTTGAAGACGATTTTAGTTTACTACAGCACGTTCTTGAAGGCGTTTCTTCCCCCAAAGCAGCCATCCGATACGGCTGCAGCAAAGTCCTCATGGACCTAACCGAAAAACACCCCACACAAATCTACCCGCACATGGACTTTTTCATGTCCCTCTTAGACAGCAAATACCGCATCCTCACTTGGAACGCCAGCGCCGCCATAGCCAACCTATGCAGCGTAGATACACAAAAAAAGTTCGACCCCAACTTTGAACGCTACTTCGCTCTGCTAAACAGCGACTACCTAATAACCGTCGCCAACACCGTAAACAACGCCGCAAAAATCGCCCAAGCCAAACCGTATCTCATCCCCAAAATCACCAACGCACTTTTGCAGGTAGAAAACCTCCAATTAACCCCACACCTAACCGCAGAATGCAAACGCATAATCGCCCAAACCGCCCTAGACACCTTCGACAGCTTTTTTGAAACGTTAGACCCGCAAGACAAAACCAAAGTGCTAACTTTTGCAGAAAAACACAAAAACAGCAGCAGACAAAAACTCCAACAAAAAGCCAACCTGTTCCTAAAAAAATGGAACTAACCCTCACACAAGTCCCTTCCCACCCAAACCAAGCTCTTTGACCCCCCTCCCCCTATGGTTTCTGCATACAATTAATATCAGCATCCTAATAGGCTGCTAATAGGTTTGGTGAAAGAAAGGTGTGGGGTTTTAGCTGAGGTATTTGGCGTTGATTTTTGGGATGCGTGGGAGTTCGGGTTTGGCTATGCATTCTAGGAAGCGTAGGCCGTTGGTTGGGTGGAAGAGTTGGGCTGAGGGGCTGTTTCGGATTATCCATGCGGTGTCAAGACCCAGTTCGGTTCCTGCGCAGGCAAGGACGCGGGTTTGTTGTGGGATTGCTGCGGCGTCGGTTGCCATGAGTACGGTTTCTAGGCACACCAGAGTGCCTGTGGAGATGAGTTCTAAGGTTTTTGCCATGATGTCAAGGGCTGTGGTTTTTTTGAGGTGGCTGCGCATGGAGAAGGTGGGTCCAAACAGGGGGATGGTTCCGCGTACGACCTGCACGTTGAGCTCGGCAAGTTTTGCTTGGTTTTTCGCTGTGAGGTACATAGGCACTTCTTCGAGCCCTTGTTTGACCCAAGAGTCGCGCCGTGCCTTAAGCTCGGGGATGTCGGCGAACACGTCCTCGTTCATGTTATTCACCTGCAAACTCATACCCTGCGGACAAGTCACACAAACAACCTTCTTGCCGCTGATTCTCTGGGCAACTTTAACGGCGCTCTCACCCGTAACAGAAGCCACAACCACGCATTCCACACGCGCTGCATCTTTTGCGGCGGCTTCCACAACTTGAAGAGTGTTTGCAGGTCCAGGGCGCTCAAAAACTATCATACAAGATTAATCTCCACCGTAAAAGTACCTATCTGGAAAATAAAAGCGTAAGCTTCCCCGCGAGTTTACAAACCAGCTGCTGTGTGGGGACACTGTATCCTTTTATAGGGAATTGTGAATAAGAAAAGCCAAGTAGTAGGTGGCATGGATGCCGAAAGTTAAAGTTGCATTAGTTGGCGTGGGTAACTGCGCTTCAGCCTTGATTCAGGGGCTGCAATATTACGGTGCGCCCAAACAGGATTTTGTGGGTTTGCGAAATCCCAGTTTAGGCGGCTTAACTCCCAAGGACATCGAAGTGGTAGCGGCGTTTGATGTTGACGCGCGCAAGGTGGGCAAGGACCTTTCAGAAGCGATTTTTGCTGCTCCAAATAACGCGCCCAAAGTTGCGGATGTGCCCAAGTTGGGTGTGGTGGTGCAGAAGGGTTCGCTGCTGGATGGTGTTGGCGAGTCCACGGGCAAAGTTGTAGAAGTTAGCCAAGACCCCACCGTTGACGTTGTAGCCGTGCTTAAGAGTTCGGGCGCTGAGGTGGTTTTGTGTTTGGTTCCAAGCGGCGCATCCGTAGCTTGCGAATTCTACGCGCACAGAGCTATAGAAGCAAACTGCGGCTTTGTAAACGCTACTCCAACGTTCATAGCCAGCAACGCACAGTGGGCAAAACGCTTCACCGACGCAGGCTTACCCCTAATCGGAGACGACTTAGTTAACCAAGTAGGCTCCACGGCGCTACACAAAACGCTACTACAGCTGCTAAGCAAGAACGGCGTGAAAATCGACGAAACCTATCAGCTAGATGTAGGCGGCGGAACCGAATCCTTAGATACCATGGAGCGTACCCGCAACGCTAAACGCGAGATAAAAACCCAAGCCGTAGCCTCCTCGCTGCCCTACAAAACCGAAGTCGTCGCGGGCTCAACTGATTACGTGGATTTTCTGCAAAACAAACGTGACAGCTACTTCTGGGTCAGCGGCACATACTTTTGCAACACTCCCATGCGAATTGACCTCAAATTCTCCACTGTAGATGCCCCCAACGCAGGCAGCGTACTCTTTGATGTGTTGCGCGCTATGAAGTTGGCTTTGGATAAGAAGGAGAAGGGTGTTTTGGATGCGGTTTGTGCTTACGGGTTTAAGCATCCGCCCAAGATGTTGCCTCTGGAAGCTGTCGAAGAAGCTTTCAAAGCATTCGTTGAAAAAGCTTAGGTCTATTTTGCCGCGAGTTTTTCTAGTTCGCGGATTACTTTTTCTTTTACTTTGTTTTCTTCAAGCTGTTTTTTGAGGGTGTTTATGCTGTTGACGGGCGTGGGGTCTACGTTGCGTAACAGCGCCAAGTATACGCTTACAAAGTCTCCGACAAGCACGGTGGAGAGCATTTTGGCAAGGTCATTGTCGCCGCGCGCCCAAAACTCGAACTGTTTAGGCAACACAGACTGCATTAGACCTTTGGTGATTTTAATTCGGCTGCGAATAGCTACGGATTCAGCTTGGTCGCGAACCAAAACGGCAGCGTAATCTTTGCCTAACTGAGTATCGTTTTCCCAGCCGACAATCTCGTTATGATTCAGTTCGCTAAAAACTTCCCATTTCGCGGGCACCTTGCTGTTTTCGTTAAACTGCTGCTTCCAACGCATAACCACGCCGCGGTAAATGTCAGAACCATACACGACAGGTGCTGCGCCATGCAAATTCAAAGCCAAAGTCTTTGAAGGGTTTGTGTCTGCGGGTTTTTGGGGTGCGTTCTCCACGCTGATTTGCTTCATGAGGGTGATGGCTTGGGAGAGGTCTTCTAAGGTACGCGGGGCAAACCCGAGTTTTTCCATACAGACAAGCAAGGGCACAAACAGATGCGGCAAGGCAGCACGCGGCTGCATACCCCCACGCACTTGCAGGTACGGCAACCCCAGCTTTTGGGCGTATTCTAGCATGGGTCCGCCTGAGGTTATGCAGAAAATCATGCAGTTGCGTTTTATAGCATCTAAAAAGCTGCTAAGGGTTTCCTCGGTTTTTCCTGAGTAACTCACCATGAGCGCAAGGGTTTTCTCGTTGGCATACGCGGGCAAATAGTAGTCTTTGTTGACTTCTATAGGAATGGGGACGCTGTTGTGGGTGTAGTCTTTGATCAGTTCGCCGCCGATGCCTGAGCCGCCCATGCCTGCAATAATTATGTTTGCGGGTTTAGAGTAGTTTAAGCGGATTTTTTGTGCGTTTTCTGCTGATTCCCTGTAATGTTTTGCGGCGTCAACACAATAGGAAAGCATGTTATCTTTGTCAATTGACCGTGTTGCATCTATATTATCGACAAATGCCATGAGCTAATCTCCCAGTTACCAATGCATCTGCAGGTTTATATTTGATTTCTGGATTCCTATGCTAGACATACAATCCCTATTTTCCATCGAGGATGAATACGCGTGACTAAAAAACAACTGATTATAGCAGTACCCGCCTCAGTAATCGCCGACACCCCGCATCTAAGAGAAAAAACCGCCAAAATCGGATCCATTGGACGCGCTGGGGCAATCTTTTGCGTCGACGAAATAATAGTCTACGCCGACGACCCTAAAACCAAGCAACACCGTGACTTAGAACTCATAGAAACCCTACTCAGCTACATGGAAACTCCCCAGTACCTGCGCAAACGACTCTACGGAATCAAACCTGAACTACAGTTTGCAGGAATCCTACCGCCCCTACGAACGCCCCATCACCCCCTCAAAGGAAAAATCCGCGATTTGCAGGTGGGGGAATACCGAGAAGGAGTGGTTGTTTCCAAAGCCAAAGACGGCGTGATGGTCGATGTTGGAGTTGAACGAGCGGCGTTTTTGCCTAAAGCGGATTGCGTGGTTAATTTGCGTTTGACAGTGAAGATTGCGCGGGTCAAGGACGGTAACGTGGAGGTTGAGCTTGCCAGCCGCGACGAAATTAGCCAGTACTGGGGTTATAAGGTCACAGTTGAAACTAGGTCGTTGAGCCGGCTCTTAGAGAACCGCTGTTTTGACTTGGTCATTGGCACCTCCAAGTTTGCCTACAGCTTCCAAGAAGCCAAAGAAAACATAGGCAAACAATGGCAAAAAGCCAAAACCGTCCTTGTACTGTTTGGAGCACCCACCCGCGGGCTCTTTGAAATCGCCAAAGACGAAGACGAAAACATAAACGACTTAGTCGATTTTATGCTAAACACCGTGCCCAACCAGGGAACTGAAACCGTGCGAACCGAAGAAGCCCTACTTGCAACCCTTGCCCTGCTAAACGTGCACTTCAACGGCGGCACTCGTTAACGAGCTTGGGAGAATTGCGTGTCTGCGTTGGATAGCAACAAGCCGCTGAAAAAAGCTACGGCGAACCCAAGAATCATTATGCCCCAAGACAACGCCAAATTGTAACTGGACAGGGAAATCTGGACAAAAACTATGTTTGTGAGCAAGGGCGCAACGGTTACTAAAATTGCAAATGCTTGGTTTTTCTTTTTTACAGCATAAAAAGAGCCCATTAAGCCTAAGCCAAACGATGCTATGCCTGAGCAAAGCAGCAGCCAATCAAACCCATGCAGCACACCTTCTATCCCAACCAATCCCCAGTAAAGGCTAACAACAGACGCAGCCGCCAACAACAAACCCCCAAGAAAAGAGAAATCCTTCCGCCCAAACGAAAAACCGCCCGTAACCCTGCGTTGAGAAAGAAAATGCAAAAACAACAAAGCAACAAAACCGACAAGCCCCGCGGCACCGGCAAAAAGCCAGAGGGGAGCGTTTGCGTTGTGGGTGAAGCTAAAGCCAGTGTGGTTTGTAACCCAGTCTTCCTGTGAAACCTCGACGTGGACGTAAGCAGTAAAGAGCATGTTTGAAACGTTTGCCGTGTAAACTCCTGCATTTGAGGTTGTTTGGGCTTTGACGCCGTTTATGGTTACCGTTGCGTTTTGGGCGGCTTTGGGCAGAAATGTTTGGTTGTTGTAGGTTGCCCATGCAGGCAATGTTAAGCCTTCGGGTGGAAGCAGCATATGGGTAACGTTAACGTAGACCTCTGTTTCCCCCAAAGCGGCGGTGGAGCAGTCTACAAGGGATACCTCAAAAGTGTCCCACCAAACAACCATTGGCTGCGCCTGCAACCCAAACAGGTTCTCGCCTGCATCCAAAAGCTCACCCGTCCACTCAGCCCCATCAGAGGTAACCAGCTTCGTTGGCGTGAACGTTAAAACCTGAGCGTCCAAGCAGGAGTAATTAAAAAAGCAAAGTCCACGAGAAACATTGAGGCTCAAAGTGTTGACTACAGTGTCTTGGCTGTTGGTTACCTGTATGCTTAAGGAAGCGTTTTCTATGGCTTGACCTGCGTTGGCACCGTAACTCCACAGGGCTTCAAAAGAAAACGTGTTGTTTTTGCCTGCGGGTAGGTATATGGGGCTGTCGTTGGGGTAGGTGGAGCTTATGGTGACCCAGGAGGCAGCTGGAGTCGCATTTGCGTTGGGAACACAAGTAAAAAGTAGCCCTGCAACGAAGAAGAGAACACAAACATGTACAAACATATGGTTTAACTTGAAGTTCATGTGGGACTCAGCTGCAAATACCGTTCTTGCGATCAACTAATAAAACCTTTCAGTTCACAGCTACTTCCGCAGTGGCTTGGAGTTTTTTGGAGTATTTGACGGCAACCTTTATGTTTAATGCGACCCTCTATTAGATATAATCGGGAATTATTTTTTTGAGTATTTCCAAGGATTGAAAGAAAAAGAGGTGAATGTTATAACACAAAAAACGCTGTTTGAAGCCAAATGTACCGCCTGCGGTGGAACTGCAAGGGTTCCCTTTGAACCAACTGAAGGCAAACCTGTTTACTGCAAAGAATGTTACGCAAAACACAATGCCAGAGTACAAGAACAGACCCGCAGGAACGTAAGTTTTGAATCCAAACATGTATGGGCAAGGCGAAGAAACAGATAAACCCAAAACAAGTAGCCACTTTAGCTCCCCAGAACTATCGCGTACGCCCTAAAAATCAAGCCACACAAAACGAAGGGGAGCAACAACGCATCTTTTAACCTGAAGGCTGCTTCACGGTTCTTTTCCTTTTCTACAAGCCACTAAACTAAGCAATTCAAACTCTTTTTACAGACGTTTTATGCTCCCAGACATGTTTATCTGAGGGTTTGGGATGGATAAGTTTAAACCATTGGTTGTAGATTGTGGTTTTGTGCAAGCTTGTTTTGCACCGACTGCAATAGGAGTTGAAATAGTGTATAATAGAGAATTCCACAAGGCTACCTGTGCTGACTGCGGAAAGGAATGTGAAGTTCCATTCAAGCCAGACGGTACTAGGCCAGTTTACTGCCGCGAATGTTATGCTAAACGAAGACCACCCCGAAGATACTAAGCTCCATTTTTAAGCTAAGGTCTTCCTTCGTTTTCAAGCATCCTTTTTTCATTTACTGCCAAGTTTTTGTTTTTTGCATCCTGGTGTTTTTGCGGGTTTCTTCAGGTTTGTTGCCGCTTTGGATTCGGGTAAAGAATTAAATGCCCGTGTGATAGTTGGGTTTCTATGCGATTCGACATCCTCATGCCCTCGATACTGTTCATTGTAACGCTAGTAGCTACTTTTCTAAGCACAAAAGCCGAAACCAAACTAAAAGCTACGGTAGAAGAACGTGAACTGCAAACCCGCGACACCCTACTCATGGCGGGCATGATTGCCGTTGCCGTTTCCATAGTGGTTTTCATACCCAGCATGGCCATTTTAGCCCTGTTCTTGTTCTCGTATTCCTCGCTGCTCTTCACTGTTTCCTACACGTTTTCCGACATGAAAAACAACCGCCTTATGCTCTACTGCGGAGTATTCATAATCGTAAGCATAGTAGCAGGCGCCGCAGGTTTTCTGGGGGCAATGCCCGCTGAATTGCAGCTTTACGGCACCTTGGCATTTGCAGGACTAGCAACATACGCCTTCGCCGTCTTAGTTATTGCACAAAAACAGGGTGCAAAACAGCGGTGGTACCTAGGAGCGTTGGCGCCTGCGTTGTTCTTGTTTTCGTTCTTTTTCTTTAGCGGTATGTTCTCAGAAGCAGGCACGCCGTCAGCGATATGGTTCCCGTACTTGGTGGATGTTTATGGCATACTTTTTGCGATACTAATCGTGGTGTACTTGAGTAGCTTGTTTAGCTGGAAAACCGTGTTCATATTCGGAGCCGCCCTCACCATCATGGACATCATCTTGGTCTGGGTTACAGGAACCATGCTTGAAGCCGCCGAACACATCTCAGGCTTAGGCTTACCCGTCCTAGTAGCATTCCCAACAATACCTTTCATCTACAACGCCGAGGGCGCCATACAAATCCTAATGCTAGGACTAGGCGACTTCTTCTTCTCAGGCATACTCATAACACAAACCTACAAACGATACGGAAAGAAAATCGCGCTGATAGCTTTGGCGGCAATATGCATATCCTTTGGTATATTCGAACTCACATTGATAAATCCAGAGTTGTCCGCGATGCTGCCCTCAAGAGGATTACCCGCAACGCTGCCAATTATTCTGGGCTGGCTACCTGTTGTCGGAGCAAAAATGCTTGCTGAACGCGGAAAACAACCCCAACCAGCACAGCCAACGCCGCCAACAACTTCGTCAACAGCGCCTGACCCAGCCATCTAAGCCCTATTTTTCACTTAGTTAGTTTTTGGGTTCAGAGAAGGTTTGTTGAAAAAGAAAACGGTTTAGGATGTAAATTAGGGTAGGAATTAAAATGAAGGGAGTGGGCGAGTTTACCCGAATAGTGCTCCGAGTCCTTCGAGTGCTTCCTCTTCTTTGGCTTTGTCGTCTTCTGCTTTCTTGGGTTCTTCTTTGGGTGCTGCGGGTTTGTCTTCTGCTGGGGCGGCTGCTGGGGCGGCGGATGCTGCCATCATCGTGGGTGCTGCCTTGATTGCTTCATCAATGTTAACTTCGCTTAGTGAAGCAACTAATGCTTTGACTTGTACTGCATCAACAGTAACTCCTGCTGCAGTAAGGACGCTTGTAACTGAATCTTCAGTTATTTCTTTACCTGCCTTGTGAAGAAGCATTGCGGCGTAAATATTTTCCATACTTTTCACCTCTCTATTCGGGTATTTTAACCTTTGTAGGTTGTGAACTTGCGTTCTATTGCGCTTAGGAGAAATACCCAATTCCTTAAGAACTTTTCGTCCCATACCGCCCCAAAACTTTAGGCGCGCCTCTGTAAAGCGGGTTTTTGTGTCGAGGCTATCTATTAGCAGAAACGTGGTCTTTTCGCGGGTTTGCATGCATGATTTGAGGCTTGTTTTGAGGGTTATGGAGCAAAAATGAGGCACTGCAAGGAGGTTTGGTGTGGATGGTGCAGAAACATCTATAGGTGTAAATGAGAAAGGGTTAGCTGAAATCGGAGTTGTTATGTCACAGTGAAACCTTGGCACGCCCTAAAACCTGAAGAGGCACTTGAGGAACTTCAAACTAAACAAGAAGGCTTAACCGCTGAAGAAGCAAAAACCCGCATAGCCAAATACGGACCCAACGAACTCAAAAAAGAAAAAGGCACCTCCCCCATCAAACTATTCCTGTCCCAATTCACCGACATCCTCATGATAATCCTGCTAATCGCCACAGGACTCTCTTTATGGATAGGCGAAACCATCGACGCACTCATAATCGTAGCCATAGTCATCGCAAGTGCAGTGCTAGGTTTCACTCAGGAATACCGCAGCGAAAAAGCTGTAGAAGCCCTCAAAAAGATGACGGCGCCAACCGCCACGGTGCTGCGCGACGGGAAAGAAACTACCGTTCCCGCCGCAGAGCTAGTGCCTGGCGATGTGATTTTGCTATACACTGGCGATAAGGTTCCAGCTGACGCACGGCTTCTTGAAGCACACAACCTCAAACTAGACGAAGCCGCCCTAACAGGCGAATCCGCGCCAGTTGACAAAACCACCAAAGCGTTGGCAGCTGACACACAGCTTAACGATATGCGTAACTTGGTTTTCACTGGAACCGTAGTTGTTTACGGCAGAGCCAAAGCCGTTATCACAACAACCGCCATGGAAACAGAGTTTGGCAAAATCGCCAAGATGGTACAAACAACCAGCCAAGAAAAAACGCCGTTAGAGCGGCGCATGGCAAGCGTGGGCAAACTAATCGGTGTCCTTGCCGTGGTCATATGCATCGGCGTTGGCACGGTGGGCATCGTTGTTGAGCAGCGTCCGGTCCTTGAGATGATCCTGTGGGCTGTTAGCCTTGCCGTAGCCGCAGTTCCCGAAGCGTTGCCCGCAATCGTAACAGGCGCATTAGCCATTGGAATGTACCGCATGGCAAGCGTCAACACCATCGTAAAGCGGCTTCCCGCCGTAGAAACCTTGGGCAGCACCAGCGTCATTTGCTCAGACAAAACAGGAACCATGACAAAAGGCGAAATGACCGTCCAACGCATCTACTTCAACGACACCGCCATGAAAGTCACAGGCACAGGATACGCGCCTGAAGGCGAATTCCAAATAGAAGACAAAACCGTCACGCCCGACGAGCAACTAAAAACGCTTCTAAAAGTTGCTTCGTTGTGCAATGACTCCAGCTTAGAGAAAGACGTCCAAAGCAACAAATGGAAAATCAAAGGCGACCCCACAGAGGGCGCATTAATTGTTACCGCGGCAAAAGCTGGGCTTTGGAAGGAAGAGTTATACAAGCAAGAACCCCGCATCGCTGAAGTGCCGTTTTCCTCTGAACGCAAACGCATGACCACCGTGCATGTAGCAGGCAAAAAGAAAACTGCCTACATGAAAGGCGCGCCTGAAGTGGTGCTTCAAAAATGCACGCGTATACTACACAATGGTAAAGTCGAAAAACTAACTGCAGAACACAAAACAGAGCTGCTAAAGGTTACTGAAGCGATGGCGTTGCAGGCGCTGCGAAACTTGGGTTTTGCATACAAAGAACTCCCTGCAGACATGGACAGCTTTGATGAGACCATTGAAAAAGACCTTATCTTTGTAGGCATCATGGGCATGATTGATCCGCCACGCGGCGAAGTAAAAGACGCCATCAGCTTGTGCCGTAGCGCAGGTATTCGCGTTGTCATGATTACAGGAGACCACAAGCTCACCGCAACCGCTGTAGCTAAAGAACTTAACCTGCTGGGCGAGAAAGACGAAGGCAAAGTGCTTACAGGTCCTGAACTAGAAGCAATGACTGATGAGCAGTTGGTCAACGCAGTTGAGAACACCGTCATTTACGCCAGAGTTTCACCAGAACACAAAACACGCATAGTCAAAGCATGGAAGACCAAAGACCAAGTCGTAGCCATGACCGGAGATGGCGTAAACGATGCACCCGCCCTCAAAATGAGCGACATCGGAGTTGCCATGGGCGTCACAGGAACCGAAGTAACCAAAGAAGCCGCCGACATGATCCTTGCAGACGACAACTTTGCATCCATAGTCAAAGCCGTAAAAGAAGGCAGAGAAATCTTTGACAACATCAAGAAGTACCTAACCTTCCTGCTGCAATGCAACATCATGGAAATCCTCGTTATGTTCATAGCCGTCGTCGCAGTCCCCTACCTCGCCGAGGTGTTTTCGCCAGGTCTGAGCTCAACTATCATCGGACAAGAAAACATCTACAACGCCGCAATCGCCCTAACCGCAGTGCAGATTCTCTGGATCAACCTAGTCACAGACGGTTTGCCTGCCATAGCTTTAGGCGTTGACCCCGGTGACCCTGACTTGATGGAGCGCAAACCCCGCAACCCCAAGGGCAGCATATTCACGCGCGACGTAAGGATGTACCTGATAATTACGCCCATCATAACAACGGCTTTGATGCTGTTTGCATTCTTTAACAGCCAACCGTGGCTGGGTCCTGAGCAGCTTGCGATGGCAAGAACGCAGTTGTTTGTCAACATGGTCGTGGTAGAGTTAGCCATTGCCTTATCTGCGCGTTCACTCAAGTACCCCGTGCTCAAAGTCGGCTTGTTCAAGAACAAGTACCTATGGTACGCTTTGCTGTCCTCCTTTGCCCTACAACTGCTCGTGCTCTACGTACCCGGCATCCAAGAAATCTTCCTAGGCGTAGAAGTTGAAAGCGTGATGTACATGTACGCGCCCGCACTCATGGACTGGGGTGTTGCACTACTGTTTGCAGCCATCGTCTTTAGCTCATTGGAAGTAGGCAAATACATTACAAGCAAACGAAGAAAAGCATGAGGCAGACACCAAGGGTTTATATGCTAAAACGGTGAACAAACGTCTAAAACGGTAAACCTTCGCGATGTGAAACAATGAGTGAAAAATTTGCTAATCCAGCACCTCTTGGGCTGCTGGGCTTTGGCTTAACAACCGTCCTGCTGAACCTGCACAACGCGGGCTTGTTCCCCTTAGACACAATGATACTGGCGATGGGCATAGCTTACGGAGGCTTAGCACAAGTAATCGTGGGCATCATGGAGTTCCGCAAAGGCAACACTTTCGGCACCGTGGCGTTCACATCCTACGGCTTATTCTGGTGGTCCTTGGTACTTTTGTTGGTCCTGCCTAAACTGACCTTCTTCAACGGGTTAGTAGCCCCAACAGAAACTGCCATGGCGGCGTACTTTTTCATGTGGGGACTGTTCACGTTTGCCATGTTCTTTGGCACACTAAAAACTAACCGTGCACTGCAATTCGTGTTCGCCAGCTTAACCGTGCTGTTCTTCCTGCTCACAATCAGAGACATAACAGGCAACCCCGTAATATCAGGAACAATCACCTTCAACACGTTCGTCGGCATCGAAGGCGTCATATGCGGCTTAAGCGCAGTCTACCTAGCATTCGCAGAAGTCCTAAACGAAGCCAACAAAAAAACAGTACTCCCCATCTGCCCCACCCAATAAACAACCAACCACCACACACTACCCTTTTTCTATTTGCACCCCCAATTTATTCAGGTTTTTATGCATCAGGTTTAGGCGGTTTGAAAAATGCAAATTATAGTTTCGACCGCAAGAGGCTTTCAAGGCATAAGCTACAACAGTTTTTTCTCGCCCGCCAAAAAAGTTTCACAGGGTTTTCTTTACTTCATAATCAAGCAGGGTCTTTTTTACTTTTAAGCAGAGAAACCGAAAAACTTTATACTCTCCGAACTGAACGGTTTTCCTAACGTATTCGTGGATTGATGAAAATGTCTGAAGCTAGCTTACCGTTCAACGAAAAATATTCTCCACCAGGTAATCCGGTTTCTTCTGGAGAGAAAAGAAAACAAATTTGGGAAGCAGCCCTTAAAGACCCGCAGGCTTTTTGGGCAGAGAAAGCAAAAGCCATCGACTGGTTCAAGCCAGCCGACAAAGTCCTAGATGACTCTGATGCGCCATTTTACAAATGGTTTGAAGGCGCAGAGCTTAACGTTTCCTACAACGCCCTTGACAGGCATGTAAAAACCAGCAGGAAGAACAAGCTTGCCTACATCTGGGAAGGCGAAATGGGCGAAGTTAAAACCTACACTTACTACCAGCTTTACCGCGAAGTAAACAGACTCGCCAAAGCCCTCCAAGACCTTGGACTTAAAAAAGGCGACCGCGTAGCCGTTTACTTGCCCGTTATTCCCGAACTACCAATCACCTTGCTTGCAGCTGTCCGCTTAGGCGGCATTCACGCAGTAGTCTTTTCAGGTTTTAGCGCTGAAGCCCTTGCTGACCGCATCAACGACAGCGGCGCAAAAATCCTAATCACCGCAGACGGCTCCTTTAGACGCGGCAAATCTGTTGCCATCAAAGCCAACGCCGACCGCGCCCTGAAAATCGCAACCAGCGTAGAGAAAGTTATTGTGGTTAAACGCACGGGTCAAGAAGTTGAGATGCAGGAAGGACGTGACGTCTGGTATGATGATGCTCTTGCACAAGCAGGCGCAAGCGCGTATGTGGAACCTGAAAAAATGGCTGCTTCAGACCCACTGTTCATCCTCTACACTTCAGGAACCACAGGCAAACCCAAAGGCGTCCAACACGGCACAGCAGGCTACCTCGTCTGGTCTTACTGGACACTCAAATGGGCTTTCAACCCCACCGAAGAAGACATCTACTGGTGCGTCGCCGACATCGGCTGGATTACAGGACACACCTACAACGTCTACGCACCCCTAAGCTTAGGCATCACCGCATTCCTCTTCGAAGGCACCCCCGACTTCCCCGACAAAGACCGCTGGTGGGACATGATTGAACGCCACGGCATCAACATCCTCTACGGTACACCCACCGCAGTGCGCATGTTCATGAAATTCGGCGAAGACTACGTCAACAAACATGACCTTAGCAGCCTACGCATCCTAGGCACCGTCGGTGAACCAATCAACCCCGAAGCCTGGAAATGGTACTACCGCGTAGTCGGCAAAGAAAAACTAGCCATCATCGACACTTGGTGGCAAACAGAAACAGGCGGATTCATGATTTCCCCGCTCTCAGGCATCGAACTAACCCCACTCAAACCAGGTTCTGCAACTTTGCCATTGCCCGCAATTGACGCGCAAATCTACGACGAGAAAGGTCAACCTGTCCCCGCGGGAACCAAAGGTTTCCTTGTAATCAAGACCCCCTGGCCAGGCATGCTCCAGACCCTTTGGA
Organism: Candidatus Bathyarchaeota archaeon; assembly: GCA_026014465.1. NCBI lineage: Archaea > Thermoproteati > Candidatus Bathyarchaeota > Candidatus Bathyarchaeota archaeon. Next base: position 681,437 of record JAOZID010000010.1, on the reverse strand, counting down.
AAGACCCTGAACGCTTCAAACAGACATACTTTGGCAAATGGGCAAACACGTACTACACAGGCGACTACGCCGTGCGCGACACAGACGGTTACTTCTGGCTCCTTGGCAGAGCAGACGAAGTCATGAAAGTCGCAGGTCACCGCATCGGCACCGTTGAACTCGAAAGCGCTTTGGTTTCTCACCCCGCAGTATCCGAAGCAGCAGTTATGGGCAAAGAAGACGTAGTCAAAGGCGAAGTCCCCGTCGCATTCATCACCCTGCGCAGCGGACACCAACCCAGCGAAGAACTACGCGTAGAGCTAGTCAAACACATCCGAAGCACCATTGGGCCCATCGCCACCCCCGACGCCATCGTCATGGTCAACAAACTACCCAAAACACGTAGCGGCAAAATCATGCGCAGAATCCTCAAAGCAGTCCTCATCGGCGCACCCATCGGTGACGTATCCACCCTAGAAGACGACGCATCCGTAGAAGACATCAAAACCACCTACGAAGAAATGCGCAAACAATTAAACAAAAAATAAACCCTCTTCTTTCCTTTATTTTCTTTTTATCTTAAACTGCACCTGTTTTGGTTTACAAAAGCAACTTGTCGTTTTTAGATGGCGATTGCTAAGTCGTGAGCTATGAGTAGGATGGAGTAGATTAGGGCTCCTGTGATGAATAGAGCTAGGCTTTTCTTTCTGTTTATGTTTGGGACTTCGCTGCGTATTGCGTGGTATAGAATCACTCCTGAGACTAGGGCTAGCATGAAGTATGCTTGGGTTATGCCTTCGGGGAAGATTACTGAGACCAGCCACGCGATGAGGGGGATGAGGGCGGCTATGTATCGTCCTATGCTGACTTGTAGGCATTTGTAGTGTTGTACCATGGAGTTGTCCATAATCACTAGGTGCAGCGCCACGGCTAAAGTGTAGAGAACTGCAGTGATAGGACTTAACTGGAATTCAAAGAGCAGCAGAAAACTTATCACAAACGTCATGAAGGCAAAACTGGAAAAGTGCGCCACGAAAACACCCGTGGACGCTTGGGTATGCCTAAGTTTTTGCCCCGTTACAGTTTGCTGCTCACGCCTTGAACGCGTAGCCAAATGCTCCAAAGAAAAGAAGAGCAAAAAACCCAAAAAAACCACCAAGAAAAGGTCGTCCTCATAAAAACCCACCAGCGAAGAACTCCCAAACACCTCACTCAAATGCTCCCCCGCCTGCAAAAGCTTAGGAAGCAAACCCAAAAACACATACGCAGCCGTTATCCCCCCAAAAAAAGACAAAGCACGGTTCTTGTGAATCCCCGCGTAAAGCCGCATCCTGTGAGAATACAAATTAACAAAAGCTAAAACCAACGCCGCCGCCAAAGAGTAAAACACAGGTAACTCAACGCCAAACAGCAAAACAAAATCTCCGCAGCAACAAACAATACTCAAATTAATCTATAAACCTTGCACAAACCAAAAGAGACTTTTGGAAAGGTTGCAGGCACGCCAGTGCAGGGCAGATTTAGGTTGCGTGATGTTGTCTTTTTAAGAAGGCAGGGGATAGTTTATTGTGCAACGGTGAATTGTGGTGGCAACTGGTAAAGAGGAGAATTCAAAGCGGCGTGGGGAGAAATTTTGTCCGCGTTGTGGTTCTACGGATATTTTTTGGGCGCAGGGTTTGCCTCAGTTTTGGTCGCTTTGGCAGTGTAGGAATTGTGGGTATAGAGGCGCGTTTATTTTGGAGGATGGGAATTTGGCGGAGAAGCTTAAAGAGGACTGGGAATCGCGGGGTAGTAAATAAAAAAGTGTTTGGCGGGTTGTTTTAGTGGGAAATGGGGGTTACTTGGTTTTTGCCAAGTATTTGAGGTGGAAGGATTTGATTATTGCTTCGGGTTTTAGGTCGGCTTGGAAACTTTGGGTTTCAGTGATTAATTCTCCGAATTCTGCTTTTTGAGCTCTGAGGAATTCTGCAAAGCTTGTATAGTTTTCGTGCAAAGAAACGCAGACTGCATCCCAACCCATGCCTTGACCATCCAAAACAACAACTACATTTGGCTGTTTTAGGTACCATTCTTTGAAGCTGCTTAGGGTTTTGTCTTTCTCGTCACCTTTCAAGTTGTTGAGCTTGGTCTTCAGAAAAGTGAAGGCTGCCAGCTCAAAGCCGATTTGCCCAAACTTGGGAATAACAGTGTAGCCTTCAATGGTGCTGTCCTCAAGCATTGCCCGCCTTCTTGTGACGGTGGGCTGAGAAATTCCAAGTGCCTTAGCTAGTTGGCGGTCACTTCGGTGGGAATCCTTCATAAGTTCGAACAGGAGTTGATAGTCCAAAGGTTTCAGTTCTTTCATTTTTATCTGCCTTATTCTGAAGTTGATTCTGTCTCTTAGTCATTTTAACATTCATATATAAACTTCATGTTGGCTTAACAGATTTTACTCCCTCAATTTGCTTGGATTATGCTTATACTCCGCCATAAGACACAAGAAACGCTTAAGAGAACACAGGCTATTCTACTTCGATGTGAAACCAAAAATGCGCCCGCCCATCCTAAAAGAGATTGAAGAAGAAGTCACAAACCTGCTAAGCGACCTCATACGCATAAACACCACCAACCCCCCTGGAAACGAAACAAAAGCCGCCCAGTACCTAAGCCAAAACCTAAAACAAGACGGCTTTAGCTGCGAAATCTTTGAGTCCGCTCCCAACCGAGGCAGCGTCGTCACACGAATACGCGGCACAGACGAAAAACCCAGCCTCCTACTACTATCTCACCTAGATGTCGTAGCAGCAAACCCTGCAGAATGGAGCGTAGACCCTTTTGGCGGCGTAGTAAAAGACGGATTCGTCTGGGGACGCGGCACCCTAGACATGAAAGGCATGACCGCCATAGAAACCATGGCATTCAAACTCCTAAAAAGAAACGGCGTCAAACTCAAGGGAGACGTGATTTTGGCAGCAACCGCCGACGAAGAAGCAGGCGGAGTCATGGGCGCAGAATACATGCTCAAAACGCATCCCGACAAAATCTTTGCCCCCTACGTACTGAATGAGGGCGGCGGCTCAACCATACCATTGCGGGGCGGCAACGTTTTCACCGTACAGGTTGCAGAGAAAGGGCTACTATGGCTCAGGATTAGGGCACGTGGAATTCCAGGTCACGGTTCAATGCCTGATGCCGCAGATAACGCCATTACACGTATGAATCAGGTGGTCACAAAACTGGGCAGCTACCTCTCACCTGTCGAGTTGTGCTCTACGGTGAAGTATTTTCTGGGCGACTTAGCAGCTAAAGAAGTCAGCTTGCAAGAGCCGCTTATGCAGGTGCTGTCCAACCCTGAAGGCAGCGACACTTTACTGGACGGCTTGGAGAAAACCGAAGCAACCGTAGTCGACGAGCTTCGCCCCAGATTGCGCATGACCATAACGCCAACCATGATTTGCGGCGGCGTCAAAGAAAACGTAATACCCTCCGAGTGCACGGCAGTTTTTGACTGCAGAATACTTCCAGGTCATTCCATCCAAGAGGCACTGGGCTTGATAAAATCGCTACTCACCGAAGTAGGCTTAGACAAACTCTCCTTTGAACCCATCCAAGCCCAAGAACCCTCCGAATCCCCAATCCAAACACCACTTTACCAAACTATCACAGACGTCATAGCTGATTTTGAACCCAACAGCGGCGTTGTCCCCATGCTCATGACAGGTGGCACCGACTCACGCTTCTTCCGACGAAAAAACAGCACCTGCTACGGCTTCCACCCTATGCACAGCGAAAACCGCTACGGCATAAAAGCCACAAGGCGCGAACATGGTATCGACGAACGCATATCCATAGAAAACCTAGTTTTTGGAACCAGTGTACTCTACGAAACCATCAAACGCTTCATGACCTAACAACCCTTCTTTTTTTGTTAAGCCAAGGAGGCTTCGAAATAACTAAAAGCTACAGCGCGTTGTGGTTAGCAGATGTTGGGTATGCGCGAGTTTGTGTTGTTTTCTAGGCAGGGACGTACAGATTCTAATTGGAGTAGCTTGCATGATGCAGGGCGCTTGGATATTGTTTATGAGTGCATAGTTACAAGCCTGTTTTTATCACACGGACTGCGCCGCGACGTCAACTTCCACGCCATCCTAAACGGCGCCCCAAACCCACCCTTGCACCTGCGCATTAACGGCGAACAACTCTATGATGTGCGTACTAACATTGAAACCTGGCAGGCTATACTTAAAAAAACATTCAGCGGCAAAGCTCATCCTGGCGTAGCCTTGGGCAAGAACAGTTTTGAGAACCTCATCAAGCAAAAGGCGCAGACAAACAGCATCTACGTCCTCGAAGAAGGCGGCGCAAACATAGCCCACACAGACATCGAACCAAACCCCCTATTCATACTAGGCGACCACGTGGGGCTTCCCAAAACCGCAGAACGCTTCGCCCTGCGCTACGGACAAAAAATCAGCCTAGGAAAAACCCCTTACCTCGCCGCCTCATGCATAACCATAATCAACCATGCTTTGGATCAGCAGGAAAAACCGCCCAGCCAAGTTTAGGAACGCTGGAAATGTTCGAATCCGCGGGCTTTGATGGGGCGTTTCTCACCGTCGGTGTCAAGGATTAGTTGTTTGTTGCGGGTGGCTTTGCCTATGGGGAGTAGTTGTCCGCCTGCGGCTTCCACAGCTTTTTCGGTTTGACTCCATAGTTTGGGGTTGATTGTTGCTACGAGTTCGTATTCTTCGCCTCCGTATAGCGTCAACTCGCAGGCGTCTAAGCCGTTAAAGTCTGCAAAACGGTTTACGTCCTGCGCGGTAGGCAATGCTGAAACCACAAAACCCACGTTGCTCTGTACTCCAAGCTCATGCAAGCACCACGCCAAACCATCACTAGAATCCATGCACGCCGTCACACCCCCCGAACCACGCAAAGCCACTCCCTCCTTCAAACGCGCCACAGGCATACAAACCGAACCCACTAAAACATCACGCAAACCAGACGCCGCCGCAAAACCCTCCAGCAACAAACGCAACCCCGCCGCAGTCTTCCCAAAAAAGCCTGTAACAGCCAAAATATCGCCTGGTTTTGCGCCGCTACGCAGCATCAGACCCTCACTTCTGGTTGAGCCAAAAAGCTGAATGGCCACCACTAAATCTGAGGTTTCGTTGGTGTCGCCGCCGATAATGTAAGTGCCGTATTCGCGTGCGCCTGCGTTGAGTCCTTTGGCGATTTCTTCTACGTCTTTGCGCATTAATCCGCGAGGGAGCCCCAAAGAGACCAGGGCGGCTTTTGGCAGGACTCCTTTTGAGGCGAAATCGCTAACGGTCATGACTACGGCTTTGCGTGCAGCTTGCCACAGGCTCATGCCGCGGGGGACATCGGTTTTGCCTACGAGCATGTCGGTTTTTAAAACTGCAACTTCGCCCTCGTCTATGGGCACGGCAGAAACGTCGTCGCCAAAGGGCACAGTCATCTGGGGCATGGATTCAAAGTTTCGTTTTAGAATCTTGATAATTCCCTGCTCACTTAAGCCTAAGCCTACTCTATCTCCAACCACGAATTAACCCTCTCACAGGACCAACGGTAACTCCCAAGTATTTCTTGCAAATCTTCTAATTTAAAACTCGCGCCCACGCCGTAGAACAAACCATTTAAAAATAACAATACATTCTCAAATTAAGGCTGCAAGCAGTTCAAGCCTCGATAGCTCAGCCCAGCAGAGCGGCTGCCTCGTAAGCAGCAGGCCGCGGGAGCAAAGCCCGCTCGGGGCTCCACAAACAAGTAGCCAATTTTTGTCGTAAGCCAAGTTCGTGGATAGGTTTTTGGTAATAAAAAAGGTGTGATGAGTAAAGTAGAGGGATTAGGGGTGGGCTTGAACAACTTTTGTTATAAGCTGTCGTATAAGGGTGTTTTCTATGCGTTGTGCGTTTGCTTCGGCTTTGATAGGGTCACGTTCTCGGCTACGATGTTCTTCAACGTGAGTTGCTATAGCACGGCTCATAACCTCAACATCAGGAATAAGCAAAATTTTTGTGCCGCATTCACATTTGAGAACCAGCAACCTCTCCTCTACTATGTCTTGCCTTTCCATCGGGGCACTCATCGTCCTTCACTCCTCGATTCCAGAGACGGTATAACCCATTCCAAATATAAACCTTGCCAAACATCGACAATATTGCTTGGTTTAAGCAATACCAAATCTGCGCAGGCGCTCCAAAAGAAAGTCAGACAAAGTAAACCAATGCTTAAATATAAACCCATGCAAATACACAGCATGGGGTTTTGCTTGGACTACCTTGCACCTCTTAGATCAGAAATTAAAACCAGAATCTTACTTAGTCTCATAGGGAAAAGCAAAAAGCTATCTGAATTGAAGAGCAACATCCAAACCAGAGAAACAACTATTCTGCATGCGTTAAAAGAATTTGAAAAGCAACATATGACCACCAAAACTGATGGCGCATACCAATTAACGTCTGTAGGGCTTATCGGAGCACATATATGTAAGAATTACCAAAATGCGCTTCGGGTCACAGAAGAATTCAAGGAGTTCTGGCTAACCCATGACATAACCCCTATTCCATCGCATCTCTTGCTCACATTAGGAGACCTTCAAGAATCCACGTTAATCCAAACCGACAAAACTAACCTAAGCAAAGTTTACGACACGTTTCTGCAGATTCTGCTTGCATCCAAAAGGGTGAGGGGAATATCCCCAATATTCCATCAAGACTACGTCCCCGTTATAGAGCATCTTCTTAACCAAGGAAACAAGGTTGAACTCATACTCACCACGGATATCCTCAACAAGACCCTTACTGCAACTAGAATCCAAAACCTAAGCAGCAACATGAAAGACGGGTCGTTAAAACTTTATCTAAACGAGAACCTAAAAGTTGCATTGACAATCACGGAGAAAAACTTTAGTTTAGGCCTCTTTGGACATGACGGAGCATACGATGACAGCATGGACCTCATCAGCCTTAGCCCAAAAGCTGTACAATGGGGCGAAAAACTGTTCCAGCAAACCCTACTCGACAGCACGCAAATAGACCCTGACTCTGGCAACCTACGTAAAAAAGGATGACATAAAAATGTTTAAAGAAATAGCGAAATTTATAACCTCTTCGTCTCTTCTTTTAGCTTTAGATGCTCCTTTGATTGTTCTTTTTGGGTATTTGTTGTATGGCACCCAAATTAACTATGCAATACTTGTGGCGGCATCTTTGGCGGTTTTTGCCATTTACAACCTAAACAAAGCCACGGATAAAGTTGAAGACGCCATCAACCGACCTGAAGCAGCATCACGAAGCACCAAACATTACGTTACCTCTGCAGCAGTTTCTCTAAGTGCAAGCTTGGCCATAGGTGCTTTCATAAACCCCATAGCCTTCGCCATACTGATAGTCCCCATCCTTGTCGGGTTGCTATACAGCATCAAAATCATCCCAGGCGTACCCCGCCTCAAAGAACTCACAGGCGCCAAAAGCTTTGTAGTAGCGTTTAGCTGGAGCATATATGGGACATTCCTCCCCGTTGTCTTACAAGCCGCAGACCCCTCAAAAATCACCTTAGTCTTCTCATACATCTTCATGCAAGTCCTCGTAAACACCATCCTCTTCGACGTCCTAGACACCAAAGGCGACGCAATATCGGGAGTCAAAACCATACCCCTAGCACTAGGCAAAGCAAAAACCCGATTCTTCCTCATAATCTCAAACAGCACCCTCGCCCTATGGCTCGCGTTCTGCGTAATAGAAGGACTATTCATCCAATTCGTACCCGCCCTACTCTTTGGCATCATCTACGGATACTTCATCATCTGGCACTTCCTCAAAAACCCCAACCAACGCCTCCGCGCAGAACTCCTCATCGACGGACAATGGATACCCATCGTCGCCCTCATGAAACTCTTCATACGATAAACAGCACCCAACCAACGCCACCACTACCTACCCCCTCCCCCCTTTCTGCATACAATTAAAAAAAGCAGCCCAATAGGCTGCTAATAGGTTGGTGTTTTGGGTTGGCGAGGTTGCAAGAAAACATGCAAGAACTTTAGGATACCTTAAACGTGACTAAACAAGAACCCAAAATGCTCTGCCACAAAAACCAACCCGCATCAAACACACCCACAACACACACTAAGGTTTTTATGGCTCACACCAAATTATGTTCCCTACAACCTCCACGGCAAGGGGCTGTCGGCTAGCTTGGTCCAGGCTTGTAGACTTGGGCTCTATAGACCCCGGTTCAAATCCGGGCAGCCCCACCATTTGGGTTTTGTTTTTTGTTTGTGGTGTGGTGGGGTTTGTGTTGTATGGGGTTTGGTTTGTTGTTTTTTGTTTTGTGTTTGATTTGTTTTTGTGTTGGTTTGTGGCGTTATTATATGGATTGTGTATTATAACTTATGACTGCATATTGCCTAAATATTAAAACTGCCATGTTCACTATCAGGTGTACTGCTTGAAGAACACAAAGACACTATCTCTTCTAATAGCAGGCTTAATTCTGATTTCCTGCTACGGATGCTTAAAAATCGAATCAGCCTCAGCCGTAGGAAATATCGTAACTATTCACCAAACAGGCGTACCCGACGGCGATATGTGGATAGTCACCTACACTGGAGGACCATCATGGATGGCATACCACCCAACATACGATTTATCCATACCCGGAACCGGAACCTACACAATCACGTTTTGGGCATCAGGCTACACTGCTTCTCCACCATCAGTCACAGCATACGTTGCTGGCGACATGGACCTTTACGTAACCTTTACGCCCTCAGGGAATAAGTTAACTATGTTCACAGTTGGGCAGGGAGCAGTTTCTCCAGGGAACCAAACATATTCTGAAGTCACTAACGTTTCTTTGACAGCTACGCCCGAGTCGGGGTGGTCTTTTAGCGGATGGAGCGGAGACGCAACAGGCACAGAAAACACAACACTTCTTGTAGACGGTGAAAAAACCGTTACTGCAAACTTCGTACCCATGCCCACCATAACGGTAATCCAAGGCAGCCACGGTACCATCGCGCCTGAAACAACCGAGCTATACTACGGCGAGAGCCAAAACTTCACAATCACGCCCGAAATAGGTTACCATATAGGGAATGTTTTAGTTGACAATAAATCCCAAGGTGCAGTGCCGTACTACTATTTCAGCGAAGTTACCTATGACCATAACATAACGGCGACTTACGTCTTAGACGAGTATCACCTTATAATGGGTATATCGGGAAGCGGTTCGGTATCAGCGAATCCGCATAAGGCTACGTACCACTATGGTGACCAAGTGACATTAACTGCTAGTCCAAACGAAGGCTGGCGATTTGCTACTTGGGCGGCGATGTCTCAGGAATAGACCGGGAAAAAACTGTAACAGTAAAGGGCAACATGTCGTTTAATGCAGTTTTCGCACAAAACAGCTACGAGCTCATCATAATCAGCAACGGTCAAGGCACAGTTCTTCCAGGCAACACAACTTACTTTTCAGGAACAATTGTCGATTTGAAGGCAATTAACGCAGAAGGATGGACTTTCACGGGCTGGAACATAGGCTCAACAGAAAACACTACCCTCACCATGGACAGCGACAAAACCATAACCGCAACCTTCACCCAAGACACCCACACATTAACAGTGGTAGTTAACGGTCAAGGCACAGTCACCTTAGGCAACAGCACCTACCCGACAGGAACAACTGTGAACCTTGGAGCAATAAGTGATGCCAACTGGAGGTTCACTGGATGGAGCGGAGATGCAACAGGCACAGAGGATACAGCGCTTGTGATGAACAAAGACATGACCATAACCGCAACTTTCGCTAAGAATACCTACAACGTGGACTTTTCAGTATCGGGTACAAGTTCGGACTACACGGGAACCGTCCTGACTGTTGACGAAACAGCTTATGACGTAAACGATTTGCCTTTGTCGTTTACGTGGGACGCGGGTTCACAGCACACTTTTGAATTCAACCCTGCTCTAAGCGTGAACAGCGGCAAACAGTACGTGTGGACTTCAACTAGTGGGCTTTCAAACCAGGTAAACGCAGCATTGACCGTTACTGGCGCAGGCAATGTAGTGGGCACATTTGAAACACAGTACAAGCTAACAGTTAACACGGATTACGGAACCGCAACAGGCAACGGATGGTACAAAGCAAGAACAACAGCTCAAACAACAATTAACCCAACAACAGTAACCAGAGAAGGAACAACCTACGTCTTCAACGGATGGTACGGCGACATAACAAGCTCCACAGCAATGGTCATAATGACAATGGATTTGCCCAAAACCTTAACTGCAAACTGGACACAACAACCCCAACCAACCCCAACACCAACCGAAACACCACAACCCCAAACAACCCCAACCCCCCAAGGAAGTGAACCAGCAGATTTGGGCACAGTTATTGCACTGGTAACTACGAGTGGTGAAAACTGCACGGTAGGATTATGCGGAAACATCACTTCCCTCCAAATGACGGACGTGACAATTACGCCCGACCAAGAAGGCACAACAACCGTGTTGTCATTTACTGTGACAGGCGAAACTGGAACCCAAGGCTTTAGCAACATGACCCTATCAAAAGCAGACGTACCCTACGGAACAACACCTGTAATTTACATCGACGGCGAACCAGTACAAGAACAAGGCTACACAGAAGACGCAAACAACTACTACATCTGGTACACAACAAGCTTTAGCACACACCAAATAACCATACAATTCACCACCCAAACAAACACCATAGCACAACTGCCACAAGAAGCAAACAACCCCTTTGAAATAGCCCCAACCGCACTCATCATCTTTATAGCCGCCGCCATAGCCATCACAGCCTGGCAAAAAAACAAACAACCCCAAACCAAAGAATAAACCACCATCCTCTTCTTCTTTTCTTTTTTCAGTACGGGCAGTTTTAACAAAAAAATGGCGGTTGTCCACCACTGCAGTACATGATTTGGTTTAACGTGTTAGCTCTTTTACGCGTTTGTTTCCTACACCGTGATTTCTTTTTGAATCTTTGCAGTTTTGAGTTGCTGATTTTTTCGTCTTTGGTTAGGAAATGTCGCATGCAATTAATGACCGTGACAACAAGATTCTCAGGGTATATTGTCAAGTTTCATCTCTTGGTTTTGGTGCTATCCCCAAAGAGAAAAAATACAAAAAACGCAACCACAGCTACTATACCTATCGAAGGCATAATCGACGTCATCAGCAAAAACACGCATTACTAATCATCAACACCCTAGCCCACAAAGAAAAACTACGCTTCAACTACCTCACAAAACAACTATGCACCATCAGCCCCAAAACCCTATCCGACCCCCTCAAACAACTCCAAACAGAAAAACTAATCACCCGACAAGCCTACCCCGAAATCCCCCCACGCGTCGAATACACCCTAACCAAAGACGGCACAGGACTAGCAAAAGCCATCCTACCCCTAATCAAATGGGCAGCCCAAAGAGACAACAAAACTAAAAAATGCCACAACACCTGCCACACAACATCCGCACACAAAACCCAAAAAACAGACCCCGAGCCCTAAACTACATCAAAAAGAAAACAACAGCACACAGTTTCTGTTTTTGCATAACTCTTATTCTTGTAAGTCTATTTTGAAAATACTCACTTCGCCATTTTTGAATACACAATTGAAAACAGAATTGCCGTTTAATCGCGCGATTGTTTCGGGATATGTTGCTACAACATAGTTGATGTCCCACTCTTTGATTGCTGCTTTGTAGTCAAAGGAAAAAAGTGTCTCTTCAAAGGTTTGATTGAGGTAGGTTTCTGAATTATTTGTCATGGCTACCGTTATTTGGTCTGTTGATTCAGAGTTGGAGGGTTCATACGAAGTAGCTCCTACGAAGAATTCGAGAACCAAAGAAGGTGTTCCGTCGAGTTTCTGTATGATTTCAAAGTTTTTGGGATTCTCTTTTAGCTGTATGCTGTTGCCGATTGTTTCTGTTGGGAAAACTGTTTGAGTAAGTACACTTGCGCTCGCATCGAAAAATGCAATACTATCGTTACTCTCGAAGACCATGCCCCGAGCAAGAACGGGAACGTGAAGCCAATCATAATTTATCGTTGGTGTTTTACTTTGAAGGTGAATTGTGATTTTGGCGAATCTAACACCAGTATACACCGTTATTGATTCCGTAACTAAATGATAGCTGTTTTCTCGTGTGACCTCATAGGACGAGCTGTTTGTGGATTCTTTGATTTGTCTATTCGTCAGGGGCAAGTCAGAGAACTGCAAATAAGTAACGGAACCATTGTTCCTAAACAAAGCATTTATGCTGTTTTCTTGCAATTCGAAAAAGTGGTACGGAAAATTCAGTTTATGCATTGTTGCTGAAATACGCAAGATATCAGAGTTATTTGACAAATCATAGTTCACAGCTACCAAGCCGTTAGAAATAAAATAGTTTGAGTGAAGCAGATTTTTTGCAATTGAAGCAGGCTCTAATTCGTGGGTCAGTATCAAGTATTGTGGCGGTACTGAACTCAAGGTTTTTCGTTGAGCAAATCCCGAAATCCACCAGCCATACTGAGCATCAGAAACAAGAACGGAGTCCTTTGGCGTATTTGTTTTAATCCATTCTATTGCATCAAACCTTTGAGGCGTCATCACTTGATAATACGATGATTCAACTAACGCATCACCCGGAAGAGCAAAAAGCGGCAGAAAAAACAGCGGAACCACAAGCAAAACACAAAACACAACCACATTAAGAATCCTCCAAGGAAAACCGGGTTTTGCGAACACTTTTTTGAGGCGGCGTACAAAATCCCTTTTGGGCTTCAAATCAAATGTGTGTGAAGTCAAATCCAAGAAGTCCAATCCGCAATCAAGGAGCAAAGCAACCACTGCAATCAATGGAAGATAAAGAAAATACACAAACCGTTGATAATCAACATAGAACCCAAAAAGGTAACTTTGTGTCATAACGATTGGAACTAACACCCAAACGGCAAACAAGGCAGAAGTAATTGTGAAGTATTTGCCTTTATAGAGCTTTGACAAAAAAAGCAGCAAAACAACGGGAAGAACCATTAAAAACGCGTTTTCCAATGGAACTAAACGGGTTTCAAGCATAGCGGCTATTGTTTGATCTACTCCGCCAGTAATCACTGCTTCTGGACCAAAATATACTGGGAGAATTCTAAAAAGGTACGGGGAAACAAGAGTTGCGCCAAATATGAAGGGGAGCACCCAAAGAAGAGGCGTCTGAAGGAATGGCTTTTCTCTTTTTAAGCTGACAAGTATTAGGGCAGCCAACAGTATTGCAATGTAGACCAATGCGCTAAAAACATGTGTTAGAAGCAAAGTCCCCGCCAGAAGAGACGTGATCACAAAATAGCAGGTTTTTGAAAATCTTGCAGACTGCAAGTAAAAATATGCAATTAGGGGTATGATAAATAACGCGGTTATATTGGGGTACCCGCCCCAGCTTAGCATTTCTATGTCGCCTGCGGAGAAAACAATCAGGAAGGAAGCAATGAAGCCTGAAGATTCGCTCCAGAACTTTCTCAAGAGCAGAAAAATACACAAAAAAGTAAGTGCCGAAAAAAAAGAAGCCACAAAGCTATGACATAGGTAATCGGGGAGTCCAGTGAAAGCTCTAAAGAATAAAACAAAGATGTGATATCCCGGGTTGGTCCCTGCAAGTCCGCCGCCCATGTGGAAATTGTTAACTAAAAAATCAGGGCTCTCCGAGGTAATCGATTGAATTAGGCTTTCATGATTGCCGATGTCGGCACCGGGGGGGAAGTCTTGTGCAGTTATTAACAAAAGCCGGTATGCAAAGGAGAAAACAAAAATCAAGAGAAGCAGAATGTTTTTTCTTTTTTCCACTCAAAGTTTACCCCTAAACATCTTCCCCTGTTTTTTAGAGTAACACTCGTTACAGATTAAAATTATGTTGAAAGAACCTGAAGTATTGTGGAATGCCATTCTTATGGCGTAGAAAAAAGTTATATTCTCATTCACTACATAAATAGTTGGACTTTGGGGAATTTTGATGAAAAAGAGTCATCGCAACACAATAACAAGCATTGCCACTTTGACAGTGCTGTTTGGGTTATTAATGCAGCCGTTACTTTGTGCAAACGCGCAGTATCAAACCCAATACAGCCTGTACATCCAAAACAATAATCAACTGGGCGGCAGAACCGCACCAAGTCCAGGCGTCACATATTATGAGCCAGGCTTTGCGGTGCAAGTTACTGCTGAAACTTATCCAGGTTATGTCTTCAATGGATGGTACCTGAACGGAGTTTTCCAAAACAAACTGGAAACCATAACAATTACCATGCTCCAGAATAACGTGCTTACTGCTTCATTTAGTAAACAAGCACTATCTCTTAGAATATCTGCAAGTCCACATAACGGCGGTACAACAAACCCGCCAACAGGGACACTGTTCTTTGAATACGGAAACTCTGTTGAAGTCACCGCCCAACCCGCAACAGGTTTCGTTTTCAGTGGTTGGTACTTAGATGATGCATTCATGGGCATGGACAACAGGATACTTGTAACAATGGCGCAAGACAGAAACTTGATAGCATATTTCACTAACGAAACTGCCACGCCAACCCCAACACCAGGTGTTTCTCCTACACCCTCAACAACCACACCAGAACCTACAGCAGCACCGGCAAGTCTCCCTCAAGCCATGTTGGATGTAACAGTTGATTCCAGCGCAACATACACGGGATTTGACACCCAAATCGGAGGCAAACTGACAACAACTTCAGGAGCAGGACTACCCAATACGGGTATCTTGTTATATGTCAGCGTCTCTGGCGGTGCATCTTGGGATGTGTTGTCTTTTGTGAATACTGATGCTAACGGAGATTTCTCTGTGGTATGGAAACCATCAGTAACAGGCAATTATCTCCTAAACGCAACATGGGCAGGCAACTCTGAATATGCAGCTACAAACACTCTTGTCAACTTTGCATTAACAGCATACCAAGACGAAAGCGTTTTCTCAGTTACTTCAAACTCAACACTATCTGGTTTAATGTTCAACTCAGCAGAAAACCAGCTAAGCTTTAGCGTCACTGGTCCATCAGGCACCACAGGAACTGTCGACGTTGTCATCCCAAAAACAATGGACGTTAACATCTCCGCATTACAAGTATTCATTGACGGAAACCCAATAGCATACACCCAAGACTCACAAGATGACTCATGGATAGTCTCATTCACGTACTCCCACAGCACCCACCAAGTCTCAATAGACCTAAACTCAGACACACCAATCCCTTCAACAACTCCAACACCAATCTTGACAGAAACACCAACCCCAGAATCCACACCTACACCAACACCCTCCCCAAGCATGTCCAGTAACGACGACCAAACCACTTCAATTATGATCTACGCAATAATCGGAGCAGTCATAATCGCTGTCGCAGGCATCATAGCAGTAGTAATTCTTAAAAGGGGAAAATAAAACAACCCCCCACTTCTTTTTACCGACCCCTTACTCAAAGGAACAGGTTTGCCCTAAATTGAATCATACACACTCTTCACGAATTCAACGGGGTGTTGGATGATTTTGGCGGTTTCTTCGAGGGTTTTGCCTTGGTTTAGGAAACGTTTCACTATGACGTGCATGTTGCCATTCGTGCTTTTTGGGCGGATGAACGTAGTCGATGTCTGGGAGGGTTTTGAGTTTTTCTATGAAGCCATCGAAGTTGTCTTCTTCAAAGTATAGTTCCATGTTGTGGGGCTGGGTTTTGATGGTTGTTTTGTCGACTCCGATGATGTTGGCGAAGTTTAGCTGTATAGCAAAGCCTGCTTTGAAGGATACGTTCCAGCCCAAATCTAATCTGACTTCTTGGTTGAGGACTTGGGTGTAGAATTTTTTGGACTCTTCAAGGTCAGTTACGGTAAGCAGGGGACAAACAAACCGTACGATGCAAACACCACACTTAGGAAGGCTCTGGGTGTTATTAGTTGTTGTTAACTTAAAGCTGGTCGTTTTGGGTGGGGCTGTTTTTGGTTTTGAGGGCTTTGGCGCGCATAGTGTAGGGGTTGGGGAAGGCTTCGTTTTCGAGTTTGTTGCCGTCGGTAAAGAAATCGTCTGCGTTTTTGCCCATGGCTTTGCCCCTTGCCGTATGCATGTCCAATGCGAAGTCGGGGACGCTTAAGAGTTTGCCTTGGGCGCGTTCAGTGTAGACGACGTTTTGCAGGTCATCAGTTATGCGGCTTTTGGGGCTGCGGCACAAACAAACCACCGCGTTAACCAAGAACAGGCGGTAAGAGCTTTCGGCGAGCTTGGATTTTTCCGCCAAATACTGCGTCCGCATCAAATCCATAACCAAAGCCAACGAAGGATTCGCGGGTCCAACATCTTCCGCGGCGATGATTTTCAGGCGGTTCCACAGCATGGTCGGGTTAAACTCTTCAAGCTCAACCGCAAAATGCACCGCCTCATACTCCAAACCACGACGAACACACTTCTGCAAAGCACTGAGTAACTCGTAATGGTCATAACCGTTTTTTGTCTTAGCCAAACCAGTCCCTCACAAGAACCTCACCAAAAAAACAAATAAGCCTTTAGCCTACCGCATGCGCCTAAAAATTCAAAGAAAAAGGTAAAGGGGTTTGTTTTGGTGGTTTAGAAGCCACTGCCATCGGATATGCCGTCGCCTGAGTTAGGTGCGGGTCCTGGTCCTGAGTTGCCGCCGCTGGGCATGTTGGGGGAGTCTTGTCCGCTACCGTCTGGGACTCCGTCGCCTGAGTTAGGTGCGGGTCCTGAGCTATTGCTTGCTACTGCTGCTCCGCAAAGCATTGCCAAAGACAAAACTGCAACAAATACTACAGCAAAAGTCTTTTTCATGTTAGTTACCTACAAATCCAATACGTGCTATGAACTATTAAATTTTTATCTGACAAAATAAAGGGGGTTTTGGGGGAGGGGTTATTGTGGTTGTTGGGGTTTGATTTCGTAGCTGGAGGTTATGGGGAGGGCTTTTTGGAGCATGCCGCCTACGGAGCAGTATTTTTCTTCGGAGAGTTTGATGGCGGTTTCTACGGCGTGGGGGTCGATGTTTTCTCCTGTGATGATGTATTTGAGGTGGATTTGGGTGAAGACGCGTGGTGGGGGGTCTTCGCGGCGCTGTGCGGTGGCTTCTACGGTGTAGTCTGTGACGGTTTGCCGTTTCTTTTTAAGGATTGTCAGGACATGGAAACTGCTGCATGCAGCTAAACTAGCCAAGACGTTTTCCATGGGAGACAAAGCGGATTCTTCGCCGCCGTGCTCTTTAGGAGCATCAAAACGCACCGACAAACCCTTCTCGTTCACACCCTCAAGGCGGTACTGACCCTTCCAGTTAACAACCATTTTCTTAGCAGAAGACATGCCTTAATAGAAGACAAAAAAGCGTTAAAGCCTTTCCCAGCAACCCCCACGCAAACCGCAAACTTGGAAGACAAAATGGGGTAGGCATATTAGGTGGCGTAGTGTGTTTGAGCTTACCATGGCAGCCCAAGACGAGGTTTATTTGCCAAGCCATTCTTCGAAGTCGCGGTATTATGGGTTAGTGTTCATGGCGGTTCTTGCGGTTCCTATTGGCGTACTGTTGTTTTTGTTTTTGGATGCTCCACAGGTTTTTACGGTGGTTCTGTCGGCGGTTTTGCTTGGCGTGCTTGCCCTGTTGGGGTACTTTACGTTTTCGTCTGGAAGCATGCGCTATGAGCTTTCGGAGCGTGAGTTCGCGGTTAGTTTGGGGCTGTTCAAGAAGCGCGTGCCATACAGTCAAGTAGCTGGAGTGGAGGTTGTGGATTTGAGTTTGAGTTTGCGTTTGTTTGGGGCGAGTTTGCCGGGTTTTCATTGGGGCTTGTTTACGACCAGCATCGGCAAAGCTCATGTGTACGCAACCAAAATCAATGGCGCCTTCGTGGTGCTTACGCTGTGTGACGGCGAAAAACTCGTCATATCCCCCGCACAGGACGCCGCATTTGTTGAAGCCATAAACCGCAAAGTTGCCCCACAAATGCCCCAAACCAGCAAGCAAACAGCTCAGCAGGAACGTTTAGCCAAACGGTTCATGTACGCACAAATCGCGGCGGTCTCCCTAACCTACGTCGCCTTCGTAGTTTACTTCGCGGCAGTTTATGTGGGGCTTCCAGAGATTGTGCCTATGCATTTTGGATTCGACGGCGTTGCGAATCGTTGGGCACACAAATCCGAACTGTTCATACTATTAGGCGTCTCCGCCATATTTCCCACATTCAACGCGGTGCTGACGTTAAAGTTTGGGAAGCACGAGAAAGGCCTGATGCTGCTTTTAGGCGCCATATTCACAGCTGTTAACCTCCTGTTCATTTTTGTTCTTAACAGTATAGCTGCCGCAGCCTAGCTAAGTGTTCATTTTAACTGTGCTCTCTCCCCTGCCTGTTCTGGTCGCTCGAGCAACCGCCTTTTTAAGCAGATACCCGCAAGAAGCACATTGTAGGTGAATCCTGATGAAAAGAAAAACCGCGCAAATAGTAAGTGAAGACAACCTCCTAACCGACTTGGCATACCACAACGTGCCCCCCGCACTTCTAATCGAGTTCTCCGAAAAAATCGTAAGACCCCACTACAAAGGTAACCTAACCAACGCCATCAAAGACCTATTCCAAAAAGCCCTCACCAACCAAGAAACCTGCCTCGCCCCCCTGATGCCAGCATGAACCCACAACACCACGGGCTACTGAAAAGAAGGAGTTAGCGTTTGACGCATTTGCCAGTTTTGGGGTCGTAATGGTTCGTGTCAGAGTAGTCGCAGTTCTTGCAGTCATCTTTTATGTCAAAACCAAAGGGGCAATCTTTTAGGTCTGCCATACGTCTCACAAACACCTAATGTTTGCGGGCAAATTTAAAGTTTAAAAAAAAGGAGCGTTGGCTCTTGTTGGGTTTAGATTTTTATGCCTAAGCCGTCGGCGACGCGTTGTCCGTATTCAGGGTCGGCTTTTGCGAAGATTCTTGCTTGTCGGATTTGTATGTCTTTGTTTGCGTTGCACAGGTGGGTGACGATGTTTCCGATGAGGTGGTCGCGGTCGGTGTCGGTCATGACTTTGCGGTATAGGTTGCCGGGTTGGACGAAGTCGCTGTTGGGGTGGGTGTAGGGTTGGCGTTGGGCTTTTCCTGAAACCTCAAAGGGTGGTTCTGCGGCGTCTGGGTCTGGGGCTGGACCATTGAAGCTGTTGGGGTAATAGTTGGGTTTGTCTTCGCCGTTTTCGTCTACGCGCATGTAGCCGTCGCGTTGGTAATTGGTTGCTTTGACGCCTTTGGGTCTGTTCACGGGCAGTAAGAGGTAGTTGGGTCCTAGGCGGTAGCGGTGGGCGTCGTGGTAGGCGAACATGCGTCCTTGGAGCATTTTATCTGGGGAAACGGCTATGCCTGGGACAAAGTTGGCTGGGGAGAACGCGGCTTGTTCAACTTCGGCGTAATAGTTGGTGGGGTTGCGGTTAAGCACCAGCCTGCCGATGTCCATTGGGGGGTAATCTGCGTGGGGCCAGACTTTGGTTACGTCAAAGGGGTCAAAACGGTAGGTTTCTGCGTCTTTGGCGGGCATGATTTGCATTTGCAGGGTCCATGAGGGGAACTCGCCGTTTTTGATGGCGTTGTGCAGGTCGCGGGTGGCGTGGTCGGGGTCGGAGCCTTTGATTTTTTCGGCTTCTTGGCGGGTAAGGTTTTGGATGCCTTGGTCGGTTTTGAAGTGGTATTTGACCCAGAAGACTTCGCCTTGGTCGTTGTACCATTTGTAGGTGTGGCTGCTGTAGCCGTTCATGTTGCGAAAACTGCGTGGAGTGCCTCTGTCTGAGAACAGGATGGTTACTTGGTGTAGAGACTCGGGTGTGAGGGAGAGGAAATCCCAGAACATGTCTGCGTCTTTGAGGTTGGTGTTGGGATTGCGTTTTTGAGTGTGGATGAAGTCGGGGAATTTGAGGGGGTCGCGGATGAAGAAGACGGGGGTGTTGTTTCCTACGAAGTCAAAGTTGCCTTCTTCGGTGTAGAATTTGACTGCGAAGCCTCGGGGGTCGCGTTCGGCGTCTGCGCTGCCTTTTTCGCCTCCTACGGTGGAGAACCTTGCGAGGACTTCGGTTTTTTTGCCGACCTCGTTGAGGAATTTGGCTTTGGTGTATTTGGTTACGTCTTTGGTTACTTCGAAGTAGCCGCCTGCTCCTGCGCCTTTGGCGTGGACTACGCGTTCGGGTATGCGTTCACGGTTAAAATGAGCAAGCTTTTCAAGTAAATGGACATCCTGCATAAGGACAGGTCCGTTGTTGCCTGCGGTTACGGAGTTTTGGTCATCAGGAACTGCGACGCCGTTGTTTGTGGTTAAAACTTTTTTCATAAAATCATCTCTTATGTTAACGTAATCGTAGTATTTATGAGGGCAAGTTTATTTAAGAATTATTATTACCTAATAATCTCTATGCAAAACCGCTTTGGAAAGCATGACGCGATTATTCAGGCGCTTCGCAACAAAGGCTACAAAGCCACGCCCCAACGCATAGCCATCTGCCAAACCGCCCTCAACAGCACCCAACACCCCAACGCACAAAAAGTCTACCACGAAGTCAAAAAACTCCACCCCACCCTCAGCCTAGCAACCGTCTACAAAACCCTACAAATCCTAACCGAAATCGGCTTAATCCAAGAACTCAACTTCCCCCAAGAACAAGCAAGATTCGACCCCCACCTCAAACCCCACATAAACCTAGTCTGCCTACAATGTGGAAACATACAAGACATCGACGACCCTACCATAAAAGAACTCGTAACAAAAACAGCCAAAAAAGCCAACTTCACCCCCACCCAACAACGCATAGACATCTACGGCACCTGCAAAAAATGCCAACACAAAACCAAACAACCCAAACAGAGCTCATAACGTATAGAACAAGCTCGCAAAATTGCTCAAAACCCAACCGGTTTTTGGTAAGTTGCTTGGTTTAGGGTTTATTTCTGCACTTAATGTGGGACTTGGGAGAAACTGTTTTTCTTTGCATGCTTGAGCAGGCATGTAACAATTTGGTTTCTTTGTCTTTTCTGCGTTCAGTTTCCAAAGCCGTCAACGCCTGAAGACGAATCTTGCATAAGGCACCTGATCAACAAATCGCACCAACCCATCTCTTAGATAAACAAAAGTTAGATTGTTGTTATCAGGTAAGCTATCAGGAGTGCGTTGAATATGAAGAGGGAGGCAACGTTTAGGCTGCTGAAAAGATGCGCGTTCCTGTTTTGTAAAATGCCTGCAAATCCGATGAGCGCCGCTGTTAAGGGTGCCAAAGAGAACAGGGCAGATGCAGCAAAATTAACTCCTAAACTGGGTAACTGGTAGCTGTAGAGAATAAAAGCGCAGGTTGCGGTTGTGGTGGCGGCTAAAATGAGGGTGAAGCTGGTTTGGGTGCCTTTGCGGACGATGAGGGTTTTTTTGTTGGTTTTTTGGTCGACAGCGGCGTCTGGGGCTTGGAGGCTTAGGCTGAGCATGAAGCCGTACAGCATAAACGGCACTGCGAAGTAGATGAATAAGGGGTCGAGTTGCCCGCGCAATGACAGGTAGCCCAAGCCTGGGATTGCAAAGCCTGTTACCCACGCGACTGCAGCTTCGCCCAAGCCTTTCGAGATGAGCCGCAGAGGAGGCGCAGAGTAAAACCAGCCCACAAGGCTCGCAGTTAAGATGACAAGCAAAAACAAGACGGGAAAACCCAAAAACAAAACCAGCCCCGCCGCCAACACATTTGAAGATAGCAGCAGCCCAAGCGAAATAAGCCGCGCCGCAGGTCGCAGACTATGGTGAGTTACGAGTATGTTGCTTCCTGAAAAAAACTTCTTTTGCTCAACATATCGGTCTACGTCTACGTCAAAGTAGTCATTGCTGTAATGCGACGACAAATCCCCCAAAAACACCACCACATACCCCAACACAAAATGCCACAACTCAAAACGCCCGCCCCCAGCCAACGCCAACAGCGCCCCCAAACTAAACGCCAAAACACCACCCGCCACAATATGAAGACGAACTACACGCAAAATGTCGGGGGTCTTCATGGGGGTGTTTCACCTTTTCTTGATTAAGTATGCGAAGAGCTTATTTATTTAAACCTGCTTAGCACAGCAAAGCCTTGGGGAGCAAGATGCAGACAATAAAAGCGTATGTTGATCTTATGCGGCTGCATTTCTTTTTTGTTTGGCCGACTCTTTTTAGTGCGGGGCTGTTTCTTGCTTTCCAGCATTACGCGGGGTTTTCGTGGTTTTTGGTTCTCAAGGCCGTGCTTATCGGGTTTATCGGTTTTGAAGCAGGCTTAATCTTGAATGATATTGTGGACAGCAGCATCGACCGCAAAGAAGTTGAAGCTGACAAACTAACTAAGTACTGGAGGGTCTTTGGGCGGCGCCCCATCTCCGAAGGCATGATTTCAAAACAAAACGCAGTTGTGCTCTTCTTTGTGCTAGTTGCCCTAACCACCGCCCTAATCTTCACCCTGCCTCTGCCTAACGCGTTTTACGTCGTGGGTATCATGGTCTTCTGTTACAGCTTGGAAGTCTTTTATCAAATCAGAAAACGCAGCCAACGCTTCCCCTTAGCCCAACTGCTGGGGCGCATAGACTTCACGCTTTTCCCCGTTGCAGGATACCTGTGTCTTGGAAGCTTTGATTTGCCAGTTTTGCTTTTCGCCGTGTTCTTCTACCCGCTGGCTCAGGCTCATCTGGGCGTAAACGACCTAATCGACACCGCCAACGACCAAGCCAAAGACATGCAAACAATACCTGTCATGTACGGCACCAAAAACGCGGTGTACTGGATACTGGGCTTTAGCATCGCCCACGCCGCAGCTGCTATAGCGTTCTTAAGCGTCTTGGGGTGGGTCGCACTCGCAGGCTTCACAATAGGCTTAACGCTCATCGCTGCAGGTAACTACCTCATACTCAAAACAAAAAACGCCGCCATCGCCCTCAAAGCCCTCCCCCTATTCCACCTCGCCCTACTTAGCTACTCCATATCCATCATACTCCAATACTTCCTATAACCCACAGGCAAAGCAGTTTGCGCACAAGGGTTTGGGAAAAGACAAATAGGCTGTAAACAAAGTTACAGAAAGACGGTGCTTGTTATGGTTGGGGCGGTGAAGCCGTGTGTGGTTTCTTGTAGTGTGTTGCAGGCGGAGTTGGAGCAGTTGGTTTTGCAGGGTGATTTGGATGTGGATTTGGTTTTTGTTGAGAAGTATTTCCATGTGGATTTTGGTTTGCTGGAAAAGAATCTACGGCAAGCTTTGACGAAGATTCGGGAACGCTGCGGGGGGCGGATGGTTCTGGTTTATGGGGATTTGTGTCTTGGAGGCGACAGCGAGATGAAAAGGCTTGCGGATGAGTTTGGCGTGGTTAAGGTGGATGCCCGCAACTGTGCAGATGCTCTGTTAGGCGGCAAAGGCAAAGTCTTAGAAGTTGACCCCAACCAAGAAGTCTTGTTTTTGTATCCAGGCATGACTGACTTCTTTTTGCAGTTCAAAGACAAGCTTCAACAGGAAATGGGCAAGGAGACGTTTGGGCAAATGTTTTCGGGTCTTAAGGGGATTGTGCTTTTGGACACTTTGGGGCAGGCAAAGAAGAATCTGGCGGATGCAGAGAAGCTTGAGACGGGACTTGAGGTTTTGGAAAACCGAAGCATCGGGCTAGAACCGCTAAAGGCGTTGCTCTTGGAGACTTTGACCCAGAAAAAATAGTGGAAGCTGTTTTTTGTTGCGGGATTTGGGGCGTAATTGCGTTTTTGGGAGTAACAAGTAATGCAATCGGAAATAAAACCGTTTCCGCATGTTGATTAAACAAATGCAAACCATAACGGCGCTAAAACTATATGTTTGTTCATATTTATAGAATTTGGACAAACATTCATTAGAGATTTTGCATAAATTATGCACAGTTGTGAATAATTCACAAATAGTTTTTTAAATGCCAAAAGGTTGTCCTAAGTTAATACGAGGAATCAAACATGCGACAAATCGCAATTTACGGAAAAGGTGGAATAGGAAAAAGCACAACAACCCAAAACACCGTCTCCGCGTTAGCTGAAATGGGTAAAAAAATCATGCTTCTAGGCTGTGATCCAAAAGCCGACTGTACAAGATTACTTCTTAACGGTAAGCGGCAACCTACGGTGCTTGATGTTTTGCGTGACGGCGGCGGCGAAGTCTCCCCAGAGTTAATTTGCGCGAGTGGTTTTGGCGATGTGGTGTGTGTTGAATCTGGTGGTCCTGAACCTGGTGTAGGCTGTGGAGGCAGGGGCATTATCACGTCCATTCAGACATTGCATGACTTGGGTTTGTACAAAGACGACTTGGACTTCGTGTTCTATGACGTGCTAGGCGATGTGGTCTGTGGAGGCTTTGCCATGCCAATTCGTGAGGGCTATGCACAAGAAATCTACATAGTCGTCTCAGGCGAGTAC
The DNA here is from genome assembly GCA_026014465.1 of Candidatus Bathyarchaeota archaeon. Classification (NCBI taxonomy): domain Archaea; kingdom Thermoproteati; phylum Candidatus Bathyarchaeota; species Candidatus Bathyarchaeota archaeon. The sequence goes on along the minus strand of JAOZID010000010.1, from coordinate 657,000 downwards.
ATGGCACTGTATGCAGCCAACAACATCTGCAAAGGCATCAAAAAATTCGCCGAACAAGGACACACACGATTAGGCGGCATCATCTGCAACTCACGCAAAGTCGAAAACGAAGAAGCCCTAGTCGCCGAGTTCGCCCGCCGCATAAACAGCCGCCTCATACAATTCATCCCACGCGACAACCTCGTGCAAAAAGCCGAGATTAATCGAAAAACCGTCATAGACTTTGACCCCAAATCAGGCCAAGCCGATGTCTACCGAAGCTTAGCAAAACGCATCGTAGACAACGACAAATTCACCATACCAACGCCGATTACGCTAGATGAACTGGAAGGTTTGATGCGGGAGTTCGGCATCGTGGATTAAGTGTGAAAGATGCAAAACAGTGTAATTGCGCAGTTAGAATACGAGAGACGTCAAAAAAGCCGTGCACAAAAAGTGAAGGAGCACCCGTGTTATGGGGAGGGGGCGCATTTCAAGTTCGGCAGGGTTCATCTCCCTGTCGTAGCAGGCTGCAACATAGGCTGCAACTATTGTGTACGCAAATTCGACTGTGTCAACGAAAGTAAACCAGGCATAACCAGCAAAATCATCACGCCCCAGCAAGCAATAGAGCGGGTTCGATGCGCCATCAAGGCGGAGCCGCGGATTCGCGTGGTGGGAATTGCAGGACCAGGAGAACCTTTGAGCAGCGAGGCAACTTTTGAGACTTTGGCGCTTGTACAAAAAGAGTTCCCCCACCTAAAACGTTGCCTTTCAACCAACGGCTTACTACTACCTCAAAAACTCCAGCGCCTAAAAGACGTCGACTTAACCACGCTCACCATAACCATCAACGCCATAGACCCAGACATAGGCGCTCAAATCTACTCGTTTGTAAACTTTGGCGGCAAGGTGCTGCGCGGAAAAGAAGCCTTTGAGGTTTTGAGCAAGAACCAGCTGGAAGGGCTTAGCGGCGCCGTTGAGGCAGGCTTTATCGTCAAAGTCAACTCGGTCTACATTCCCGGCGTGAACTCTAAGCATTTGACTGCGGTGGCAGAGGAAGTCAAGAAGCGAGGCGCGTACGTGATGAATATTATGCCTTTGATTCCACAGGCAAAATTTGCAGATGTGCCCGCGCCGTCTATGCAGGAGCTAAAGAGTGCTCGTGATGCGTGTGAGGGGACGCTGTTTCAGTTCCGCAACTGCATGCAATGCCGAGCAGACGCTGTGGGCGTACCAGGCGATTCCTGCGGGTCACCTTGCAGTAAACTGGATAGTTACAAAAAAGTTGAGGTGAACTAGATGCCGTTTGTTTTACCTGAATGTGATAAAACTGTACCGGAAAGAAAAAAACACATATACCTAAAACATGAAAGCGACGAATTTGCGATTCCAGCGTGCAACATAAGCACCATCCCCGGAGACATAACTGAGAGGGGCTGCACCTACGCAGGATGCAGGGGCGTAGTTGGAGGACCAGTAAAAGACGTGATTCACCTCCAGCATGGACCCATCGGATGCGCCTACTATACATGGGGCACGCGACAGCACATAGCGAAAGGAACCGACTTCCACTTAGCAAACATTTTCTCCACAGACCTGCGCGAGTCAAACATTGTCTTTGGAGGCGAAAAAAAACTCTACGACGCCATCTTGGAATCTAGCAAAGCCTTCCCCCAAGCACAGGGCGTTTTCGTGTACGCGACCTGCGTTGCAGGGCTAATCGGAGACGATATTGAAGCGGTGGCGAAGCGTGCAAGCAAAGCCATAGGCAAACCCGTAGTCGCATTCAACTGCCCCGGCTTTAGAGGCGTAAGCCAAAGCCTAGGGCACCACATAGGAAACCAAGTGCTCTTCGACACTGTCGTTGGCACCGAAGAACTCACCGAAAAAACCCCCTACGACATAAACCTTGTCGGCGAATACAACATCAAAGGCGACGACTGGCTAATCCTCTCGCTACTCGAAAAAGTTGGGCTGCGCGTAGTGTGCACCTTCACAGGCGACGCATCCATACATGACATAGCCAAAATGCACGAAGCCAAACTAAACGTCATACGCTGCGCCCGCTCAGCAAAATACATAGCCGAAATGATGCAAGAAAAATACGGAACCCCCTTTATGGAAGTTGACCTCTACGGCATAGAACAAACCGCCAACGACCTGCGCAAAATCGCCAAGTTCTTTGGACTAGAAGAAAAAGCCGAGCAAGTCATAGCTGAGGAAATCGCCGAAATAAAACCCGCCATAGACTTCTACAAGGAGAAATTTAAGGGCAAAAAGGTGATGGTGTATCAGGGTGGTCCGCGTAGTTGGCACTGGGCACAGCCGATGGAGGAGTTGGGCATGCAAATCGTCGTTGCCGCAACCACTTTTGGGCATGAGGATGACTACGAAAAAATTGTGAAACGCTGCCGCCACGGAACCCTCGTTATCGACAACCCCAACGCGCCTGAACTTGAAGAAGCCATGCGCAAATACAAACCCGACCTGTTCATCTCAGGCATGAAAGAAAAGTACCTCGCCCACAAATTTGGCGTACCCTTCCTTAACGGACACAACTATGAGAGCAGCGGCGGCTACATGGTCTTCAAAGGCTTAGTCAAATTCGCAGAAGACATCTACAAAGCCCTCTACGCACCCGCATGGAAGTTCGTGCGCAAAGAACCCCAAGAACCCCAAGAAGCACCCGCAGAAACAGCCCCAGCAGTGGAGGTTGCGCAGTAGATGACGGTTATTAAGAGCCAGAAAAGCGTTGCTATTAACCCGCCAAAGATGTGTCAGCCAATTGGGGCTATTTGGGCGGCTTTGGGCGTGCATAGCAGTGTTCCGTTGGTGAACGGCTCGCAGGGCTGCTCGACGTATCCGCGTAACCTGATGGCGCGGCATTTCCGAGAACCTATAGAGGTCGCCATTACCTCGCTACACGAAAAAGCCACGATATTTGGCGGCGCTGCAAACATCAAACAAGCACTAGGCAACATCATCGAGCGCCAACACCCCAAACTCATAACCCTAATGACTACGTGCCTTAGCGAAACCACAGGCGATGACATCCAAGGCATAGTCAAAACTTACAAAGCAGAAAACAAGCTCGATGACAGCACCAAAATCGTAACCGTCAACACCCCCAGCTATGTAGGCACCCACGTCGTAGGTTACGACAACGCCATAAAATCCTTAGTCGCACAGCTTGCCCAAGACAAAACACAACCAAACGGCAAAATCAACATCATACCCGGCATGATAAACCCAGGCGACATCGTAGACATCAAACGCATGCTCAAAGAAATGAGCGTTGAAGCCATTTACTTGACAGATATTTCTCAGACGCTTAACGCGCCGCTACGGTTGCCCAAGCCCCACTTCCCACCAGGCGGAACCACCGTAGAAGAAATTGCGGATTGCTCAAACTCTTTGGGAACCATAACCATGTGCAAGCATGAAGGTCAAGCAGGCGCCAAGTATTTGGAGGAAAAATATGGCGTACCCGCTTTCCTAGGCGCTTTGCCTGTGGGTATTGAGAACACTGAAGCGTTCCTAAACACGGTTTCCAAGCTGACAGGCAAAACCGTCCCCGACACCTTGCAGGACGAGCGCGACGTACTCATAGACGCTATAGTAGATTCGAACCAAATAATCTTTGGCAGCAAGGTTGCAATCTTTGGAGACCCTGACATCGTTACGGCGTTGACGCGGTTTGTTTACGAGTTGGGCATGAAACCCATGCATGTGCTCACAACGCTTGAGAAGACTACGTTCCCAGAGGATATACAAGCCATCGCCCAGCAGTACGAAGCAAACCTTGACGAACTCAACATAACCATCGGCGGCGACCTCTACGACCTGCACCAGCAAATCAAACAAACCCCAGTTGACCTAATCATCGGCGACTCCAAAGGCAAATACATAGCCCGCGACGAAAAAATCCCACTTGTCCGCGTAGGCTTCCCCCAAAGCGACCGCTACGGCTACCAACGCAAAAGCATAGTCGGATACAAAGGCGCCACACAACTGCTAGATGAGATGGTAAACATCACTTTGGATGCTCAAGAGAAACGGTAGGCGGCACTCTGATGAAACTGGATGATTTTTTCTTCAAAATGCCCCGCCTCCAAACCGACCCCATCATCGACGACACTACCCTTCGCGACGGCGCTCAAATGCCAGGCATAGCCATAAAGCCCCTTGACGCCGCAAAGATTGCGCAGTTGCTTTGCGACATAGGCGCGGAACGCTTGGAGCTGTTTCATTATCAAGAGCCTGACAAGCAAGCCGCCAAACTCATCTTGGACCTAAAGTTGCCTTGCCAAATCGCGGGTTGGTGCCGATGCCTCAAAGACGACATAGACAGCGCCATAGACATGGGGTTTGAAGAGGTTGGCATTTCGCATCCAGTTTCCTATCTTCATTTGCGGTCGAAATGGAGAAACAAAACCGACGAAGAACTCATGGCAAACGCGGTGGACGTGGTGGAGTACGCAGCTAAAACGCATGGTTTGCGAACGTTCATACACGGCGAAGACGGCACCCGCGCAGACTGGAACTTTGAGAAAAAATTCGTTAACGCCATGGCAGATGCAGGAGCAAAATGCTACAGAGTCTGCGACACCGTCGGAATTGGACTCCCCGAAGCCGACGCGCCCTTGCCAATTGGAATTCCCGCGAAAATCAAAGCCCTCAAAAAAGAAACACGCATCGAGGCTTTGGAGATTCACATGCACGATGACTTTGGCAACGCCGTAGCAAATACGTTGGCGGCGGTTCGGGCGGCTTCGGGTCTGTGGGATAAGATTTACATTAACACGACGTATCTGGGCATTGGCGAGCGCGCGGGAAACGCGGAAACCGAGAAAATCCTGCTTAACTTGTACTTGCATTATGGCGTCAAAAAATACGAGGGCAAAACCCAGAAATTCAAGCAAATCGCCGACTTCATCAGCCAAGCCACAGGCTTTGTGGTTCCCTCAAACAAAGCCATCGTAGGCGAATACGGCTTCACCCACGAATCAGGCATACACACCTACGGCGTCCTAAGCAACCCCTGGACCTACGAACCCTACCCACCCGAACTAGTCGGTAACACACGGCACCTAACCATAGGCAAACAATCAGGCAAAGGCATAATCAAACACAAAATCATTGAAGTCACAGGCAACTACCCCAACAACGAAACCCTAGCCGCCGTTGTTCGCGAAGTCAAAGCAATCTACGCAAACGGCAAACGCGAATCCCTCAAAGAAGAAGAATTCAAAAAAATCCTCCAAAACCTTAGCTTACTGCCCCGCAGCGAGAACCGCGAGAGCGCAGCAGCCGCAGATTTGCGCATGGACATACCCGCGTAGGTGAGTAGAATGAACAAGAAGCATGTACTGATGTATTGCTGTTTGGCTGCGGCGGTGTTTGGGTTGAGCTTGTATGCGGGTTACGCGGATTTGCTTGCCGCACCTAGCCCTGAGGATTCGCCGACGGGGTCGTCTGAGCCTGAGTCTGCGGTGGAGCTGCGGGTTTTTGTTGCTGCCAGCTTGTTTAACATGGTTGAAGACGCCCGCGAAGACTTCGAAGCGAAGCATAACTGCAAAATAATCTTCAACTCCTGCAGTTCCAACAGCCTCTACCAGCAAATCCTCGCAGGCTCCCCTGGAGACGTCTACTTGTCTGCGCATTTCAAATGGACAAAGCAACTCTGCGAATCAGGCTACCTATACAACGACCAATACTACAACTTTACTACCAACACCCTAGCGGTGCTAACGCCTCAGGATAACCCCAAAAACATAACCAGCCTGCTTGACCTTGCCGCTCCAGACGTAAACATCGTCATAGCCGACACCGCCATCCCAGTAGGCACCTACACCAACACCACCCTAACAAAAATCGACTCCACCTGGGGCAACCAAAGCAGCCCCCAGTACCGCGGCGCAGAATGGGAAAACTACAAAGAACGCTTCCTATCCAACGTTGTCTCCTACGAAACCACCGTAGAAGCCGTAGTGGGCAAAGTCGCCCTCAACTTGGGCACCGTCGACGCAGGTATGGCTTTTATGTCTGATGCAGCTTACGCGGGGCTTTCAGGTTCGCAACTTCAAGTTATACAAGTACCCGCCGAAGTGAACACGCAGGGAACCTACGGCTTAGCAGTCATAGGCGGCACTGGCAAGCCTGATTTAGCCTCTGCGTACGTGGATTTCTGGCTCTCCAGCCAAGGACAAGAGCAACTGAAAAAGTTTGGATTTGGAACCTGATGACACAAACTCAACAGTTTGCCTGTTTGCCGTTTCGGTTATGACTTGGGGTGGCAAAGTTGAAGTTTCCTGTGGGTAGCCGCGTTTCAAACAAGCTGGTGCTGGTGGTTTCAGGCAGCCTCATCACAGCGTTTGTGCTGTTCATCGCCACGCCCATCGTCGCGGTTTTCCTGCGTATGGAACCTGCCCAAACCGTCGTGTACCTGCAAAACCCCGCCATACTCAACGCCCTCGCCTTGGGGCTTTTAACCTCCACCGCCGCAACCGCCGCCTCCTTTGTCTTTGCCATACCCACCGCGTACCTGCTCGCAAACCGCAAATTCCCTGGAAAAGCCGCAGTAGACACCCTCATGGACCTTCCCATTATCTTGCCTCCTGCCGTGGCGGGTGTAGCGTTGCTGTTAGCGTTTGCGCCCAAAGGACTGCTAGGACCCGCATTCACCAGTTTGGGCATAACATTGCCAGGCAGCACCGTAGCAGTTATCATGGCGCAGACGTTTGTTGCGTCGCCGCTGGTTTTGCGTGCAGCCAAAAACGCGTTCGAAAACGTAGACCCCAACATAGTCAACAGCGCCAAAATCTTAACCGACTCACGCCTGCGGGTCTTCTTCACGGTTACGTTGCCTTTGTCGATTCGCCAAATCACCTCGGGTCTTATGATGACTTGGGCGCGTTCCATGGGCGAATTCGGAGCCACCCTAATGTTCGCGGGCAACCTGCCCGGCATAACCCAGACGATGCCGTTGGCGATTTACTTGTTCTTGGCACAGGAACCCTTCGCAGCCATCGTGCTCTCAGCGATAATGATTGGGCTCTCGTTTAGCATACTCGTAGGCGTCAAAGTGTTAGAGCAAAAAAAGTATGGTGAAAAAAATGATTAGACTCGAATCTGTGACGAAGTCGTTTGGTGGACATGCGGTTTTGCAAGATTTGACTTTGGATGTGGGGGCACAGGAGGTTTTTTCGTTACTTGGACCAAATGGTTGTGGAAAAACAACGACGCTCAACGTTATTTCTGGGCTGCACCGACCTGACACAGGCAACATCTACATTGACGACACCTTAGTCTACGGGCAAGCCAACGGAAAAACGGTGTGTCTTTCTCCGTGTGAACGTAAAATCGGCTATGTCTTCCAGACGGCGGCGCTGTTTCCCCACATGAAAGTAAAGGATAATGTGGCGTATGGTTTGAAGGCGCAGCGGCTTTCCCAATCCGACGTTGTGGCTAAGACGCGTTCGCTTTTGGAGTTTGTGGGCATGACCGAGTATGCGGGGCATTTTCCGCATCAGATTAGTGGGGGGCAAAAGCAGCGGGTTGCTTTGGCGCGGTCGTTGGCTACTGACCCTGAGGTGCTGTTGTTGGATGAGCCATTGTGCGCGGTGGATGCGAAGCTGCGTGAGTCGCTGCGGCTTGAATTCAAGAACCTGCTGCGTAAACTCAAAATCACCGCCGTCTACGTCACCCACGACCTAACTGAGGCGCTTATCATGTCGCATCGGGTCGCAGTCATGGGCAACGGCTGCATCGAGCAGGTAGGCAACCGCGACGATTTACTGAGCAAACCCGCCTCGCGATACGTCGCCGAATTCATGGGACTCAACGTCTACACCGCTCAATTCATCCACCAACCCCACCGTACCCTGCTTGACATCAATGGCATCCAAATCCCCGCCCCTGGACTTGGCGGCTTAGACGAGAAAACCTTGCTTGTTACTCTCAAGCCTGAAGATGTTATCCTTGCATCAGAGCCCTGCCATAGCAAACCCCACCATCACGGCTGCACATGCACAGTCCTCACCGGAACCGTCACAGAAATCACCCTCATGCGCTCCATAGCCCTTGTCACCGTAGACGTAGGCTTTCCCATACGCTCCAAACTCACCCTAAGCTCACTGGGCGACCTGGGACTACTCGAAGGCGAAAGCGTCTACGCAAAATTCAAAATCACCGCGCTCAACATATCCCCAAAAACCCACCACTCAAAACAGCAAAACATGAAACGGAAAGTGGCGCCGGGAGAGGGATTCGAACCCCCGCGGCCCAAGGGGCCACAAGCTGATTGGTGCTTCACCTGAAGATGAATGCATCTCCAGGCTTGCTCCCTACCTGGCTAGGAGACCCCGGCACAACTGCTTTTCTGTACATGATAGCTGAGCGTTTATTATAGTTTTTTCACGCAACTTAAAGCTTTGCGGCTTCTATTGGCGGGTGAAGCGTTTTATTAGCGTGGATGCGGTATGGGGTATGGATTTAGGTGAATGTTATGGTTGAATCTGGCAAGTCTGCTGTTGGGAAGCGTGTTTGGTTTGACGAGTTGAGTACTTTTGAGGCGAAAGAAGCCGCGGCTGCTGGTGTAGTGGTTATTTTTCCGTTGGGCAGCGTGGAGGAGCATGGGGCGCATTTGCCGCTTTGCACAGACAGCATACAAGCCGAACACGTAGCCGTGGAAGTTGCCAAACAAACTGGGTGCCTAGTTTTGCCGCCTATACGCTACGGCATCTGCAATGCAGGACGCAACTTTACAGGAACGCTTTCCATCGAATTTGACACGCTTTACTGTCTTGCACGCGACATACTCTCCGAACTAATACGCAACGGCTTTAACCGCATAATCGTCATGAGCGGACACGCAGGCTCCACCCACATGACCGCGCTTAGAATGGCAGCGCAAAAAGTCCTAACCCAACCTCACAACAACAAACGCAAAACCCGCATTATGGTGCTCTCGGATTTTGATTTCGCATTTGAACTAAACGAGCAATGCAAAATACCCCCCAACGATGGGCACGCTGGCGATGTGGAAACCTCCCGAGTCATGGACATCAAAGCAGACTTGGTCAAAGCCAAAGGCTTAGCGTGCTTTCCTGACATGCCCCGATTCGAAGTCGTCTCTGACCCCGAAAAATACTTCCCCAGCGGCGTCATGGGCGACCCCACAGAAGCCTCCAAAGAAAAAGGCGAAACCATAAACAAGTACACCATAGAGCAGGTCGCAAAACTAGTTGAAGACCTCGCAGGCGACAGTGCGTAGCGGTTTAGATGCGGCTTTTTCTGTACAAATAAACGCCTATGACCACGGCTGCGGCTGCCACGACCACTACGGCGAGGTATATTTCATTTGGGGGGTCGCCTGTTGAGGCGTGCACGAATATGGCTTGGGGTTCGTGGCTGTAGACTTCGCCTGTGTCTGCCCAGAGCATGACGTTGTATGCGTAGATTCCTTCTTGACTTGTTTCGGTGAACTCAGCAGTGACTAGCCATCGCGGATACATCATGGTGTCGTTGCTTCGCAGAGCCCCTGTGTCGGTGGCGTAGTCGAAGGTTGCTTTAATGCTTTGGATTTGCCTGTTGTTTGTTTGGGCGTAATCGGTGTAGTAGGGTTTTGCGATGGTGATGGCTTGCTCTTCGGTTATGGTGGCGTTAGCGGTGGCTAGGCTGTAGATTGCCAGCTCGTCAGTAAAGCTACTGAGTATGCCTGTTTTTGAAACCGACAAAGTGAGTTCTAATTGTTGTATGCGAGAAGCAGCATCGGTTTTTAGCCACTGCAACTGCAGAGCTTGGCTGTCTTGGGTTTGTGGTTGAATGTTTAGTTGGGTGCTTTTGGTGTTGATGGTCGCGTTTGCGGCGGGTACGTTTTGGGGTATCATCTGGCTAAAGCCTTCACAGTAGGCGGCGTTAAAACAGGTTTGGTAGCGTTCTATTGCTTGTCTAGCTATGTTTAGGGATTCTTCGACGCTGACTTGGATAGTTTGGCTTGTGCTTGAGGGCAACGAAGAATAAAAAGAGTAAACTGAAATCCGCCCGTCCACAAGCTTTAACTCAAGGCTAAATAGTTCCTCGCCCCGCACCAACTGGGCGTTTATGCTTGTTTGCTCAATAGACGAATCCAAAACCTCACAAGTAGAAACATCAAAACCGCTAATACGGTACTCGTTCAAATCAATACCTGCAACCTGCGTCAAAAACGTGGCAACCTGAAACTCATCCTCATAATCCAACGACGCACCCAAAACCGACGAGGACGAAAGCAAAAAAACCGCTACAAACAAAAAACAACAAACCAGCAGGCACTTAACTTTGCTCACGGATTCACCGCCCCCTACACACAGCTAAATTATGCACTAAACCTATTTCAAGCTTCACTTAACCCCATATTAAACATACAACCAGCAGCGCAAACCTGCAAAACCAACATTTACAGGCAATTCTTTGCCATCAACACGCGGTAGCCGCTTTTGATAGCCAGCACCTCGACGTTGCCAAATGCCTGCATGAAGGTTTCGGGAAGGGTTTTTTTGCCGATTTTGGAACGCACAACCATTTGCAAGGTAGCATTGGGGTTCATAACGGCGGGGGCTTGCAGTATGATGGTTTGTACGGTTTCCATGCCTGCGCTTACGGGCGGGTTTGAAAGCACGCAGTCAAAGTGTTGGTCTTGGACGGGCGCGTAGAGGTTGCCGTGTTTGGCTTTTACGTTGCGGACGTGGTTTTTCTGCGCGTTTTGCCTTGCTAGTTGGACGGCGCGTTGGTTGATGTCGGTTAGAACTACTTGCAGGTCAGAGTTGAGTTTTGCAGCGGTTATGCCTATGGCTCCGTATCCGCATCCGACATCAAGGACGGTTCCTGTTTGGGGGAGCTGCATATTTTCTATGAAGATGCGGGTGCCTGCGTCGATTTGCCTTGTGCTAAAAACGCCTGAAGCCGTCAAAAACTCGAAAGGTATACCTCGCAGGGTGGTTTGGATTATGCCGTACCGCGCGGGGGCGGTGGGTTGCTCGGTGTAGTAGTGTTCAACGCGGCTTTTTTTGCTCATCCGCTGTGACCCCCTTCCAGACTTTGGGGTACGTGCCGCGAGGCATCAAAACACGTTCTAACGTGGCAACTGTGCCGTGGTTGGCGTTCATGATTTCTTCGCTGACCAGTTTGGCTTTGGCTAAAGCTACGGCTTCGCCTTTTAACGTGAAAATCGCGACGACGTCGTCTTTGGCTATGCCGTCTTGAACCTTTAGCACTCCAGGCGCGCCCAAGTTGGCTCCGTGGCACAATGCGTCAACCGCGGAGTCCCTAACAAATAGTTTAGGCAAAAGTTCCAAGGCGTTCTCCATGGGTTCTATGAAGCTGCGCAGGTGTTTGGGGTCTTGGGTTTGTTGCCACTCATTAAAGTAGTAAGCCACATCGTGCAGGCTTACATGGGTTTTGCTATCCTCGCTAAAGGGTCCCGCACGAGAACGACGCAGTTCCTGCATGTGCCCGCCCACACCAAGGATTTCGCCTACGTCGTAGCAGAGTTTTCGGATGTAGGTGCCGCCTTCGCATGCGACGCGGAAGAGCACGTTTCTGCCATTCATTTCTATGAAGTCGTTGTAGTAAATTCGGCGGGTGCGGACTTGGCGTTTAACGGAACTGCGCAGGGGTGGACGCTGATAAATCTCGTCTTCAAACTCTTTGAGCACAATGCGGACTTTGCTTTCAGCAACATCGCCATGGAGTTTCATAACGCAGATGTATTCTTTGCCGCTGTACAGTAGTGCCTGTACAATCTTCGTAGAGTCCCCTATGGTTACGGGCAAAACCCCTGTCACTTTGGGATGTCCCTGACGTAGCCCGCTTGTGTGGCTATGTCTCTAGGGTCCCGCCGTGACCGATGACGGTTAACTGCAAGAGTTTTTTTGTCCACGCGGCGACCTCGTGGCTGGTGGGTCCAGCGGGTTTGTTGAGGTTTATTACGCCGTGGTTGATGTACTCTTGCGGGGGGCGCATGTGGGGGGCGTGTCCATATTTGTGGTCGGTGGTGTCCTCGTTTTTCACCAGCAGTTCATGTTTCTTTTCCCAGGGGGGAAGAGTTCGGGGCATAAGCTGTTTGGTTCTCCTTTGAGTGTGAAAAAAGAATTGCAGGGAAATATAAAAGTTAATTTGGGCGGTTAAGGTTTTGCTGGCTGCTGCATTTCTTGGGTTTTACCAGCGGCTTCCAAGACTTGTGCAACGTCCTCGTCAGAAGCGCCCTTCTTGATGTCAACTTTGTCCTCAAAGATGGTTATGTGATTCACGTTAACACGTCTACGCTTAACGCCAGTAACCTTCTTAGGACCAGTCACAACAACAAAGCTTTTGTCCATAACATCAACAATCACGCACTTCTTACCAGCCTCACGGCCAAGCGACTTCGCACAAATCCTACCAACTTCAACTGCGGGCATCCTACTAAGTCTCCTAAATCAAACAAATAATAAAAAAACCAAGCGCATATTTAAGCATAACATACACCAACCACCAAACAACAAAACCACAACCCAACCCACACCAACCTATAGGATGCTAATTTTAATTGCATGCAGAAACCATAGGGGGAGGGGGGGGGTCTTTTGGCTGTGTGGTGGGTTTGTTTTGGTGGGTTTTGTGTTGGGGGTTAGTAAGCTTTAATTTCTTAGGGGTTGTTAAGCTTAAAAAGGGTCGTATTAGATGAGCGATGAAGTCAAGTGTGACAAGTCTGTGTGTGATAAGTTTACGGCAATTAACGAGTTAGCCCGGCGCAGGGGCTTTTTTTGGAATTCTTACGAGATTTACGGTGGCGTTGGCGGTTTTGTAGCGTATGGTCCTTTGGGGACGCGCCTAAAACAGAATATTGAGAATAAGTTGCGGGAGCTTTTTGTTAAGCAGACGGGCATTATGGAGATGGAGTCTTCTGTTATTACGCCTGGGAAAGTGTTTGAGGCGTCAGGTCACGTTGACCACTTCAAAGAGCCCATGGTGGAATGTGTCAAATGCAATAAACGCTTCCGCGCCGACCATCTGCTACTGGAGTTCGCTAACATATCCTGCACTGAAGCTGAAAAAATGACGCTTCAAGAAGTTCAGCAAGCCATCGAAACAAACGCGATAACCTGCCCCGACTGCGGCGGAACCTTCGGCTCTCCCCAGCAGTTCTTAACCATGTTCATAACTACGATTGGACCTTACTCAGGTGCCACAGGCTACGGACGACCCGAAGCCGCCCAAAGCATCTTTGTTGAGTTCAACAGGCTCTACGCAGCCGCCCGCGAAAAACTGCCCTTTGGAGTCATACAAATCGGGCACGCCCTGCGAAACGAAATCTCGCCGCGCCAAGGCTTGATTAGGTTGCGTGAATTCACGATTTGCGATTTGGAGTTCTTTTTTGACCCTGAAGAACCCTGCTGCCCGCTGCTTTGCGATGTGCAAGATGAGGTTTTGCCTATCCTGCTAGGAGAAGCGCGGCTAAAAGAAAGTGAAGAAACCGTTCTGGTTACGGTTCGTCAGGCTTTGGAGCAAAAAATCGTGCTCTCCGAGTGGCAGGCGTTCTTTATGGCTATGGCAAAACGGCTCCTAACCCAAATTGGCGTACCCCAAGAAAAGCAGCGTTTCATCGAAAAACTGCCTTGGGAAAAAGCGCACTATTCCAGCCAAAGCTTTGACCAAGAAGTCTTGCTGGAACGTTGGGGCTGGACCGAAGTTTCAGGACACGCCTACCGCACCGACTTCGATTTAAACTGCCACACAAAAGCCAGCGGCGCCGACATGCGTGTCTTCAAAGAATACCCAACACCCATCGAAACCGAGCAGTTCGTAGCAAAACCCGTAATGGCAAAGCTTGGACCCGCCTTCAAAAAAGAAGCAGGAAAAGTCGGTGAACTGCTGTTCAAAGCAGACCCCGCAACGGTTGAGGCGGCGCTCAAAAACGATGGTTTCTACATGGCGGGCGACTATAAGGTGTTGCCTGAGCACGTGGAAATTGTCAAGCAAAAAGTGTTGGTGCGTGGGAAACGTTTTGTTCCTCATGTGGTGGAGCCCAGTTTTGGTTCTGACCGCCTGTTTTATGTTGCCTTGGAGTACGCGTATGGCATGAAGGATGATCGTGTTGTGATGAGTTTTCCGCGGGGTATTGCGCCTGTGCAGTTGGGTATTTACCCTTTGATGAGCAAGGACGGCTTAGACAAGAAAGCAGTGGAGCTTCAAAGACAGCTAACTCAGGAGGGTTTCTCAGCTGAACTGGATGAAACTGGTTCGATTGGCAGACGCTATGCGCGCGCTGACGAAGCAGGCATACCCTTGGGCATAACCGTGGACTACCAAACCCTCAAGGAAGGCACCGTAACCATTCGTTGCCGTGACTCTTGGCAGCAAGTCCGAAGCAGAATCGAAGATTTGCCTGAACTCTTACACAAGTACTTCCAAAACAAGATAGTTTTCGAAGATTTAGGGACTTTATTGGAGTGACGAGTAGTTAGCTTTTTTAATCTACCTATGCACTACAAGTTGCAGAAATCAACGAAAATATTGGATGGGAAATAGGATTTGGTACTTCCAGCGGAAACAGAACAACGTGTTAAGCGCAAGGCGTTAAGTGCTTGTCAGGATAATTTACGCAAGGTGTTGGAGGTCACCAGAAAAATCCCCCAGATGGTTGATCACTTCGCCAGCGGCGACAAAGAAAGCGCTAGGCAACTGTTTAGCGAAATCAAAAAAGGCGAAGAAGAAGTCATCACCGCAAGGCAAATGGTGTCAACCGAGCTTGCTGAAATCGGCGCCATACTCATAAGCCGCGAAGACTTTTTGCGTTTCACCAATTTAACCAGCGAAATCGCAGACTTCTCCGAGGGTATAGCGTTTTACCTGTTGCAGATACTTGAGCATAAATGGAATGTTCCCGTGGAAATCAAAGCGGATTTGCAGGGTCTTGCAGACGCGGTTTTGGATGCGGTGCTTAAGCTTAGGGAAACCATGATGGTTCTAACGTATGGTTCCTTGAAGACTTTGGAGAAAGCTAAGGACGTGGAGATTGCAGAGCGCGTGGTGGATGATAAGTACCGTGATTTAGCTATCAAGGTTCTTAGCAGCAAGATGGATTTGCCTGCTATGTTTTTGATGAAAGATGTGCTTCAGTTAATGGAGAACTCGGCAGATAAAGCCGAAGACGCCGCTGACGCCGTGCGGGTGCTCTCCTTTATCATGTGAGAAGTGAAAAGCCTTCATGTCCCAGAAAATCCCTGTAGAGTTGCTTGAAAACTTTCTGGTCGTCTGGGACTCCACACAAGGCTCCCAACTCTACAAAAACGGCTACTACGGCAAACCCATCGGCATAGCCAAACCCAAAATCCCCGAATTCTCCGTCCCCCTAATTTTAGATTTGATGGAAGGCGTCTACCTCACCGAAAAAAACCTCATAACCGTCTATGAGGACTCCGAAAAAAAGGTCACCCTAAAAAAACTCAAACAAAAAGCCAAACAACTCTACGACGAATTCGACCAAAAATACGTCGTCTACCAAGACCTAAGAGACAGCGGCTTAATCGTAACCCCCGGCATCAAATTCGGCTGCGACTTCGCCGTCTACAAATACGGCCCAGGCATAGAACACGCGCCCTACATGGTTTCTGTCAAAACCCCCGGCTCAGACATATCCGCCACTGAAATTGTCAAAGCAGGCAGATTAGCAACTACCGTCCGTAAACGGTTCATTATTGCGGTGCCCGGGTTGGGTGAAGAAAAAGTGAAGTATCTGATTTTTAAGTGGTTTAAAGCGTAGCGTTTGCGGTTTAGACACTCATTATTATTTGCTCAGTGAATTCGCCGCGTACTTTTTGGTGAGGATATATTTTTGAGGCTGTTACGGTGCTGCCTTCTGCTATGATGATGTCATCAGAGATTACTGATATTTGGCTTACTTTCGTGGGGTTTTGGGTGGTTGACTGTATGGTGGTATGTCTGCCGATTATGCTGTCTCGGACTTCAGCTTTTTCTCCTATAGTGGCGCGGTCCATGATGGCTGAGTTCTCTATTGTTGTGCATTTGCCGATTTTAGTGTAATTGTCAATGCATGAGTTGGATATTCGTACGCCATCTTCTATTTGGCAGTGTCTGCCTATGAGAACGGCGCCTTCGATTTCGATTTTTCCTTCTCTGATTTTTTGTACGATTAGTTGCCTGCGTTTTTCGGCTTCGCCGCTTTCTCCTTGGACCCAGATGTTTTTGTCAGGGCTGATTCTGCCTCCAAAATCCTTAAGCATGCTAAAGCCTCCGTGCAACAGTTTCTTCATGGCTTCCAAATAATTCTTAGGAGTGCCCACGTCAAACCAGCTTCCCTTCAAGGTGTAACCGTACACGGGGCGGTTGGTTTTTGTCATGTACGGGATAAAGTCGTAGCCAAAGTCTAATCGGTTTTTGGTTTCCACTATGTCTTGGACGCCTTTTTCTCTAAAGATTTTTTTGACTTCGGGGGAAACCACGTATAAGCCTGTGTTAGCTAAGTTGCTGGGTGCATCTTTGGGCATGGGTTTTTCTACGAAACGGCAGATGCGGCTGTTCTTGTCTATATCCGCTATCCCCAAACCTTCCACGTTATCGACTTCACGAAGCACAATGGTCATCGCGGCGCCCTTGTCACGGTGGAACTGGATGAGCTCTTGCACGTTTATGTCAAAAATATTATCGCCCTGAACTGCAAAAACGGGGCTGTCAATGCTGTAGTAATCCATGTTTATCCTTGCAGAATCCGCGCTGCCCACGTCGTCAACGTTTGGTTGATACTTGATGTGAATGCGGGGTTCGATGTTATATCGGGCACTAAACCCTATGCCTGACTCAAAATAATCATACACGTCACGGTAGTTAGTGTAACCTTTTACGCCGAAAATGAAGTTGCGTA
This sequence comes from Candidatus Bathyarchaeota archaeon, assembly GCA_026014465.1. NCBI lineage: Archaea > Thermoproteati > Candidatus Bathyarchaeota > Candidatus Bathyarchaeota archaeon. The sequence continues at coordinate 640,115 of JAOZID010000010.1, read as the reverse complement.
CGCCCTGATTGGCAAGCTGCAAAAGCGAAAACTCTACCAAAGGCCTGTTGAGGAGTCGAAGGCAGGCTTTGCTGGTTTCTGCAGTCATAGGTAAGAGTCGGGTGGCTTTTCCGCCTATAGGAATTATCACGCGGATTTTATCAGGGCTATAGTTGTCCCCAGCTAACGTGGCATGACCTTTCTCCAAAAGAATTCACCGTGAATGTTACTACTCATGTGCGGCATGTATTAAACCTTCCAATACTGCCTTCTGCAAAATTTTCTGTGCAAAAAGGTGTTTCAAACGTGTGAGATGCCTTTTTTGAACGTGGGTAACCGTATGATGTGGGTGCTGACGCCTACTGCTATAACCAGCAAGACCAACTGTATTGCCAAGACCTGCGTAACAAAAAACGCCGAGTAAACTATGGTAACCCACAGAAGCGTTACTGCTCCAATCTTGGTTTTCATGGGGATGCCTTTGCCTTCGCGGTAGTTTTTGATGTACTCTCCAAACCACCTGTTGTTGAGTAGCCATTTGTAGAGCCGTGGGGAACTGCGAACATAACAAGCCGCAGCAAGAAGCAACAAAGGTGTAGTGGGCAAAATAGGCAAGAATATGCCAACGGTTCCTATTACCAAGCAGATAGTCCCGGCAATAATTAACAAAACCCTTATCGCCTGACTCTTCTTAGATGCATTACTGCTGTTTACCATACCACTTTAAAAAAAGCCTACAGCCGCCTTAAAACGTTACGCTATCTTACATACCGCTTATCCAAACCCCCCTCTACAGAGGGCTTGGCGTGGTGAATCTTTATAGCCTGAAGCTTTAACATAGAAGATAACAGCGCAGGTTTAGGGCATGAACAAAACAAGCGGCTTTGTACATTTGATGCGTCCAGTCAACTGTGCAATGATGGGCTTTGCAGTCTTCGTCGGCGCACTCTTAGCGAGCCCCCAACAACTACAAGGCAACTACCTAAACATCACTTTCGGTTTTTGTACAGGTTTTCTGCTTTGCGCCGCCGCCATGACCATAAACGACTACTACGACCGCAAAATCGACGCCATCAACGAACCCCAACGTCCCATCCCCAGCGGCACCATCACCCCAAACCAAGCCCTCCTGTTCGTCGGAATCTTATCAGCCACAGGGTTTGCTTTCTCTTTGCTTGTAAGCCTGCTATGCTTTGCCGTCGCCGCCGCCTCCCTGCTAATCACCGCCACATACCTTACCGTGGGAAAACGAAGCGGCTTGCCAGGCAACTTTTTGGTCAGCGCATGCGTAGCCATACCCTTCATCTACGGCAGCGTAACCGTCGTAGGCACCGTAGGCCTCAACGTCTTGTTCTTTGCATCCTTGGCGTTTTTGTCTAACACGGGCAGGGAAATAACCAAAGGCATCGTAGACGTAAAAGGCGACGCCGCCGAAAACGTAAAAACCTTAGCCGTTCGCTACGGAGAAAAAACCGCTGCCCTCACCGCCGCCCTGTTCTACGTTTCTGCAGTGGCTTTGACACCTGTTACGTGGCTGTTAGGCTTGGTTTCGGTCTGGTTTGTGCCCTTCGTGCTTGTAACCGACATTGGACTTGTAGCCTGCGCCGCCCTACTCATCAAAGACCCCACACGCGAAAAAGCCCGTGCCATCAAAAAAACCGTCCTCATGCTATTCGTAACGGGTTTGCTGGCATACATTGTTGGTGCTCTGTAGCGGGAAAATATTTTAGGTTTTGTTTCCGTCTGAAGTTTTCGGCTGCGGTTTCTTGCCTCTTAAAGCAGGCAGCAACTTAGGGAAATCTGTCAAGAATCACAGCTCTTTAAAGTACTGCGTAATCGAGTTGTTGACGGGAAAATGTGGTGTGTGTCAATATAGAGCATGTTGTGGCGTTTGTCGTGTTAGGGCGTTTTCAACAAAGGAAGCCATTTAGACGAGAAGCCATGCTATACATATCAGCTGCAGACTGCCAAGCTTTAGCCGTAAAGCTAAATACAACGGATGCGTAGTTTGTTTCCTGCAGCCTAGTGTGACAAACGGAAAAGAACGCATCGGATGGTTTATGTATGTTTTTGTCTATTATGCCATGCTTTTGATGCGTAGGTTTGGGTTTATTTGTATTGTTTATGGCTGTTTTTGAGGCTATGTATATCTGTGCATGTTTTGGGTATGTTACGAAGGCATAAGTATTCTTTGTGGTGAAGGATATGTCGAGGATATTAACATGTCAGAACGCTTTACCAAAAGGTGGGAAAGCAAAAAAAGCAAAGTAAAATATGAGGGTCCTAAAGGACCACAGCCTTTGCACCTAAAGCCCCGCTTAGAACAAGCAGTAAAACGCATGGAACTGCAAATCAGTAAACTTGAACAAACCAGTGGACGCTTCAGCCAAAAAGACAAAGCGCTCTTCTCAAAAATCGTAGACTCCTACACCAAACACGACACCGCCCGCGCCAACATCTACGCCACCGAACTAGCCGAAATCCGCAAAATGAATCAAACCGTCATAAACGCCAGACTCGCTCTAGACCAAGTTGTACTTCGAATGAAAACCGTAACCGAATTAGGTGACATAGTAACCACCCTTGGACCCGTAATAGGCATCCTACGCTCCGTCAACGGCGGCATCGGCGGCGTCTTGCCCGAAGCTGAAAACGAACTCTGCGACATAGGAAACATGCTCAGCGGCATCATGTTCGACGCAGGCACAAACACAGAAATGGGCCTCAACTTCAGCGCCAACAACGAAGAAGCCACACAAATCCTATCCGAAGCAGCCACCATAGCCGAACAAAGAGTCAACGCAAACTTCCCCGACCTCCCCTCAGGACTAACCAGCAACCCCGACAAAACAAAAACCTAAAACCAACCCCCTCTCTTTCCTTTTCAATTCTCCCTCTACTTTTCTTCCAAACCACCCCCGTTAACTGCATCCACATTTTGAAAACACAATCTCAAGCCCTGCCTTGACATACCCAATATAGGTTTTTGCATTGAGTCACTAAATAGAGTCCAAATGTAAACGTTTAATCAACTGCCTGACAGTTTTGGTTTCTGATGTGAATTCTTGCTTGAGGCTTTATCGTTTAATTCGAGTTATTCTGTATATATTTTTTAAAAATGTATTTTATTGGCTGAAATTATTTAAATTTTGCCAATGTCTTGGCTTGTTTGTTGATCAATATGCTTGAAAACAATTTAGCTGCATATAGTTTAAAGAATTTTAACAACTTCCCAACTGTAAAATCTGAATTTGAGACCGCTATAACTTCAATTAAATCAAATCCCGCCAAAACAAATGCTTTTGGAGGCTGTGCATAAATGACCTTAATTTTTCCTACAAGCAATCCGCCAGAAGGCTTCGAAACCAATGACTTCAGTGCATGGGACGGAGTTCCTGCTTGCAGTCCAGTCGAAGCGGTTATTAACGTTGTTGCCACTTCCAATCACCACGGTTCTTATTCTTTGCATGCTTCTGTTCCAGATCTGTCTGCTTTCACTCAGGCGCGAATCAAAAAAGACATCCCCGATTCTAGTGAACTTTATGCGCGTATCTACGTCAAAGTGAATTCCCATGACTTGAAAAACAACAACGACCGTGGCTATTTCATAGGATTCGTGGGCGTAACGGATTTTGTTGCTTGGGCAGGTTGGAAAAATGTTGCTGGAACTTTGAAATGGCAGTTAATGGCAAGAGACGTAACTAACCATCCAAGTGATTATTCTGAGGCTTCGCCAGTAGTTGGGTTGTGGTATTGTGTTGAGTTGTACTGGAAAAAGGGAAATCCTGGGCATGCTCAACTCTATGTTAACGGCGTGAAAGTTGCTGAGATAAACACAGGAGACATGACTGCTTTTGGAGATGTAAATAGCGTATACGTTGGACTGCCTGAAGCTTATCGGGGTATTGATGTGAATATTGACTGCGTTGCGGTGGCTGACAGCTATATTGGTCCTGAGCAAGACCCCCAAACGTTGCTACAGGCTGATGCAAAAGCACTTAACAATGAAGACCTGCTTGGAGCCGTCTATGGTTACAACCAAGGCAAATACGCCCCAACTGGTTTTATCAACTTAGACGACGGCTATCTAAAAATCAAAGACAACGTTTCTGAATACGCTTCATACTTGTTCCTTGTCAGAAGCACCGATAACTGCAACGAACCATTGCTGGTAACCGACCGCGGATACATAGTGAAAAAAGACATCCAAGCAGGCGGTTTTCTGGGAAGCAGCCAAGGACAGCTATCTTTGGGCAGCGGACTAACCTCACAAGTAGATTACCCAACCATCAAACTATTCCATTCCGAAATATCTCGATTAGACGGCAACAGTCATTTCAATATATCACCTGTCCCCGGTGGAGTGGGCGGACACGCTGGTGTAGCTGGAATAACATATCCAAGCACCCCTGGTCCAGATCAAAAATACTTCCTGCATACAAATGACAACCAACTTTACCACTACAATGACGTTTCATGGGACGAAGTTGCTCAATCAAGTGGTATGTATTTCTTGGATCTGTCTACAAAAGACAAATACGGTTACAATGGCAGTTCATGGGTCCAAAGCAGCCCTGTAGCTGACGAATACTTCCTTAGACAAGATGCGAATAACCAATACAACCTGTTACTCCAATACGTGTCTAGCAATTGGATAGACTGCACATCCGACAGCAGCAACCAGCTTTACCGCCGCACCGACTTAGGTCAACTCTGGAAATCAACCTCTGGCTCTGGAACATGGACTTGGGCAAGTATTGGTACAATCGAAGACTTTGCTGGAACCTTTGATACCCTTCACTTAGTTAAAGCCGATGGCTCTTCACCTGCGCACATGAAGCTTGGAACTGTAAATTGCGATTTAATTGCTTATAATGACGGAGATACGCAGCTTGCTAGAACTGGCGCGAACGAGTTGAGCATATTTGCGGGTGACGGTTCAACTTACGGCAATTTGAAACTTGGAGACTTGGATGTTACAGCTAACACTATTTTAAACGGACCAGTAAACTTTGCCGGCTCCACACCAACAAACGGTTATGTTTTAACCGCAAAAGGTGCAGGAAACACGCCAATGTGGGAGGCGCTGAATGCAAACCAAATAACAGCAGGCACTATAGATGAATCACGGCTTCCACATCAATACACATCGGATATGACCTTCAGCAATGTTACCCTTGTAGGCACAAACCTCTTCATAGACAACGGAGCTGTACGGCTAATTGGATCCACCCCAAGCGGCATTTCAACGTTAACTGTGAAAGACGCGGATGGGCTGCTCGCCAATATTACCGCATCCAGTTTAGTGTTTGATCACCTAAAAACCAGCACAGAAACCTACATCCCACAAGTTGGTGCAAATTGCAACATAATCTTCCCGTTATCGGCATACACAATCCTGGGTGCAAGTGAAGCCTTCGCCAACCCAAGCGTACAAATGACGCCCTATCCGCTATACGCAGTTAACACACAATACCTCTTCATTGATACAATAAACCCCAAATACGGAGCCTCAACAGTAAACATCGGCGGCACGTTAACCCTCCCAAATAATGGTACATTATCTTATGACGGAATAAACCTAAAACTCAACGGAAATATCATAGGTGCGCAAGGTCCTCAAGGGCCAATGGGTCCTACTGGTGCAACAGGACCTCAGGGTCCAGCTGGGCAAGATGGTGAAGATGGTGTAATAACTGGGACCTACAGCGGAAACCTTAACCTTGCTGGATATACACTTTGGGCTACAACCGGGAATTTTGGGTATCTATGGGGCACTCAGGTTAATTATCATGAGTTGATTCCATATGATACATTTGATGACCTGCAAGTTGCTAAGAGCTACAAAATCATAAATATGAACGGTAAAAATGTTATAGATGTCGAAAGCATGCAACATCTTACATCTTCGGTTAGAGATGGCTATTGGGATGGCGGTAAGGTGCAAGGATTTTTGCTGGGGTGTGCAAAGCAAACCGCATTGAAGTTTGATGATACAGAAGCTAAGTTCAAGGCAGTACTAGAGCAAAATGATAAGCTGGAACAGAGGGTCAACGCCTTACAAGTGGTAGTTAATCGTCTAGCAGAAAAACATGGTGGCAATAATTATGACTGAAAACACAGAGAAACAGAATGTGCCGCAGCAGGGTATGGCTTTGCCGCAGGAAGTTCTGCAGCAGAGCAGTTTGTTAAACGCCCGCATAACTAATGCTAACCTTGCAAACGCTGACCTGATAAAAGAAATAAGCACTGCCTTTAGGACAATGGCTGCAATTATCGTTAACCTGCAAGAAGAGAATGCCAAACTAAAACAGAAAGCAAAAAACTGCGACAAACCCTAAGTCACTTTGCCCTAAAGCACCCTCTCTTTCCTTCTTTCTTTTTCTTCTTTTGAAAAAGGGTTAAGGAGTGTGTTTAGTATTTGGTTTTATTTTCTTTTTTCTATGGGTGTGAATGGTTTTCCGTAGATGCCTGTGTAGTTGGAGGTGGGTCGTATGAGGACTGCTTCTGAGTATTGTTCGAGTATGTGGGCGCTCCAGCCTGCGGTTCTGCTTGCGGCGAAGAAGGGTGTGAAGAATTCTTTTTGGACGCCTAGTGCGTGGAGGACTAGGGCTGCGTAGAAGTCGACGTTGGGGTAGATTTTTTTCTCGCGGTGTACGGTGGCTTGGATTTTTTTGCATTTTTGGTATAGTTCCATTCTGTCTTCGCGTTCGCATAGGGCTTTGCCGATTTTTTTGAGGTGACGTGAGCGGGGGTCTTCTGCTGTGTAGATGCGGTGTCCAAAGCCCATTATGCGTTTTCGGTCAAATATCATGCCTCGGATGTATTCTTCGACTTCTTCGAGGCAGGGGGCTTCGGAGAGCATGTGCATGACTTTTTCGCTTGCGCCGCCGTGTAGTCTTCCTTTAAGCGTGCCAACTGCTGAGGTTACAGCGGAGTACATGTCTGAGAAGGTGCTAGCGGTTACGCGCGCCGCAAACGTGGATGCATTCAAGCCGTGGTCAGCATGCAAAATCAAGTAACGCTCCATGGCGTCTTTTTCTTCGGGGGTGCAGCATTTTCCACGGAATAAATACAAAAAGTTCTCAGAGAAACCATAGTCAGGTTTTGGGTCCATGATTTCTTTTTGGTTTCGGGTTCTGTTGAATGCTGCTACGATGGTGGGTACTTTGGCTATTAGTCTAAGTGCCCTTTTTTTGTTTGCTTCTTCGGTTTCGTTGTCTCTTTCGGGGTCGTAAGATGCAAGGTGGGATACTTCAGTGCGTAGTACGTCCATGGGGTGTGCTTGTGGGGGTGTGCATTGTATGCTGTCTTGTACTGCGGTTGGCAGGTTCATTTCTGCACGTAAATCCGCTTTGATTTGTTCAAGTTCTTTTGCGTTAGGTAGTTTGTCATTAAGCAGTAGATGTACAACTTCTTCATAACATACGTGACCTACTAAGTCGTCAATGTTGTATCCTGCATAATATAGTGAACCCATAGGATGCACAAAGCTGATACGAGTTTCCGCAGCAGCAACATCTCGAAGACCTCTGATGTAAACCTTATTTCCATTAGTTCCCATTTTCAGTTACTGTCCCTTTCTCTTTATAGTCCAGTTAACACAGTTAATGCGATAATTCGCAAAACATATTCTTCTGTATAGCTAATAAACCTAACAGAAATAAAAACCTGTTTCGACAGATAAAACCTTCGATACGCAGGTTTGATGATGGCTGTATTTGTTATGATATGAGCTGCTACGTGGTGGGCAAGGTCGGCTTTGTGGTGCTGCTTGGTGCTTGTTTCGTGTTTTAGGTGCTGTTCTAATAATTGGTCTTATATTGTGCATGTTCTGAGAGTATAGGTTAAGTGAGTCTTCGCTATGAATCCGCAATCAGATACAGAGCTTGAGTATTCCCTTCGGGGTAAAGCGTGGAAGGTTTACTGGCATATGCTTCGAAGCAATTGTCCTCAAAGCGTGCGTGAAGTCCAACGTGCCCTGCATTTTAGCAGCCCCAGCGTAGCCCATCACCATCTTGAACAACTTCGCGATTTGGGGTTGGTTCAAAAACAGGAAATCGGCGGGCACTACGTTCTTGTCGGCGAAGTTAAAATCGGCGTGCTAAAGCATTACGTGAAACTTGGCACACTTTTGTTTCCAAGGTACTTCTTCTACGCCGCTTTTTCAACGACGTTTTACGTGGCTTTTTTGCTGTTTTTCATGCAAGGCTTCACTCAAGAGAGTCTTTTCATGATCTCTTTTGGCGCAGTCGTATGCGCAGTCTTCTGGTACGAGGCACTACGCGTGTGGTCCATGCGCCCGTACTAAAAAATGGAACAAGCCGTTCTCAGGCTTAGTATAAAATAAAATCAAAATCATGTATAGGAACAGGTGAAAAAATGGTTCAAAAAGAAATAAGGAAAAAAACGCCGATTTATGGCTTAGTCGGAATACTTTCAGCCATAATACTGCTTACCGCCATATACGCCTACGGTCCAACATCGCTCGCTCCAGTTTCCTCAACAGGCGACGACAACACTATCCCGCCCGCCGCTTCATTATCCGCTAATGAAGCTTCTCCAATTCAGGTGTTTTCTTCATATGACGAACTTAACAGCTTTTTATCCAACACTAACGCTCCAAAGGATGTACGAGGTACAGGTGCCCCCGTGCCCGAGCCCGCTTTTACTGATGCTACTAGTACGTTAGGTACATTTTCAGGTGATGGCGCATCGATTCAACTTGAGTATTCTGGAACAAACATTCAAGTTGCCGGCGTCGACGAAGCTGACAGCATAAAAACTGACGGTCAATACCTCTACGTTTTAGCTGAGAACACCGTGTACATTCTTGATGCAGGCGCAGTTGACCCCCAAAACGCCCAAATAATAGCCAAAATCCCCTCGGATAACACCACAAATCTTCAAGGCATCTACTTAAGCCAAGACGGTAACAAACTCGCAGTGATAGGCAGTCACTATGCCACTTTTAATTACGAGAACCCCATACCCCTAAAAGAAGAGTACTCCTTGATTGCTCCGCCCTACTGGAACAGCGGTGTAAGCTTTGTTGAAGTCTACGACGTTTCAGTCAAAACCGCTCCAACGTTGTCACGAAACTTTACTCTTAGCGGCAACTACTTTAGCTCAAGAATGATTGGCGACTACGTCTACTTCATAGTGACCGAATACGCCACCCTCAAAGATGGCACCGCAAACTTGCCCACTGTTTTCCGTGAAAGCTCTGCATCCAACATTGAGCCCGCACAAATCTTCTATGTCCCTGACACTGACAGTTCATACACTTACACCACTATCGTTAGCCTAAACATCATGGACGATGCCCAAAACCCCCGTGAAACAACCGTTATGATGGGCGGCGCCAGCACCATGTATGTCTCTACCGAAAACATCTACATTACATATCCTAACTGGAACGGAGAAACCCAAGACACCAGCATCTACAGAATCAGCATAAACGAGGGCGCCTTGAATTTTGAAGCTCAGGGTTCAGTTGTGGGTTACCCCATCAACCAGTACGCCATGGACGAATACAACGGCTACTTTAGAATTGCCACCACCACATGGTTCCAAGACAACGCAACAACAAGCGACGGAGCAGTCTTCAAAGTCAGCCGCCAAATGAACAGCATATACGTGCTGGACATGAACCTGAACATAGTCGGCAAACTTGAAGGCTTCAAGATGGACGAAAGCCTCTACTCAGCCAGATTCATGGGCGACAAATGCTACATCGTAACCTTCAAACAAATTGACCCATTCTTCGTCATAGACCTAAGCAACCCCACCGCACCCGTTATTGCTGGTGAACTAAAGATTCCAGGCTACTCCAGCTACCTGCACCCAATGGATGAAAACCACCTCATCGGTTTAGGCAAAGAAAACAGCACCCTCAAGCTTTCCCTATTTGACGTCTCAAACGTTAACGCCCCCGTTGAAGTTGCAAAATACATGGTTGACGCAGACTACTCTGACTCTAGCGCCCTCTACGACCCCCACGCATTCTTGTATGACGCCGAAAAACAAATGCTTGTAATCCCAGTCTCCACCAACCAGTACCTGCTTCGCGCTATAGATTCCTCAACTGCTCCTGAAAGCTGGCAAGGCGCATACGTCTTCCACGTAGATGCAACCACTGGCTTTACCGTGAGCGGAACCGTAACCCAAGTAGACGACACTGCCCCCACCCAAAACGATGATTACTACTGGAGAAGCAGTAACCTGTGGATAACCAGAGCAATGTACATCGACAACACTCTCTACACGTTCTCCAACAGCAGAGTACAGCTAAACAGCCTAACCGACTTTAGCCTACTCTCAGCCGTCAACCTCGACTAAACGGGAAAAACCTTCCCCTTCCTTTTTTGTTCATTCAAAACAACTTTTTTTAGAAAAGCTTTCACTGCCCGTGGTACCTGCTGGTTTTATTTGGTTCTGACTCTGCATCCTGCACAGCTTTAATTTAAATACTGGTTCGTCGCTGGTGTTGTTGAAATGGGGCTTTCCAAACGGCTATTCAAGGATTCCTTCCTGTCTGGCAACTATTTACTCTTAATTGTAACTTGGATTTTGATGTTCTCCACGCAGTCCATACCCTTAACCTACTCCAGCTTGTACTTCGTAAACCTGAACGGAACCCCATTTTTGCTCTCTGTCATGTTCTTCATCTCCTCCTTAATTATCGCGTTTGTGCAAATCCCCGGAGGATACCTCACCGACAAGAACGGTAGAAAATGGCTAATAGCCACCATGTCTTTTGGCTGGGCTATCGGTTACCTGTTTTTCGTTTTTGCGCCTTCATGGCATTTCATAGTCATAGGCATAGCCATCCAGAGCTTTTGCATGATGTACATGCCCGCGTTAACCGCTATGATGCTGGATTCCCTAAAACCTAATCAACGCGGTTTAGGCTTTAACTTCCAAGCCATAATCCTAGCCGTAATCACCCTTCCCGCCCCACTCATAGCCGCAGCCTTAGTCCTGGTAAACGGCGAATACGTTGTCCCACAATCTAACCACGGCATGCGCATCGCTTACGCCATTGTTTTGGTAGCGTATTTGGTTGCTGCAACTTTGCGGCTAAAACTAAAAGAGACCCTGCCAGACTGCGACAGCATCGGACGCCCCCAAGTTCTGCAGGCATTCAAGAAGTACCCGCAAATTATACGGGAAAGCTGGGCAGTATGGGGCAAAGTCCCAAAATCCGCCCTCTACATCTTCCTAACCAACTTGGGCATCAACGGGCTGGTTGCAAGCTGCCAAATCTATTTTGTCCTGTACGTAACTGAGCATCTGGGGCTTTCCGCGTTTGACTACTCCTTAGCCATGACCATAATGAATCTAAGCCTCGTGTTACCTGCGCTTTTGGCAGGTCTAAAAATTGACGGCATAGGCAGAAAACGCTTCCTCGTTTTAGGGTACGCACTGCATGTTCCCGCGATGCTGCTGTTTGTGGTTTCTGATTTCTACTTGCTTTTGGTTGCCTTTTTCCTGTTTGGGCTTGGCAACATGCTACGGTTTAACACTTCTCAAATTATGCTAGGCGACGTTATCCCCCGAGCGCTACGAGGAAAAGCCTTAGGCTTCCAGCAGTTCTTCCTCTCACTCACACAAGCCTTCATCTACCTCCTAATAGGCTACCTGTACTCCTACATCGAACCCTCCCTCCCCTTCCTCCTACTCGCCATAGCCGCCATACCCATAGGCCTAATAGCCGCCTTCAAAATCCACGAACAAGAACACAAGGAAATCTAAACCCGCCACAGCCACTGTTTATAGCCGACAACCCCCAACTAGAAACAGAGGCAAAACCATGAACGCGATTACTCAGACCAACATCGAAGGCTTAACCCTTAGGTTCGCCCAAGAACGCGACCTTGACACCGTATTTGCCATGATACAGGAGCTGGCACAGTACGAAAACCTCTCAGACCAGCTAACCGCCACGCCCCAACTCATACACGACGCCCTATTCAAACGCCAAGCCGTAGAAGCAGTAATCGCAGAATACCACGGCGAACCCGTCGGCTACGCCCTGTTCTTCCACAACTTTTCCAGCTTCGCAGGACACCTTGGACTCTACATCGAAGACCTCTACGTCAAACCCAAAGCACGCAACAAAGGCTTTGGCAAAACCATATTCGCCTTCTTAGCAAAACTCGCCTCCGAGCGATGTTGCAAACGGCTAGACTGGGCGGTCTTGAACTGGAACACGCCCTCCATAGCGTTCTACAAAAATTTGGGCGCTAAGGCGGTGGATGAGTGGCTGCTCTACCGTTTGGACGGGGCAGCGTTGGATAGGCTTGCTCGGGGTTGGGTTTAACGGTTTGGTATCGATAGGGTTTTAGGTTTGGACGTTGTAGGTTACTGCGAAACAGTTGATGCTGCAATGTCTTTGGTGAAAATCCGTGAAATCTTGGATGGCAACTGCGTAGACCAGAAGGTGCTGGTTCGTGGTTGGGTTTACCGTAAACGTGAAGGTAAAGCGTTGATTTTCTTAGTGATACGAGATGCAACAGGTGTTATTCAGTGCACGGTTAAGAAGGATAGCCCTGCATGGACAAACGCCCAGCAACTTACAATTGAGTCCTCGTTAGCGTTGGAGGGCACTGCTAAACCTGATTCACGCGCGCCAGGCGGCTACGAAATCAGTGCAGAAACCATTGAAGTCATAGGGTTAGCCGAGGTTTTCCCCATAGCCAAAGACAAAAGCGAAGAATTCATACGCGATGTCCGTCACCTGTGGCTGCGCAGCCGCAAAATGAACTTGGTGATGAGGGTACGCGCCAAAGCTTTAGAGTACGCTCGCGAATATTTTGAGCAGGAAAAGTTTACCGAGGTTTCCCCGCCCATGTTCATAAGCGCTGCAGTGGAGGGCGGAAGTACATTGTTTGGCTTGAAATATTTCGACCAGAACCTGTACCTGACACAGAGCAGCCAGCTTTACCTTGAAATTCTCATATACTCTCTTGAGAAAGTTTTTTGTGTGGCACCGTCATTTCGCGCAGAAAAAAGCCGCACGATTCGGCACCTGACCGAGTACTGGCACATGGAAGGTGAATGGCCATTTGCGGACATGGCGGATTTGATGCGTTTTGAAGAGGGCTTGATGGAGCATATTTGCCAACGTGTAGCCCAGACCTGCCAAACAGAATTCACCGAACTGGGCGCCGACATCGAAAAACTCAAAGCCGTCAAAGCTCCGTTCCCGCGTATAACCTACGCCCAAGCCATAGAACAACTCCAAACCAAAAACCCCAACCTCAAATGGGGCGACGACTTAGGCTACGAAGATGAAAAAGTTTTAGCAGAAGACTTTGGCAAACCATTTTTCGTGTACGATTACCCCGCCGAAATCAAAGCGTTTTACTGCAAAACCCACAGCGACAACCCCGATATCGCGCTTTCCGTGGATATGCTGGTTCCAAAAATCGGCGAAATCTCCACAGGTGGACAACGCGAAGACAGCAAAGAAACGCTGATAAGGCGCATGAAAGAGCAAAACCTCAACCCCGAAGACTACGAATGGTACTTGGACCTGCGACGCTACGGAACCGTCCCGCATGTGGGCTTTGGCATGGGAGTTGAACGGCTCATAACCTGGATGCTCGACTTAGACAACATCATCGACGCTATACCCTTCCCAAGAACCACCCGCCGTTTCTACCCCTAAAGGCAACCTGCTGAGCATGTGCATGGCAACGCAACAACTGGGCTAAAGGTTAATTCCCGAAGGCTTGCCTCCTTTTTGGCTTTAGTTGTTTTTTGCCTCGACAATTTCGTAGAAGCATAGCCAATCTGGTAGCCAGTTAAAGGGCAGTTTTGTCCGTCGGATTATTGTAAAGTTCTTTTCCAAGAAAGTCCTTATTTGTGTGTAGGTTTGTTTGTGGGTGAATGGGTGGGTCCAGTAGTCTGCCCATTTGTTGTCGGACGGGTTGAGGAACATGGTTTGTTGCTGATTGATGTATAGGTAGGATGAAGGTGCAACTATTTGCAGTGCTGTTTTGAACAGTTTAGTTTCTATTGGGTAGCTAAGGATCATGACGCCATTGGTTTTGAGTAGTCTTCGCAGTTCTATCATTACTGGATTTAAGTCGATTAGGTGTTCCAATATGCTTGCACATACTAGTACATCACACATTTCATTTTTCAACGGTAATTTATAGATGTCAGAAGCAAAAAGCGATAGTTTATCGGCTTCTTTGTTTGACTTGAGTTCCCTTAATGTTGGTACTTTTATGTCTGTTCCAGCTACTACCGCTTGTGGTTTTTTCATGCATTTCGCGTAGTTACAAGTTATTGTGCCCTGTCCACAACCCCCGTCAACTATGCTGTCTGCTTCCGGATAACGAAGCACTGTTTGGACCATATGTTGGCGTCTTTGGTCATGCAAAACGTCTTGAATGCGACTTAGCCCTCCCAAAGACGCTTTTAGCTTACTGCTGTTACCTTTTTTGGCAGGTACTGTTTGTTGACCCTTTATTGATTCTTGTTGTAGAGTGTCTTCATGTTTTCCTTCAAATAAAACAGAACGTATTTTCCAAGAATGACCCTTAATTACAATTTTCGGTGAACGCATCCCCAATCCCCAAGCCGCATATCATCGTGTTGAATATAAATATTTATTTGAGAAATTAAATACAAAATCAAATATGTGCCAAGTAATTTTTATAAAAATTCATGTATTGTGTGGTTATGAATCGAACATGGAGTCCATTTTCGACTCTGAACGAATGGCTGAGCAAATTAGCGACACACCCCTAAAAGGTAGCCTCCTTCGTAACTTGCAGATCATACCTGAAGAAAACAAAGCAATAAAAATGAAAACAGGTTTAGTAGCCTGCGAATGATTCGAGCTTTAGCTGCTTTTCGGGCAGTTCTAACTCTTTTATCATATTTGTCATGGCTTTGACCATGCCTGGGGGACCGCATGCGTAGAAGATGTGGTCTTTGTAGTCGGGCAACTGCTTTTTTACTAGTTCCGCGTTGATGTTGCCTGTGGGTCCTTGCCAGTTGCTGTCGGGTTCGTTGACGGTGAAGACCAGTTTGAGGTTCTTATTTTGCTTTTGCATCTGCTCTAAGTCGTCTTTGAAGGTGATTTCGCTGGGGTTGCGGCAGCCGTAGAACAGGGTGATTTGGCTGTTTACTTGTTTGTCGGTGCAGTACTTGCAGATGCTTCTAAACGGGGTTATGCCTATGCCGCCTGTGAGCAACGCGATTTTGGGGTGTTCGCCTTCAAAAGTGAAGCTGCCGTGGGGCGCGTCGATGTGTGCTTTGTCTTGGGGTTTTAGGTTTTTTAGGATGGTGGAGTATTCGCTGTCAGTGAATTTTTTGGTGAATTCGATGTAGCCTGTTTCGGTGGGGCTGCTTGAAATACTAAACGCGTGCACAAGCTCCTTCTCCTTACCGTTTAACGTAACCAGCATGTACTGCCCTGCCTTGAAAACCAACTCGGCAGGTCGGGGAAACCGAAAACTAGCCACCCCTTCCACACGCGGCACAATTTCCTTCACAAAAGTTTCAAACTTCATAAACACAACTCTTTGCGTAACAGTTCACTGTTGTATATCTTATTTCATGCAGTAGCTTAAACCTTTGTTTATCCTCAAACGGGCGTGACTTGTGGTTTATTCATTAAAAACAGGAAACCTGCTGCAACGATTAAGCAGGCACTTGAAACCGCAAATGTTACGTGAAATCCCCCGTAGAAAGAGAGAAACCCTGACGTAAATGACCCTGCCATCATTGCTAAACCCGCCAGTGCACTGTACACACCTAGAGATGAACCGTTGCGTCTGGGACTTAAAGTGTTAAAGACCATAGTGTTTGACGCTGTGTAGTAAATTGAGTACGCAACTCCTGAAGCTAAAGGATAAAAAAGCAGGGTTGGAATCAAAAACCATATTCCTGAAAACAAGTATGCAAAAACGCCTAGAGCGGCGTATCCTGTTGCTCTAAGCAGCAGTCCGCCCATGGCGGCTTTAGATAGTGAATTGGGTTTTGTGTATGACCCGGCAAACTTGAATGAAACTATTTGGACTATCATGCCAATTAGTATGACCAGAAAAATCCCTATGCTGGAGATGTTTTTTGTTTCTAAGGCTGGAACCAGCGAAGTGTTGAAGACGCCTGCAGATAAGAAGAACATGAAAACTGCAAGATAAAGCAGCGGTGTTTGCCTTGTGATTTCATTGCGCATGTTTTTGAATATTCTTTTGAAATCGTTTTTAGCGGGGATTTTTAAGAACAAATATGGCGAATGTCTAAGCCTAGTGAAGAAGCTTTGTTTATTCATGACCATAACTTGGCGTTCAAAGACAACTTCGGGTTCTTTAATTGATGAAGCAGCCAAAACCGCTGAAACCAAAGACAAAACCCCTAAAGGCACAACCAGATACTCAAGCGATATGTAAACCGACCAAATCATGCCTAAAAGCAAACCCACAGTCTGCCCTATACTAGAAAACATCGAGAACCTAGCAAACGCCAACCCCCATCTATGCTTATGTTCTGTTTCCATAACCAACAAGTTAAGCGGCGTAGTTGAAGCCATTATAGTAAACGAAAATAGCGCATACAAAAAAGAAATCCAGTAGCTGTTTTGTGCAAACAAGAGCAGCACCAAGATTGCTCCCGTGACAGAAAAGCTCAGAATAATTAGCAGTCGCCGCCGCTGAAAACGGTCTGTTACAAACCCCCAAAACAGGGCTGCTGGAATACTTACAGCATTAAACAATGTTACCGCCAAACCAACCTCGACAACTGACCCGTTAGCGTTCAAAATCAGCAGTGGAATCAAGGTGGATACAGGACCCAACGCAATGTTAAATGGTAAAACCGCGTTTATCCAACCTACTCCTTGGAGCCTTCCCAAAAATCCTATGTGCCTGTTTGCGGGGTTGCCGTGATTTTTAGGCTCTTTTGGTTGCGTGCTTGTTGCTTTGCTATCGAAACAGTTCGTCATACAGCCTTTATGCCCTCTTTTGATTGAAGCAGCGAACTCATTAACCTAAACTTGACTTCTAAAGCCCTAAACCGAGAGTGTCTACACGTAACATAAAAGACTTACTTGCTAGAAATCACATAACAACGCAGCCCACCCTTGTACTACGATAGCTAACCAATTATTCCTTTTTGCTTGTTGGCTCTGTTTTGGCAAAGTATGTGTTGCTGCTCACACGCTTAACCTTGCTGCTGGACACTTGGGCTTTAAGTCGCTATTTGAAACAAGAGTTATTAGGCGTAGATGGTTTTAGTTGTGGGGTTATCTGTGAGGGTGAGTGTTTATGGAAACTCCTTTGAACGGGAATAAAATCGCGTATTTTTCTATGGAAGTTGGAATTAGAAATGATATTCACACTTATAGTGGCGGTTTAGGTGTTTTGGCAGGTGATGTGATTCGTTCTAGTGCGGATTTGTCTGTGCCCATGGTTGCAGTGACGTTGGTTAGCCGAAAAGGTTACCTCAAACAAACCCTTGACAGCTACGGCGAACAGCAAGAATCCCCCGAAGAATGGGACCCAACAGGCATAATGGAGCTTGCCCCAAAAACCATCGAAGTCCATATCGAGAACCATCCCGTAACCGTTCAAGCTTGGATATACGAGCACAAAAGCACTCTGGGTGGCGTGGTTCCCATATTTTTCCTTGACACTAACGTTGAGGATAACGCGCCTGAAGACCGTAGCATAACTGATAGCCTCTACGGCGGTGATGAACGCACCAGGCTCAAACAGGAAATTGTTTTGGGCATAGGCGGCACCCGCATGCTTGACGCTTTAGGCTTTACCATAAGCAAGTATCACATGAACGAGGGGCACTCTGCGCTTTTGACTTTAGAGCTCCTACGCAGCCATGAATACAACGTAGAAGACGTAAGAAACCACTGCATATTCACCACCCACACACCCGTCGAAGCAGGCTTTGACAAGTTCCCCTACTCTTTAGTTGACAGCGTTCTGGGAAACGAAATCCCAGTTGACATCTTGCAAAAACTTGACGGACAAGACAAACTAAACATGACTCTTCTCGCGCTAAACCTGAGCAACTACCAAAACGGCGTAACCAAAGCCCACACCGAATACTCCAAACGCCTCTTCCCCCATTTCCGCCTACGAGCAGTCACAAACGGCGTCCACAGCCCCACATGGGTCTCCCAGAGCTACCACAAACTCTTCGACAAATACATACCTGGATGGGTAGGCGAACCTGAACTGCTTGTCCGCATCGACAAAGCCCCCTGCGCCGAAATCTGGGACGCCCACATGGAAAACAAAAACGCCCTCCTCGAAATGGTTGAGCAACGCAACGGCACAAAAATGGATCCAAACGTTCTCACCATCGGCTTTGCCCGAAGAGCCACAGGATACAAACGCGCCACCCTCATATTCTCCGATTTAGACCGCCTGCGCGAAATCAGCAAACGCCGCCCCTTACAGATGATTTTTGCAGGAAAAGCTCATCCCCGTGACATCAGCGGCAAACAAGTCATCAAGGATATTTTCAGGTATTCACGGGAGCTAAAGGATGAAATGAGCATTGTTTATTTGGAGAATTATGATATGGATATTGCTTCTAAGCTTACTGCGGGTGTGGATGTTTGGTTGAATAATCCGTATCCGCCTATGGAGGCTTCAGGAACCAGCGGCATGAAAGCAGCGCATAATGGCGTGATTAACTTTAGTGTTTTGGATGGCTGGTGGATAGAGGGCTGCATTGAAGGCGTTACGGGATGGGCAATTGGCGCCGCGCCTGGAGAAGACCTTACTGATGAAGCAAAACGCAAAGCCGAAATAGATGACCTGTTCAACAAGCTGCGCTATATTATTGCACCTAAATTCTACGATGACCGAGATGCTTGGATTGAGCTGATGAGAAACAGCATCGGCAAAATCGCTTATTACTTCAACACTAACCGCATGATGCGCCGATACATAACCGACGCATACCTTAGCTAACCCCGCCACCGCAGCTTACGCTCATTCTCCCCTCATTTGTCGAGATGAAGCCTTTGCTGGCTCTTCATCTGTGCAGTTTTTCATAAAAAGTATGAACAAATCTCAACTACGTTTATATTATTTTAGACACTATGTAAGGTTGTAAAAAAATGGAGTAAAAAGAACATGACCCAAGAAATGATATCTAAATTCAGAGAATATATGAAAGAGTCAGGAACCGAATGGATGGCCTGTGGCCTAAACGAGGAGGCTCTCTAAAATGGACATGGGCACAATCTTCATAGCCGTATTAGGAACCGCATCACTGCTGTTCTCGATGGTGCACTACAAACTAACCGCTAGAAATACCGTCAGGGCAGAAGCCCCTAATCATTAACCCCTTTCATAGAAACGTCCTAACAATTATCTTTTAGTCGTTGTCGGGTTTTACGTGTCGCAGTTGCCTGTTGTCTGCTAGCAGTTTTAGTATGTCTTGGTATCTTCGCAGGAAATCTATGCCTTTTGTTGTTGGGTTGTAGATGCCTTTTCCGTCGTTGTCGGTAACAATTTCTACGAGTTCGCTTTTCAGCATCAATTCAAGATACTGACCAAGCTGGTTAAAGCTCAGGTTCGCTTGGTACATAACCTGTGTTTTAGAGATGCCTTTTTTTGAGGACTCTATGATTTGGGATATTATAGCAAGCTTGTCTCGCCGCTTTGAAATAATCTCGGTTACGAGCGCATTCATCTGGTAGGCTCCTAACTTTTTCTTTGAGGTGTGTTTTCTGCATTTTTTGGTCGCGTTTTCTATGCAAAATGCTTTTAAAACAGCCCCATATTTTATAATTATCAAAGAAAAATATTTGGCTATCGTACAAAAACCGCATTAAAACTTGTGTTTTAGTGCGAAATTAGCACAAAATGGTGACGTACATGGATGAAACAGACAAAAAAATCCTCCAAATTCTAGAACAAGACGGCAGAACATCTTTTAGCGAAATCGCAAAAAAACTGCGGCTAAGCGAATCTGGAATAAGAAAAAGAGTCAGCGCCCTGCAAGAAACTGGAGCCATCAAAAAATTCACCATAAACATTGACCCCACAAAAATGGGCTACAACAGCATCTCCATAGTTGGCGTAGACGTAGAACCACCCCTGCTGCTTGAAGCCGCAAAGAAACTCTGCGAATTCAAAGAAATCCACTACGTAGCAACCTCCACAGGCGACCACATGATAATGACCGAAATCTGGGCAAAAGACGGACTTGAACTAACCACGATCCTCTCAGAAAAAATCGGAACCATCCCCGGCGTGAAAAAAATCTGCCCCGCCATCATACTTGAAAAATTCAAAGAATAACCCAAAGGCTTAACTGGTCGGGTTGGCGGTTGACCCGCCGTTTTTTGTATTTATTTGCTCTGTGTGGGGGTTAGTGTTTGGTTTTTCTAATTAGGTAGACAAAACTCATGACCAAAGCTAACCCAATGAATATGCCTTCGAAAAAGTTTGCAACAGCAAACCCTTCATAGTCAAACTGTACAAACTTTTCAAACACCAAAGCCAAACTCAAAGCCATCACCCCAATTGCTAACATAATCTCCTCGTCAAGCCGCATGCTTTTCACCTTCTTTATGGAGTGTGTGGCAAGGTTTAAAAGCTGTTTGTTTGATGCTCTTGTCTTGTTTCCTGCATCGGAGGGTTGTTTGTTTTTGGGTTGTTAACTGTTTTTGGTGCCTGTGCTTTTCAGGCTCTTTAAAATGTTAGGGGGAATTTTTAATCGGCACCAAATTGGTGTTTCTGGTGACGTGTAGTTTTGTTTGTGTGCAATCCCTTTTAATAAGGGTGTTTTACTATATTTTCCGCAGCCCTGCACATTGGAGGCACATGTTGATGTTGATTACTGAGGTTATTTTGGAGAATTTCATGAGTTACGAGTATGCTAGGGTAGCTTTTAGGCAGGGTGTGAATTTGATTGTGGGTCCTAACGGCGCAGGCAAAAGTAGCCTTCTTTTGGCAATTTCGGTGGGGCTGGGGCAGTCCTACACGGAACGCAGCAAAAAACTTAGCAACCTGATTCGTTGGGGACAAGACCAAGCCCGCGTTACCCTTATCTTGGATAACAGCAAGCGAGGCGGCAAACGTCCCGTCTCCAAGTACTCCAAAGACCAGCTTTTCCTCACGCGTAACCTGCGTCGTGACGGGCAATACTGGTTTGAACTCGAAAACCGCGCCGCCAACAAACAAGACGTCCAGAGGCTTTTGGGCAAATTTGGCGTAGACCCCGACAACATGCTAATTATCATGCACCAGAACATGGTCGAGCAGTTCTCGGTTTTGAGCAACGTGGAAAAGCTGCGGATGATGGAAGCCGCCGTTGGCTTGGAGCCTTTCCGTGAAAACGTACTGCAAGCCCAGCAAAAACTCACCCGCATCCTTAGTCAATCCGAATCGGTGAATAAGCTGCTGGAATCGGCTGAGCAGACGCTTAATTACTGGCGCGAACAGTACGAGCGGTTCCAAGAAAAAAAGCAACTCCAAACCAAACGCCGATTTTTAGAACGCGAGTTGTCGTGGGCGGAAGTTGAACGCAAAGAAGCCGCCGTAAAAGACCTCAAATCCAACCAAAACAAAATGCAAGAAACCCTTAGCCTCATCGAACAAGAAGCCCAGTCCATAAATGCGCAACTTGAAAAACAGCAAGAACAGCACATGCAAATGCGCCTTGACGCCAAAACCAACCTCACCCAGCGCCTAAACCTTGAACACGAAATCGCCTCCGCACAGTCCACCCTAACCTTGGCAGAAAGGCTGCTTGAAGAAACCCGTCTAATCCAAGATGCCCTCAACGACAACAAAACCCAAAGCAAACTTAACCTGCTCAACCCAAAACGCCTCCAAGAACTGCTGCAAACCACCCAAAAACAGCTTGCAGACGCAACCGCGCAATCCACAACGCTCCAAGAAAAAACCCAAAACCTAGACGAACAAGCCGACAAAATCACCAACCAAATCGTAGACCACCGCATCCAACTAGCCCTGTTTTCCTACCGCAAAGAAAAAGCCGCCAAAGACCTCAAAAAAACCGACTCCACGATAGAAGCCGCCCAAGCTGCCCTGCAAGAAGCCACCGCGCAAGCCTCCACGTCGGGTGCACGCATAGCCGTCGTTAAAACCGCGTTTGAGATTCAGGATGAAATTCGCCTTACAGATGGGCATTTGGCTGCGTTGTCGGGTGTTTCTGAGGATATTGAGCGTCAGTACGAGTCGTATAGTAAGCTGTTTTTGGAGCTTAAAGAAAAAGCGCAGTTAGTCGCGGAGAACCGCCAAAAAGCTTTGGATGAGGTTGCGACCCGTATGCAGGCTTGGAGAAACGTTATGAAAGACCTGCTTGACCGCGTCAACATCGAGTACCAAACGATTATGGGGCAAACCCGCGCCACAGGCGAAGTGCGCCTTAGCAACTTCCAGGATATTGAAACTGCGGGGCTTGAAATTCTCGTGGGTTTCAAGGGTGGGCGACCTGTGCCGTTGGATGCTTACACGCAGTCAGGCGGCGAACGAACCACTGCAACCATGAGCTTCCTACTCGCCCTGCAACAACACGTACGCTCTCCGCTACGCGCCGTAGACGAATACGACGTCCACATGGACCCACGCAACCGCGAAATGATAGCAAAAATCCTAATATCCACCATAAAAGACGCCAACGCCCAATACATCGTCATTACGCCTAGTCAGGTTACGTTTGCTCAGGAAAACGCCAACATCGTCGCCGTGCAAAACGTGGAGGGCAAATCGGCTGTCAAGGAGGTCCAGTAGTTGCAGAGGGCAAAGACGGCGAAACAGGAAAAAAAGCAGGGCAAAGATAACCTGCAACGCATTATCGATATGATGAAGGGCATTGAAGACCACACAGTAGATCCGTTCTTGCTTAACGTGGATGAGATTATACGTGTGATTCAGGAGTATTTTCCGCGTTGGGACCAACCTGACGAGTTGAACTTGGACGCGCAAGCCCTACACCATTTAGCCTCGGTTATCAAGCTGCAAAGCGAATGGGTACGCCAACGCAGCACCTCACTTTACACTGACCCTTTTTTGCTCGAAGAAAAAATCTTACAGAAAAACAAAGACGAAATAACGCAGGATTTTCTTGCGGCGTGGCATCCTATCGTTGAATTTGAGCAACTCACAGTGCGCCGACTTAACGATGCGCTTGTTTACTGGAACGCCCTGGCACCTCTTAAGGGCAGATGGGGGCAGTTTGTTGTGCCTGAAGCGCAGACGGGGACGGCAAGCCGCGGCGAACCCGTAGACCAAAGCATACTGCGTGATGAAGCGTTTAGCGCCGAGTTGGAGCGTTACTGGCAAGAACTAAAAGAAAAAACAGGGCAAACCAGCGAGGGCAAACTCTTCTACATGGACTGGATAGGCGCACCGACCTACGAAGAAACCGTCCACCGCGCATACCTCACCAGTTTCCTCATCACTTACGGCTACGCCACCTTAGAGCTAAACCCGTTAGAGGAAGAAATTTTCATACACGCGTTGTCGGAGCCTTCTGCCAAGCTTGACAAACAAGCCGTATCCGTCCCAATCACACTCACCTATACTGACTGGCAAAAATGGAGACGAGGCGAAAAAACTTGAGCACCAAACGAAAAGCAACCTACGCCGCAAAAATAAAACGCGCAACCCACATGCTGTTCTTCCAAAGACGCCAAAAACCAGGCGTAAAAGGATGGGAACTCCACAAAACCCTAGGCTCAGACTACCCCAAAGTCTTAGACCTTTTAGATGACCACTTAAAACCCTTGGATTTGACCGTTAAAACCGTGTTCGAAGACGAGCAGCCTCCACAAAAACCCACCACAGAAGAGCTAGATAAAGCCCGTTTCTACGTGACCCTGCGCGGAGACTTGCAGCCCAAGGAAGCCAAGATGATTGGGTGGAGAATTGACGACCTTGCAGGTTTAGCCATAACCATCTCGTACATTATCGGTAAGAAAGGGCAGGCTTCGCGCAAAGACGTGGAGGAGCTTTTGGGTGAGAAACTGGCAGGCTGGAAAGTCGGCTTGAATCTTGACCGTTACATCCGCTATGGCTACCTGCAACAAGACGACAAAGGACAACTCTACCTGGACTGGAGAACCCACGCCGAAGTCGACCAAAAAGTCCTCATCAACACCCTACTGCGAACAGACGAAAACAACTCAACACAAGAACCCCAACAAGACCCCACAACCTAAAACCCCCCTGAACAAGCTGCCACGAATCCCAACTGCAGCGGACACCAACCTATTGGGTCCAAAGTTTAATTGTATGCAGAAAAGGGGGGCGGGGGTCTAGTTTTTGCGTGGTTTTAGCGTTTTTAGCATTTGACGCCTACGTGGTTTGCGAGGCGTTTGAGGTCGCTGGGGGTTATCCATTCGGTTTTGAGATACTGGCAGATTTTTTGGTCGCTCCATCCTATGCGGCGGGCTTCTTTGACTGCGTGGGTGTAGGCTTGGATTTCGGTGGGGCGGTCTACGTAGCTGTAGCGGGGGTCGAAGAGGTCTTTGCCTTGCATGTGCTGTTTGACGTGGCAGAGTTCATGGATGATGTCAAGGTAGATTTCGGTTTTATCGCCTTCTTTGAGGTACCGCGTGTTTACCATGAGGTGTCCGTCTTTGT
This sequence comes from Candidatus Bathyarchaeota archaeon, assembly GCA_026014465.1. NCBI lineage: Archaea > Thermoproteati > Candidatus Bathyarchaeota > Candidatus Bathyarchaeota archaeon. The sequence continues at coordinate 615,525 of JAOZID010000010.1, read as the reverse complement.
TGTCTACGCCCATGTACCCAAACCAGATGAACTCCACCTGCAGCTTCTCCAAGACCTGTTTGGTTTGGTCTCCAAAGAGCTCCTTTACTGCCTCAACGTCCTCAAAACCCAAAAAGCAGTCAGTGAACTTGTGCATGGGCTTTCGCAGTTGCAGCAACTTTTGAATACCCAAACGTCGCAGCGCCCGAAACGCCTTCATCGAAAAATATTCCGACCATGACGCCACAAATCTGCCTCCTAACTAAAACGTGCAAGATGCTCAATTTTCATGCCCAGCCGTAGCAACCCCACGGGGTCTTCAATGGTGCCCACGCTTGCATCAATATTGCCATGCTTTGGGTGCACCCACATGCTTTCAGGAACCAAATTAAACTGCAACGGCACTTCCACGCCAACACCAAACTGTTCAGGCAAACCCGCAAACAGCTGGTCACGACGGCAAGCTCCCCGTGCATTCGAATAACTCTGCAGCAGCTTTGGAGCAGCATACTTTCCCACTCCATGCCACAACGTCCCATCTTCAGGTGAACCCAAAGAGTACAAGAAAAATTGCGGCGACGATGGTGTCTCTACGAAACTGTAGTCGGAGAGCAGTTTGGCGTCTACTTCGAAGCTGTCTTCTCCTTTGGCGACGCTGACATCTGTGGGGTCTACATCGTTAGGGTACAGCAGCGTGTCTTTGTAGCGTACGCTTACGCTTTTGAGTTTTTGCTCTTCAAAATACAGTTTTCCCCGAGCCGCGCGTTTGCTTCCAAACCCCAACGATGAATGTGGAACCGTCAGCAAGGTTTTTCTTTTTTTCATGCTTCTGCCCATGCACTGGTACGCCTGCTCTACGGAACTAAAATCCTGATGCGTTATGCTGATGATTTGATGCAGCAACCCTTCTTTGTTTTCGGACTGCAGCGTTGAGATTGGCATGCGCATAGACGGCAAACATAAATCCACACAGAAAACCCTTGAGAAGGCTGCAAGCTGCGCGTACTTTATGGCGTCCACAAAATCCAAGTAAGACTCTCCCGCGTTTTGCAGTTGTGTTTTGATTAGTTCTGTTTCGCCTCTGGAGATTAGGGTTCCCGAGTATTTTTTCACGAACTCTTCGTCAACGCTTAAGCCTTGGGTGGTGACTTTGCCCGCGGGATATGAGCTTTGCCCACTTTCCACTATGGATGTTTTAAGCGGGTTCATGCTGTAACGGTCAGGTTCCACATCATCAGTGTTTAACAGAAAACCTACCACGGGACCTTTTGCGGGTTTTTCAAGCAGTTCACAGATTGCGGCGTTGTCGTCGGCGTTGGGTTCATGTAAGCCGTTGTTGTAGAAGTGGTTACCGCAGGCTTCAAGCAGTTTAATCCCTATAATGCCCTGCATCTCCTCCAACGTAACCTGCGGGTTGGAGTACTCTACTGAGCCGCGCAGAAAAAACCTGTGCCCTTCAAAAACTAAATCAACCCGCTTATCCCCTTCCAGCTTGAACATAGAAACCGCGCGGCGCTCCCTTTCGCGGGACTTTGAAACCGCATCAACAAGCGTCTTTATGCTCTCCCAAGAACAATCCAGAAAATCCGCCACAATCAAACGACACAAAACATTATCCATACAACAACTCAGCCCCGCTCCAAAGATTCCGCAACGTACACACAATCACCAGTCACAGCAGCACCTAAAAACATTCGCACCACCCCAAACTCTTCCACAAACCCCGCTCCAATAGCCGCATCCAAAACCGCAGACTCCACCAGCGGAACATACAAAAACGCTTCACACCCCACAAATCTGCGTAAAACCTCCCCCAGAAGAGCAACCGTCACATCCCTGCGTCCTTTCTGGCAAACCAGCGGACCAACCTCCACCACTCCGCTAACCTTTGCCGTTGCATACCCCAGCAGCATTGCGTCTTCAAAGTAGCCCAAACACGCCGCGTCGGGTCTTTGAAGCATAGCCTCCAAGAGTTTTCTGCGTGATGCCCCAAAACACCGTTGGTCAAACGCAGCTACGGTGGGCAGATCTTTTTCTGTTAGCTCCCTTGTTTTTGTGGAGTTTGTTGTTTGCGTACTGGCGATTGTTTTGGCGTGTAGAACCGCGAATTTGCCGTTTTGCTTGAACCCTAATTTTTCGTAAAAACCCGTTACCTGTTCGGTAGCGTAGAGTCCTATGGTTGAGGCTCCCGCGTTTTTTAGGTAGTTTATGGCGTGGTTTACTAAGGTGGTTCCTGCGCCTTTTTCTCTGTTTTCTTTTGTGATTACGAGGTTGCCAAACCAGCCTATTTCGCGGTTGTGGTTGATGCAGGTAATTACTCCTGTGGGTTTTTGGTTGTGCAGCAAAAGAAAGCATCCGTTGGGTTCTAGCTGCAAACTGAACTTGAAGTCTTCTTTAGTCATGCTCCAGTTCATGCTGTTAGCAAGGTCAACTGCAAACCCTAAATCCTCAAACCCCAATTTCCTGACGCTAAACATCGCAAAGACCCCTCTAACAAGATGTTGCTGTAGCTATGCGTTAACTGAGTAGCTATTTGTCTTTTAGTTTTTTTCCGCAGTGTACGCAAAAGATTGCGTCTGATTGGTTTTCTGTGCCGCAGTCAGTGCAGAATTTTTTCTCTCCAGCAGGCGGGATTGTGGCAGATGGCTGTGGAGGTGGCGGCGGGGCTTTGGCGACGTGGGTGGTGTTTTGGATGTGTATGGGGGTTTTCATGGAGAGGAAGCCTACAGCAATTATTAGCCATGCAACGAACAAGAGCACGAAGCCTACAAACACTATTGTTAGGACTGCGCCTATGAGCAGCAGTAATCCGCCCGTGCGAAATATGCCTTCCCCTGATTTGCCTGCAAGTAAAGCGAATGCTTGCTTGTAGAATATGGCTTCAACTAGAAAGAATATGAAAATCACGATGAGCCCTAATATGGCTGCTGCGATGCTAATTAAAATGCCAAATGGCGCAATGTGTCCGCCGGTAAACACGGCGAGCAGGACGGATACTAAGGCTACGCCGATGCCTGTTGCGATGACGCCAAAGATGGTTCCGTAGAGCGCGTTTCGGTAGATGCACTCGTTGTTGAAGGTTATCGATAAACCCCGCATTGAAATGAGGACAAGTATTAAGCCTATTACGGCGATGATTCCCATGGCTTCTTGGAGCGGCAAAAAAGACCCGATGGCTGTTAGGAGCGCTCCGATTCCACCGATAATCTTGTTTGTTTCAAAGGCTGAACCATTTGAATCAGGATACATTTTGCGTCTCCCCAATTCTCCTACAATGTACAGGTTATGCAGTTAAGCTTTTCGCAGGTTTCCCATCTTTGTCCGTTGATGCGTTTTTGTGCTGAACTGCTGCAGGTTTGCCTCTTAAACTGCCTTGGTGGGCTCCTTTTCTTTGCTGGACTGCCCCGTTTTCCTGTTGAAGCGTAAAAGCTTTAGACTTGGAAAGCTACTTTGCATAGTCTTTAAACCTCACCAGACCTAAAAAGTAATGGAAGGGAACTGTTAGTTTGAATGGAAAGCCCCTTGTTTCGATAATCAGTGCAGGTTTGTCACAGTTTGGCAAACACGAAGGCTCATACGCCAGAGAAATTTTTGCAGGCGCCGCCAAAGAAGCTTTTGACCGTTGCCCCAAACTTGACCCCAAACAAGACCTCAAAGCCCTCTTCATCGGTCACATGGGCGAAGCCTACGAACACCAAGGACACACAGGTTCAGCCATGGCAGACTGGGCAGGACTCACCGGCATCCCCGCCACCCGAACCGAAGCCGCATGCGCATCCAGCGGCGCCGCCCTACGCTCAGGCATCTACGCCGTACTCTCAGGCTTAGCTGACACCGTCATGGTAGGCGGAGTCGAAAAAATGACCCACCGAACCACCTCCGAAGTCACCGAATACCTGGCAATGGCTTCCGACTACCCCTTTGAGCAATGGCACGGCATAACCTTCCCTGGTCTCTTTGCGCTTATGGCGAATGCACACATGAACGCTTACGGCACCACCCAAGAGCACATGGCAAAAGTCGCCGTCAAAAACCATTACCACGGAAGCCTTAACCCCAAAGCCCACATGCAAAAAGAAGTCCCGCTTGAAAAGGTCATGGCTTCAAAAATGGTTGCTTGGCCCCTCAAACTCTATGATTGCTCGTTGATTACCGACGGCGCAAGCTGCGTCATACTTACCAAGCCCGAGCTGGCAAGCAAGTACACCGACAACCCCGTGCACATTGTGGGGTCAGGTCAAGCAAGCGACACCATTGGCTTGTACGAACGCAAAAGCCTAACCAGTCTGCAAGCAACCAAAACAGCAGCAAAAACCGCGTATGACCTGGCACAGGTGCAGCCCCAACAGGTACAGGTCGCTGAAGTGCATGACTGCTTTACCTTTGCCGAGTTGATGGCTTACGAGGATTTGGGTTTTTGCCCCACAGGCAAGAGCGGCGAACTAATCGACAGCGGCGAAACCCGCCTTGGAGGCAAACTACCAGTTAACACCAGCGGCGGCTTAAAAGCCAAAGGTCACCCTGTTGGCGCCACAGGAACCGCACAAGCCTACGAAATCTACCTGCAACTAACCGGGCAAGCCAAGCAACGCCAAATCAAAAACGCAAAGGTCGGCTTAACCCATAATGTTGGCGGTTCAGGAGCCACGGCAACCGTGCACGTTTACAGGAGCAACCTACAATGAGCACCCAAGAAGCCTTCACAATCGAGCAGTTCTACAAGTTCCTCGCGCAGCAAAAACTCATGGCAGGCAAATGCCAAAAATGCGGCAAACTCCACCTGCCCCCAAGACCCCTATGTGACAACTGCTACAACCAAACCTTCCAATGGATACAAATCAGCGGAAAAGGCAAACTATTAACCTACACCACCATACACGTAGCCCCAGCGCAATTCCAAGATATAACCCCTTACACCGTCGGCATCATACAACTCGAAAACGGTCTAAAAATCCCAGGCATGATATCCAACGTAGCACCCGAGCAACTAAAAATCGGCATGCAACTACAAATCGACTTCCAAAGCTGCAACACCACCCAAAACTGGCCCCAATGGCCCCGATACTGCTTCAAACTCTCAACATAAACAAATGCAAAAAGAAAAACTGCAAAACAGACTCCAAAAATTAGGGTTGCTGACGGCTAAACGCCGCCTAAGGTTTGGCTGTTTAAAAATTGGGGGTTAGATGCGAACTGTTGCAACTTGCCTGATTGTGGGTTTTGCTGCTAGTTCGCCAAAGAAGTTTTTGTGTGAGATTTTTTCGATGGGGGAGCATCGGTCGTCCCAGCAGGCGAGTCCTTGTTTGCAGGGGTATGTTTCGCAAAGACCACATGCGGGGAAATCTGCGTCTTTTTCCCATTCTTCTACGATTTGGTCGTGGCAGCTTTTGCAGTAATGTTTTTGCGCGGTTTTCCAGTCAGGCCATCCGCCCCAATCAGAGCTTAAGGCTTCTTGGGTGGTCCACGCGGTTAACTGTTTGCCGCATTCATCACAAAACGGCAGTTCTTCTTTGATCATTGGCTTTGGATCTCCGCGATTTTTTCTGTTTGCCCTGTTCCGCATGTTAGGCATACTTTGCCATCGACGCTGTGGCTTGTCCATGAGTTGCAGTAGTTGCATTTCTTTCTGGGCAGTACTAATGCTTGTATTTTAGGCGACCTCCTTTGCTGTGATGTTTAGTCTTTTGAGGGGCTTGATTTTTTGAAGCGATGAAATGTAAAGATGATTATTTGAGTTGATTGTATTGGTGAACCTGAAGAGCTCTTTACCCGTCGCTGCAGAACCAAAACTTGAAGCCAACACTGATGCGGCTACGCCCACAAACACTTAGAACGCCTCCGCTTCGGCTTCACACAGACCTGGTTCCATCCAGTCCATTCCGCTCTTTTCTACATATTCCTTGAATCTACACATCATTTCTGTTGTCATATCAACCAACTCTTTTTCATACTTCACCTACTGTCTACTTTAATATAAACATATTTGATATGCGTTCATAAAAATTATGAAAACCTGCACTATTGACCATAAAACCCCAACTTGGGTGAACAATGCATCTGAACACCATTTCCACAGCAAAACCCTAAACCTCCATCCATCAGGTGACACCTAGAGTTGTCTGTGCAATCCTTTTTATGCAAAGAAACCCGATATATACGGTGTGAAGCCTTTCTTCAATGGAAGGCGTCGTAGCCTGTATCATTGTTTGTAGGCACCTAAACAAGGTTCACCGTAGGAGGTGAAAACGTTCATGAAAATTGGAGAATTAGTACAAGAATCTGACTGGAAAACTGAGAAGCACGTACCCGTAATCGACTGCCCCGACACCGTCAAAGCGGACGAGTTCGTAGAAGTCACCGTCAGCATAGGCAAAGAAATCGCCCACCCCAACACCACCGAGCACCACATAAACTGGATTAGCGTATACTTCCAAGCTGAAGGAGAAAAATTCCCCCAGCAAATCGGCCGCTACGAATTCAACGCCCACGGAGCCTCCGCCCAAGGACCAAACACCAGCACCATCTACACCAACCACAAAGTCGCCACCTGGTTCAAAACAAGCAAACCCGGCACCCTCATCGCTGTTTCCATGTGCAACATCCACGGACTCTGGGAATCATCAAAAGCCATTAAACTCTAACCCAGCAAAAGCTTCCCTTTCTATTTTTAACCCTTTTTTCAACAAAACTGCTTTGATTTACTGGGGCGTGTCTGCACGGAAAAATTTTTGTTTTAAGAAAGAAGGAAAGTTGAGGGTTTACCCGAATATGAAGCCCAGTATCAACCCTATTACAAATCCTATTCCAAGCGGTAGCATGCCAAAGAGTAGTATGGCTCCTTGTGCTGCCATTGGTCCATACTCGTCTATTAGGCTCTGTAGTGTGGCAAAGGTTATTCCGAAGAATCCAAAGTATGCGATGACCGCAACGATGACTGCTGCGATGATGGCCCATTTCAGGACTTTCTTAATTAGGTAACCAATGATTAAGCCGACAACCAACGGGATTGCCATGACTGCTATGGTGGGTATTCCGCCTAAGCTGCCTGTAATGTACCCGAACAAGTCGCTCATCAAGTCCAAGGGTATAATCATCATTTAGAAAATTCACCTCACTTACCTGCTGATCTCTGCTTCAAACCTTTGCATGCGTGAATACTTATGCTTTGCCATAAACCCGCCACGCAAACAAAAAGTAAAACACAATAACCCGCAACCCCATTTCTAAACGGCGAAAACCATTGTCCAACCCAACCACCTGGAACCTAACTGAAATCTTCCCTTGCATATCTGACCCTTCCATAGAGCAAGCCCGCCAAAACGTTAGCGCTTTAGCTGACGCGTTCGAGGAAAAACACCGCGGAAAAATAAGCACCTACACGCCCGCTCAACTGCTATGGTGCCTGCGCGAATTCGAAGTGTTCAAAGAAAAACTCCAAGACCTCTCCTTATATGCGGGACTATCGTTTGCGGCAGACATGACTTCCCCCCAAACACAAACCCTACACGACTGGGTTGGCAAATTAACCGCACAACTAAGCCAGCAACTAGCGTTTTTCTCGTTAGAACTTGGCAAAGCCCTCAGCGACAACCCTAACCTCCCAAACCAGCCCGAACTTTCTGCGTATCAGCACATGCTGGAGCGTGTTTTGCGCAGGGTGCCGCATCAGCTAAGCGAAGTTGAAGAGCAACTCATAATCGAAAAAGACCAGTTCGGAGTCGACGCCTGGGAGGAACTTCAGGGCAAATGGCTCAACACCCGCACCTTCACCGTAACAGTTCTGGGCGAACAAAAACAGCTCAGCTACGGCGAAGCCAACGGGCTTTTGTCGCATCCTGATAGGCAAACACGCGAATCCGCAAACCGCGCCATCTACGGCTTGCTGGGCAAAGACGGGGAACTCTTTGCGGCGGCGCTTCGTAACATCTGCAACGACTGGGTCAACACGTCCAAACGCCGCAAATACGCCTCCCCCATGCAGTCCAGCTTAATAAGCAACGACACCGAACAAAACATAATTGACAACCTGCTCCAAACCGTCGAAACCAACGCCCCCATATTCCAAGAATACCTCCAACTCAAAGCCAAACTCCTAAACCTGCCCGTCTTGGGAAACCACGACATCAACGCGCCCCTACCCGACGCGCTCAAACAGGAATTCTCATTTGAAGATGCCCAGCAACTTGTCACCCAAGCCTACCAACGCTTTGACGAAAAATACGCCACAGCAGCAATAGACATGTTCGAGAAACGCCACATCGACGTCTCGCCGCGCTTTGGAAAACGCAACGGCGCCTTCTGTGCATCATGGTATCGAGGCAAATCCGCGTTTATACTGGATAATTTTACGGGTTCGTTAGGTGATGTGTATACGTTGGCGCATGAGTTGGGGCACGCAACGCATGACTATTACGCGCAGCGCAGCCAGACCCCATTAAACATGGGCATGCCTTCAGTGGTGGCGGAGACGGCTTCAATTTTTGGCGAGCTGTTGCTAACGGATTTGCTCTTATCCCAAGCAACATCAGATGCGCAGCGCAGAGCCGTTTTGTGCCTGGTTTTGGATGAGGCAGGACAAGTAATTTTCCAAGTCTGCGCCCGCGTACGATTCGAACAGGCACTCTACCAAAGCATCAAAAACGCAGAGTACCTAGACTACTCCACCATTTGCCGCCACTGGACAACTGCGCGCGACAACATCTTCAAAGACGCCGTAAAATGGCTCCCCGAAATGCCCGCCGAATGGACCATGAAACCCCACTACTACATGGCAAACTACCGCTACTACAACTACCCCTACATCTATGCGCAGCTCTTCGTCTACGCCCTATACGAAAAATACCTCCAACACGGCGCGGCTTTGGTTCCCAAACTCAAAAAAGCCCTAAGCGCAGGCAGCAGCAAATCCCCCAAACAAATCGCAAACCACCTCGACCTTGACATCACCGCCCCAACCTTCTGGCAACAAGGCATAAACCGCTTCAAAACCTTCACAGACCAACTAAAACAAACCCTCCCCTAAATCCACCACCAAAAACAGCCGACCAACCCGATAAAGCCGCGGCAAATAGTTAATAAGCCACAAAAACAAAAGTCTGTACCCAACAACACAATGGGCTACGGTAACCAAGCCAGGTCAAAGGTGAAGGACTCAAGATCGACGCTTTGACTTTAGGCGCCCGATGGGAAATCCTTTCCCGCAGGGGTTCGCAGGTTCGAATCCTGCCCGTAGCACCACAAAACTCTTTGTTGATGGGGAAATTTTAATACTCGATGCTATTCAGATAGTACATTGCATAACTGGTGACTGTGTTGGTTGAAGCAGTTTTTACGGATGAGGATAAGAAGAATCTTCGGGTTATTGCGGATGAGCTTCCTAGGTTGCGTGTTGCAGTGGAGGAGCTTAGGGAGACTTTAGATGTTTTAAGCGACGACAGTTTGGTGAGAAGCATTAAAGCCAGCCAAAAAGACGTGAAAGAAAACCGTACCCTCAGCTACAAAGAACTGCTCCAAGAGCTGAGCATAGATGAAAAAGACCTTTGAGCTAATATTTACCAAAGAATTCCTAAAACGGCTCAAACGAATTGACAAACAAACACAACTTCGAATTCTAAAAGAACTAAAAATACTAAAAGAAAACCCCGCCGCAGGAAAACAGCTTGTCGGACAACTATCAGACCTAAAATCCTTCCGAACAGGCGACTACCGAATCATCTACCAACTATCCAAAAAAGAAATAACCATCTTAACCGTAGGACACCGCAAAAAAGTCTACCACAAATAACCCATTTCCACCTCGCGGTTAGATGCTTCGAGTTTGTCTGTGGCGTCTTTGGTTTTCTAAAAAGGGTGTGGCGGGGTTATTTTGTGGCTTGGATTTTGATGCTTTCGAGTGGTATGTTGTTGTATTGGGTTTTGCTGATTTGGGTGTCTTCGTGTAGGATTTTTGTGGTGAAGCCTGCTTGTTTGATTTTGTTTAGGTAGTCTTGTTTTTGTAGGGCGCCTGCGACGCATCCGCATAGGAGGTTTTCGTCGTTTTTTTGTTCTTGTGTGAGTTCGTCTAGTAGGACGATGTCTGAGACGTACATGTTTCCGCCTCTTTTGAGGACGCGGTAGGCTTCTTGGAAGACTTTGAGTTTGTCGGGTGCAAGGTTGATTACGCAGTTGCTTATGACTACGTCGACGGATTCGTCCTCCACGGGCAGCTTTTCGATGTCGCCAAGCCTAAACGTAACGTTCGTGTAATCGTTAGCACGCGCCAAAATCCGTGCTTTGTCAATCATCTCCTCAGTCATGTCCACTCCGATGACTTTGCCTGTTTTGCCTACTTTCTTGGATGCCAAGAAACTGTCAAAGCCCGCGCCGCTTCCCAAATCCAAAACCACATCACCCTCTTTGAGGTTTGCTAAAGCAGTTGGGTTGCCGCATCCCAAACCCAAATTTGCCTCTGGAACCAAATCCATCTCTTCATCCGAGTACCCGATGCTTTTGGAAATCTTTTTTGCCTGAGACTCCCCCCCTTGGCAGCTACACGAACAACAAGAACCTGTTTTCGCTATCTTAGAATAAGCCCTTCGAACGGTCTTCTTTACCTCTTTATCCTGCATTCACAACACCACAAAACAATTCTTTCCATCACCTATATTCGCACCGCCCTTTTTAAGATGCCTTGGTGCTGCATGAGCGTGGTTAGATTGTTGTTTTGTGGTTTTTTAGGAATTCTTGTATCTGGAACGGTTCTCCGTGTCCGGGGTAAACGGTGTTTACTTTGAGTTGCTTGAGTTTTTCGATGCTTTGTTCGAATGCTTGGTCGTCGTCCATTATCGTGTTTTTCTCGGGTTGGCTTTTGTTTTCTATTAGGTCGCCGCAGAATAGGTCACCTTGGGGGGTTAGGATGCCTATGGAGCCTTTGGAGTGCCCTGGCAGATGCAGGATTTGGGCGTTGAGTCCAAAATTGGATATGTTGTAGTTGTCTTCGAAGCATAGGTCGGGGGTGAATCGGTCAGGTTTGTTTAGGCGGGTGCGTAGGAAAACGACGAGAATTTTGCCAAAGAAACGCATCAACGCTGAGATGTCGCGGTTATAGAATAAGTCGCCTTTTTCGACCATGCCTATGTCGTTGCGGTGCATGGCAATTTTTGTTTGGTATTTCTCGCGAAAGTAGGCGGCGTTTCCGCTATGGTCAAAATCTCCATGTGTCAAGACGATTAGCTGTAGTTTTCCTGGTGTGCAGCCTGCGGTTTCGAGTTGTTGTTCTATGTCGCTGCGGCGTTTAGAGAATCCCGTGTCAATTAGTACGAAGTCTTCGTTGTTTTTGATTAGGTAGCAGTTTACACCGCCAAAGGTTATTGCTTTTATCGTGTGAGTCATGACAGCCGCCTTAATTTGTTCTTCTTTGTGGTTATAAAACCTTCCATATTCCACTTTGTGCTAAATCAAACAAAACTTAAACGTGAAATTTGCCTATCATAATGCGGGGTCTTTGGGTGAAATTGTAATCTATTCTTTTTGCTTGCTGTTTTGACTACTAATTATTGCTCCAATTGAATTGATGGTTTCATAGCTAAGTATGCTTGCGTTGCTGCTATCCAAGCAATAATTTGCACCGCACCTCCCACACTTGGCAAAAACAAAACAGTCATCGCTGGCGCCAAGCCAGTGAAAACCAACAACGCCGCAAATACCCCAAAGACGATGTTCACCACACCACTTACTATTAGTATCTTCCCAACGGTGCCAAATTTTGGCACACGAGATTTGTCTGCAAGAGCACTGAACGCTTTGTTGTAAAACAGCATTTGAATCAAAGTGGCTATAGCTGCGACTATGAACGCGTACGGTATGTAACCCATAACTGCTTCAAACAATTCAGGCACAGCAATAGGTTGCGTGTGTGCATAGTTTATGCCTTGGATAATTCCCTCCAAATTCGCTAAAACCGCGGCAAATGTTACGCCTACACTGATTACGCTGGCTACTATGCTGGTCAAGAAGCCATAAAGCATGTGGTTGAAGATTGCGGGTTCGCGGTAGTCTTTGCTCAAACCGTACATAGTAACAAAAAGCAAGATGATGCCTACAAAGCCCACTACGCCAAAACTGGCTCCGATTCCAATGAACGTTGAAGTTGGATAAAAAACTTGTATTGTGCTTATGTATACTGCAATTGAACTGCAAATGATTAGTATTGCGCTTACAACGCCCAGTGTCCTGTTTGCCTCGATAGTCAATTAGTGCGCCTCTGGCAAGGTAACTCGCCGTATGGTGATTGTGGTGGCTGTGAGGATTCCTGCAACAAATAGTCAATTAGTGCGCCTCTGGCAAGGTAACTCGCCCCTGCTGAATAAGCCTTTTGCAGCAAAAAGCCTGCTGCCGTAGCGTTTTAGATGCGGCGTGGGAATAGCTTTTATTCTTTGGGTACGTTGTAGTTGGGTGAGCATTTCGTATTTGGAGCACACACGATGATTTACTTGGGCTTGGATGACACCGACAGCTTGAATTCTCGTGGAACTGGCAGGTTAGCCAGAGACGTCGCCACAGCCATAGCTCAAGACTACCCCGTATTTGGCGTTACCCGACATCAACTGCTCGTGCACCCTGACATACCCTTCACCTCACACAACAGCTGCGCCGTCATCCACATAGACGCACCAAAAACCGCCGCCGACCCCATATTCGAAACCGCCAAGAAGCTGCTGCTTAGCGATTTCATAGAGGGCAGCGACCCAGGATTAGCCATAGCGGACGGCAGCCAGATTGCGCCTGCAGTGGTTGCGTTTGGTCAAGACGCCAAAACATCCATCACCAATCAGGAACGCGCAAAAAGCGTGGCACGACACAGCAAAATACGGTTGGAAGGCTTGGGTGGAACCTGCGGAGGCATAATTGGTGCGGTTGCAGGTTTAGGCCTTGCTTCTTTGGGTAACGACGGCAGGTTTTTGCTAAAAGGCAAGAACCGCGAGTTGACAGGTGTTCGTTCCGTGCAAGAAGTACTGAGCGCGGGCATCGACCAAGTTGTCAAAGCAAACGGCGAAACCGTAACGTCGGGACAAATCACGGTTCTAAAAAACGCTACACCGTCGTTTCTGCAAGGTCGCGTGGTGCTCTTTGTAGAAGAATGCGATAACTGCCTAGTTGCAGTGAAGAGGGCTTAACATGGAAGTAAAACAGAAATTGGTAGTGGCTTTCGCCATTTTTGCTTTAATGATTGTTTCAGTGATTGTTATTCAGTGGACTTTTCTAAGTCAAGACCCTAATTTGTCTGCGCCTACGAGTTACGCGTTGGATGAAACCTTTACCGCGCAGAGTTTTCTGTATGGTCCACAAGCTTGGGCGCCTTACTATTCTAAAATGCCCATAGTTCCAGACGGCGACGTCAACGGCGAAACCACGTATCATCTCCTGTTTGTAGATTTGAATGCGACCTCGAATCTGGACGCGACTTTCCCGTGTGTGCGGGTGGATTACGAGTTTTCTGGCCTGCAGGGAACTGCGGCTTTCCACATTTACGGTTACATACATGAAAACGACGGGATTTCTTGGACAAACCGCGTAGACGGTTCAGGAGCAAACGGCTACTACGTCACGGCTTCTGCGTCGTCTGGTAAGGCAAGTGCAGTGCAAAACGCCCAAGTTCTACCCGATAGCACAAACGTTAACGTTAAAGTCTCCAACCAAGCAGGCGCAACCTACGACGACTTCGGAGACGAAACCTACTACATGAAATTCGAAAAAGACGGTGGCGGATTAAACTCCATGCACATAACCACTGACCCCAGCAACCCCACAGGCGACGTAACAACCACCGAAGATTTAGAAGGCACCTTCTACGTGAACTTTACAGGGTCGCGCGTGCAGGACAACTTTGTTCTCCTTGTAGCTGTAGACGGCGCCATAACTGAAGATTTCGCGCTTCACCTGCAATCCAGCATCCCTGACTAACCGAGGGCAAACGGGTGAAGCAAAAATACTTCTCGGTATCCGAAGTTTGCTTCTTATCTCTCATGGCTGCAATGGTCTACGTTCTCAAGACGTTCTTCAAAACTCCCATGCGCGTGCCCGGACATAACGCCCTTTTATGGGTCATTCCCTTCATCATCAGCATTGGGCTCCTTCGCAAGTTCGGTTCAGGCACCTACATCGGCGTTCTTTCAGGTCTGCTCATAGGTTCCATTGGCATGAGCGATGAGGGACTAATCAAAGTCGTTGAATACGTAGTGATGGGAGCCACCATGGACATCATGGCAATTTTCTTCAAAGGACACCTAAGCAACATGTTCGTTGGCTTCTTGCTGGGCGCCTTTGGCAGCTTCGCAAAAATGCTTGTAAACTACTACACCTCCGTCCTAATCGGCTCTAGCGCTAACCTAATCTTAGCAGGCATAGGCGTTGCAGGAGTATCCCACTTAGTTTTCGGAGGCGCAGGCGGCATAATCGCTGCAATTATCCTAAGCCGCGTAAAAGTCATACACTTCCCTGGCAGAGCAGAAAAACCCAAAAACAACGCCAAAGACAAACCGCCGCCTCAGCTTTGCAAACTCCCATAACCCCAGTTTTGCAGCCGTCGCTTCTTTGCTTGTTTGGACAGGCTGTACGCTGGGAGTGTTTTAGCCTAAAAAAGTGTGTGTGGTAAGAAAGGAAGGAGTGTGGTTTGAAGTGTGACTCGTTTGTTTGTGGGTTTAGCTTCCTTGGGTGGAGGCGTCGATGATGTTTTTGATTTCTGCGTTTAGCTGTTCAGGTAAGCCTAGTATGCCTGCGTCCATGAATCCTCGAATGATTAGGGAGACTGCTTCGTCGTGTGTTAGTTTTCGGGTCATTAGGTAGGTGATTTCTTTTTCGCTGATTTTGCCTACGGCGGCTTCATGGGTGATTTCTACGCCTTTTTTCTTGGCGATTAACTCGGGGATGGATTGTAGTACTGATATGTCGTCCATGAGTAGTCCTTGGCATTCTAGGTGTCCTTTGCATTCGGTGTTGTCGCCTTCGATGAGTCCGCGTATTGCCATGTTGGAGCCTTCACGTGCTATGGCGCGGCTTACCATCTCTGCTTTGCTGCCCCTGCCCGCTAAAACCGCTTTTGAACCCACGTCTAAATTGCTGTTTTTCTGTCCGTACAGGATGCTGTTGAAGCTTGCGCGGGATTCGACTCCTTTGCAGTAAGCTACGGGGTACATTTGCATGTCACGTACGGGGCGCATGCATACGTAGTTTGAGACGAATGTGGCGTTGTCTTCGATTTCTGTGGCGCTTCGGGGACGCACTTTGGTTTCTTCGCTCCACTGGTGGATCATGGTGAAGTTTAGCATGGCACCTTTTTTGACGTAGATTTCGCTAACGCCTATGTGGGAGGCGTTTGTTACTCCTGAGTGTTGCAGGCAGCTGGTGATTAGGTGGGATTTGGAGTTTTCTTCGGCTATGATGATGTTGTGCACGCGTTGCTCCAAGTTTTTTTGTGTAATCATAAGGCATGACTGTAGTGGGAAAGTTAATTCTGCGCCGGGCATGATGCGCATGAAGTAGCCGCCGCTGTATTCCTCTGCTACTTTGCGGGTGTACTCGTCTTTGTCTTTGGAGACGATTTTCCACATGTAATCTTCGAGCCAGTCGTACTTTTTTAGGGCATCTTTTATGTCCATCATTTCCAGTTTGCCCTCGTAGAGCTGGTTCACTTTGGATGCTATGGTTTCTTGGTCTACATGGTAGAAGGTGCCTGAACGTTTCTCTTCGTCAGATTCCATTCCTGCTTTTTGGGCTTCTTCAAGAATCTGATGTGGAATATCTACAAGTTCACTCTTTTTGCTCACTTTCCCATCCCTCGGATTTTCTTCTTCTGCAAGCTACGCATTCTTCGTAACCCATTTTTTTAATGTCTTTATAGATTTCTCTTGGGGCTGTGAAGCAGTGGAATTGTCCGCTTAGAAGTATGCAGCCGTATTCTGCTTTTACGTGCTCTAAAATGTCGCCTTTATGCGTGATGACTAGGGCGCTGCCGCCGGTGCTTGCCACGTAGTTTTGGATTTGGTCTGCTATGAGGCTTAAGCTTTCTACGTCTACTCCGCTGTCAGGTTCATCAAGAAGCAAAAGCTTTGGCTTGAGGAAGATAAGCTGGAGAATTTCGCTGCGTTTTCTTTCGCCACCTGAAAAACCTACGTTAATATCGCGGTCCAAAAACCTTGTTAGCCTAAAGTTTTCGATTTGTTTTTTCTCTTCTTCGCTAAACTCGTCAGCGGCTGTCTTGCCCACGCACAGTTTAAGCAAATCACCCAGTTTTATACCTGCTATTTCGGGGGGATTTTGGAAGCTAACCACCATGCCCAGTTTAGCACGTTCATCCACGGTCGCGTTGGTTATGTCTTGTCCCATGAAAGAGATTTTTCCTGAAACAACTTCGTACCCAGGAAGACCCATAAGCGTACTTATGAGCGTAGTTTTTCCTGAACCGTTTGGCCCAAAAAGTATGTGACTAACGCCTTTTTTGAGGCTGAAAGAAACATTTTTCAGGATAAGCTTGTCTTCGACTTTCACCGACAAGTCTTTAACATCAAGGATATCCATCGTTGGTCAAGTAGCATACCTTCACGAAAAACATAAACCTTGTTGAACAAAAAACCGTTACTGCACGAATCCCATGACGTATTCGTCAATTGCCTGCATGAATTTGTCTTCCACGTTCACGCCGTGATGCTCTGAGAGTATAAACATCAAATGCAACGCTCCCGCAAGCAACTGCCCCAACTCTTCCTTATCTGCCTTTGTTCCCGCCTGCTCTGCAGCTGCTATTTTTTGGGCGATTTTCTGCACCTTGCTTAGCAGCTCCGCTGCGGTTTCAGATGCCTTTTGGGAGCTGCCTTGCTTGGTTTGGAATTTCTTGAATGTTTTCCAACTAAGGTACTGGGCGTCGTTAACTGTTAGCGACAACTACTTCACCACCCTATAAGGCGTTGAAGATGGATACAAAGTTTTTCTTAACCTTAGTTTTTGAAGTGGATTCGCTGCGGAGGGTTTTGGTTTGTTGATTATGGATTCATAAGGTTTTATTTGCCGTTTCATGGATAATCCTACTGTCTGTAGCGTAAATTGCAAGTTCCCAACCTTTACGTGAACGGGAAGCCTTATGCCAAAAACTCCAAAAATCACTGAACCAGAATTTAACGAACTCTTACTCTCAGTCATTGACGACGTCTTATCCACGTTAGGTGAAAAATCAAAACACGCTATCTACCAATGCATGGAGAAAAATTTTAACATAAAACAGCACGAGATTCCAGACCGCTTGGACGATTTTGCGCATGGACTAGAAGAAGTTTTCGGGATCGGCTCCAAACCCCTTGAAGTAATGTTCATGCAAAAGCTCTACTCGAAAATTCAAAGCGACTTTGGACCCATAAAACCCGAAGACTTCACTTTCCTAAACTACGTGGGTCAAATCAAGAAAACCGTTTGCGTCAACAAAGAAGCGCTTCTTGCAAAACTTACACAAACCGAGGATTGTTTAACAGAAAACAACTTCAATTTGCTTCTTAACCTGATTGCTGACCCCACAGTGATAATTGATGAACAGGGCAAATTTATTTGTATGAACACTGCGTACGAACGTGTTATCGGTTCTGCAGACGGCTGGATAGGCAGGTCCTTTTTTGATTTACCCAATTTACCCGAGGACAGCAAAAAACTGCTTGGTCAGAACTTCAAGAAAAGAAATACCGGTCAAAAGGTGGAACCTTACGAAGTTGACATCGCTGACCATTTAGGCGTGATTCGCCAGTTCGAGATTAACGCGAAAAAAATCAGTTATGCTGAGAGGAACGCTATTCTAGTTATTTGCCGCGAGGTAACTCACCGAAGAAAAGCCGAGGAGCAGCTAAAAGAGTACACTGAAAAACTTGAGGATTTGGTTGCGAAAAAAGCCAGCCAAATTAAAGAGAACGAAGAGAAACTGCAAAGCATCCTTGATTCTTCCCCTGACGCCATCGTGGTAACTGACTCCAAAGCTGTCATCAAAGACTGCAACATGGCAACCGTCAACCTGTTTGGTTACTCCTCCAAAGCCGAACTCATCGGCAAAGCCAGTTTGGATTTTGTGCATTTTGATGAACATAAATCTGCGGTTTCGTTGTGGGAGATAATTCTTGCTCGGGGCAAAGCCAGCAACGTTCGTTACACTTTGATGGATAAAGACGGCAAAAATATGCATTGTGAAATTTCTGTTAGCTCCATCAAGTATCCTTCTTCGGTTTCTGAAGATTTTGTTGTAACTATCAAGGATATTACTGATGAGGTTAAGCATCAACACGCTTTAGCTGAAAGTGAAGAGAAATTCCGAGGCATCGTTGAAAACTCTGCTGACGTTGTCATGGTGTCTAATTCAGAAAACGTCATTGAATACCTGAGTCCCTCCAGCTATAACGTGTTAGGTTACAAACCCGAAGAACTCGTTGGTACTTCACCTTCCATATTCTACCCTGAAGACGTAGAATTAATTAACAAAAACATTTCCAGCGCCTTATCTGGCAAAAAAGGCGCCGACCTAGAATACCGCATATTAGACTCAACTGGGAAAATACGCTGGATTTCTCATTCTTGGTCACCCATATTGGAAAACGGCAAGGTCAAGTCTGTTCTGAGTATTTTGCGTGGCATCACTGAGAAAAAGAAGCTTGAGGAAGATTTGAGGACAAGCGAGGAAATGTTCCGAGCCATAAGCACCAGCGCGCTAGACGCTATACTGTTGCTGGATGCTGAAGGCCAAGTTATCTACTGGAACCCCGCAGCCGAAAAAATCTTTGGCTACAACGAAAAAGAAGCCATGGGGCGGTGCTGGTCAAAAATAATTAACCCTTCCAACACCTGCAAAGACCCCCGCGACATTTTGAACCAACTGGTTTCCAATGCTTCAACTGAAAAACATTTACAAATTGACGCTCTACGCAAAGACGGCGCCGAATTCCCCATAGAATTATCCATGAACACTCTAACAGCAAATAACCAACCCTGCTTCCTAACAATCGTCCGCGACATATCCGAAAGAAAGAAACTAGAAATGGGTCTCAAACAGGAACGCGACCTACTAGAAACTGTAACTGAAAACATAGGCGCAGGGCTTGCTATCATAGACAAGAACTACCGTGTAACTTGGACTAACAGGTTTTTCAAGCATATGCACCCCAATTTGAAGAAAAAATTCTGTTTTTCAATCTTTAACAATCGGACTTCTGTTTGTCCTAACTGTGGGGTTAAGAAGGTTTTTGAAGGGGCGCCTTTTGATACTCACGAGGTTTCTTCGGTTGCGCCTAATGGGAAGCGTTTTTGGACGGAGCTTATTGTTACTCCTATAAAGGATGCTGATGGTAATGTGGTTTCTGCGTTGGAGCTTGCAGTGAATGCGACTGAACGTAAATTGTTGGAGAACAAGTTGGCGGAGTATTCGCAAAAGCTAGAGCAGATTGTTGCTCAACGGACTTTGCAGCTAAAGAAAGCTCAAGAGCAGCTTGTGAAGTCTGAACGGTTAGCCGCTATTGGTGAACTCGCGGGCATGATAGGGCATGATTTGCGTAACCCGTTAACCAGCATAAAAGGCGCAACGTATTACCTGAACACGAAGCATGGGAAACATTTGGATGCTGCTAGCCAAGAAATGATGCGTACCATTGAGAAAAGCATTGAGTACAGCAACAAAATCGTTAACGACCTCTTAGATTACTCCAAAGAACTTAACGTGGAACTTACGCAAACAACTTCAAAACAGCTCCTGCAAACCGCCGTAAACCTGCTCAAAATTCCCCCTGACATCAACGTAATCGATAAAACACATGAAACCCCCGCATTCAAAGCAGACGTAAACAAACTCGTACGCGTCTTCATAAACCTCATCAAAAACGCCTTCGACGCCATGCCCTCCGGTGGAGCCCTCACCGTCACAAGCCGCGAATCAAAAAGCAAAGTAACAATTAGCTTCAAAGACACAGGCGAAGGCATGACCCCCGCAACCCTAAGCAAACTATGGACACCCCTATTCACCACCAAAGCAAAAGGCATGGGCTTTGGATTAGCCATATGCAAACGCATCGTAGAGTCGCACGGCGGAAAAATCACTGTCACAAGCAAAGTGGGCAAAGGAACAACCTTCACCATGACATTACCCATAAAGCCAAAGCTTGTTGCTGAATCCAAACCCGAAACCGTCAGCCTATCCATTGCAAACATGGACAACACAATGGTGCAACACACCTAACCCCCTCAACTCTCAGGATTTGCAGCGCATAAACCCCCCACTTTTACCATTGTTTTTGTCTTCACTTTGTTTAAGATCTAATCTTTGCTTTTCAACGCGCAAAAACTTATAAGTAGCCCCAACTAACGAGAACAAAAATAAGAAGCAAGCGCCTTTGGCTTATTAGCCGCTTTATATTTCTGCTTGTTTCTTGTTTTGGAGTCGTTAATTCGTGACTACTACTAAAAAAACTGAAACACTTCCTGTAACTCAAGAATCATTTGCACAAAACGCCCACAAAAACGTTACCCCCAGTAACTGGCACGATTACAAGTGGCAGCTGGCTAATTCCATACGAACTATCACTGCTTTTGAAAAACTCACCGGGATTACTTTTACCAAAAAAGAACGCAAGGAACTTGAAAAAACCATTGAAAAGTTTCCGATGAGCATAACACCTTATTATGCGTCGTTGATTGAAAAAGAAAACTATCAGAATGACCCTATTTTTAAGCAGTCTTTCCCCAGCCCTTCTGAGTTGATAATTTCGCGGTATGACATGTCTGATCCGTTGCATGAAGACAAAGACAGCCCCGTAAAAGGCATAACCCACCGTTACCCCGACAGAGTACTGTTTTTGGTCAGCAACCGCTGCTCCATGTACTGCCGCCACTGCACCCGCAAACGCAAAGTCGGCGACTCCGACTACATCCCCTCCAAAGAGCAAATCCTAGAAGGAATCAACTACATTAAAAACAACCGTCAAGTCCGCGACGTACTGCTCTCAGGCGGCGACCCCTTCATGCTCCCCGACGACTACCTAGACTGGGTCTTAACCGAACTACGCAAAATCCCCCACGTAGAAATAATACGCATCGGCTCACGCATGCCCGTGGTTTTGCCCTACCGCATAACCGACGACCTGGTGAACATGCTCAAAAAACATCACCCCATCTGGCTAAACACCCACTTCAACCACCCCCGAGAACTTACGCGCTCTGCAAAAGCCGCCGTTCGCAAACTAGCCGACGCTGGTATTCCCTTGGGAAACCAGTCCGTGCTGCTTGCAGGCGTCAACGACTGCCCCCGTATCATGAAAAAACTCAACCACAAGCTTGTACAAAACCGTGTGCGCCCCTACTACCTGTTCCAATGCGACCTATCCGAAGGGTTATCTCATTTCCGCACCCCCATCGGCAAAGGCATAGAAATCATCGAAAGCCTCGTAGGTCACACCAGCGGCTTTGCAGTCCCAACATATGTAGTAGACGCCCCTGGAGGCGGAGGAAAAATCCCCGTCATGCCCAACTACCTTATCTCATGGTCAACCAACAAGGTCGTACTGCGCAACTACGAAGGTGTCATAACTACGTATAAGGAGCCTGATAGTTATGAGCCGATTTTCTGTGACCGTAACTGTGACGACTGTGCTTTGCAGTTAAAGCTTGACGAAGCCGACGAGACAAAAGCTATCGGTGTAGAACGGTTGCTAACCGACGCTGACGACCAAATCGCGCTGGTTCCCCAAGAAAACATGCGTATCAGCCGCCGAAGCAAAAAACGCAAACCCAAAAGTGCAGACGATGCCAAACAGTAACTCCCCCCCTTTTAATATCCGCAACGTCAAAATCGCAGACATAAAACACGTCTATCCCCTTTTAACCGCCAACCAGCCCTACGTGGGCTTGAACTCGCGTTACACCTATTTCCTGTTAGCCAAAGACTTCTCAAGCACCTGCGTCGTAGCCGAACACCAAGGCAAAATCGTCGCTTTCAGCTCAGGATACGTCCCCCCACAACGGCCTGACACTTTTTTTAGCTGGGAAGCCGTCGTGCACCAACACTACCGCGGGCACGCCCTGCAAAAACGCATGCTGCTACATCAAATCAACGCCGCAAACGTCCAATATTTCGAGGGCACCGTAAACCCCTCCAACGACGCCTCCAGAAAAAGCTTCCAAGGCCTAGCCAAGCAGTTACATGCCCGCTGCGAAGAAACTTTGCTGTTTAGCGAAGAAGACTTTGGCAACGACGGACACGAAGCCGAGTACCTACTGCGAATCGGACCCATAGCCCCAGAAGAAATCAAAAAACAGCTGTTGCGGTTCAATTGTGGTTTTAATGTTGGTACAAAATAGTTTGATGTTGCTTTTTTCTTTAGCTGCTTTGTCTGTTCACGGCTTTCGTGTGGGTCTTTGATTTGGCGTTTTGTTTGCCGCATTTTTCTGGAGATTCTTTTGTTGCTGTTTTTTGTTGAATTAGAATTACTTTTGCGTAGAAAGTAACTCTTATATCTTTGGTTTGCGTACACCCTTTGGGTGTAACTTTGGAAACGATCCCGTGGGTTCATTTTATTTGTGGTGCTTCTTTTTTAGAACTCAACTTCTGTTTCTGTCAGCGTTTTGTGAGGATTCTTTGTGAATAAGCCTAACCGCGGAATTGTTGCTCCTGAAGTTTTAGTTCTGTTTAGACTTTCCAGAGGGGCTAAGTCACGGAAAAGAATTCTGAAATCTTTGGTTTGCACGCCAAAAAACTGCAGTCAAATAGCTAAAGATGTGGGTCTAGACTGGTGGACAGTTCAAAAACACTTGCGTTATCTCTTGAAAGAGAACATAGTTAAAAGCTTGAGTTTTGGTAATTCAAAGTTTTATCAACTTACACAGAAAGGCGTAGATGCTAGCGCGGTTGTTTTGTCCGAGGATACAGATAACGTTAGCGTTGCAAGCGATAATTTTGAGTATGAATCATCAGAGGCTAGTGCGTAATGTCCATGAGCAAGGTATTGGTTGGGTTTGATTTGGGTCTGAATCGTCCAAAGTCTCTTAAAATTCGTGTGCACAATGAAGCCCATCAATTAAAAAGGAGGGAAAAGAGTATGCAAATAAAACTTCTTTCAAAAACCATCATTATTGCAGTCCTTCTTGTATCCATGCTTTCTGTAGGTATAGCTAACGCAGCAGAGGCAGGACCATTATCCAAATCAGCAACATCAACCCCTGGAGCTACGCATGGTTCACTTTTCGCAAGCATATACGTCTACTACGACGACCAAACATACGCTATCGACTGGAGCAAATCTTCATGCAGCCCCAGTTATGCACCTGGCCTTGGTGACTTCTCACAAGATACACTGAGAAACCTGCAGAACCCCTATAACTGTGAAGCCTACATCTCTGGCAGTTTTGACCCTTGGTTCGCTGATGACTGGTCTGGTTATGCTCAAGCTTGGGCTTATCCAAGCTACCTTGCGAATCAGGCAGATGCAGAAGCTTATTGGACTTGGGATTAGTAGGGTATACTAAATGATGACCGAAAAAAAACCGTTTTGGCTTTGCCTGATCTTCTCCCTTTTTATTTGCTGTTACGCCGCGTCTGTATGTAGTGGTCTTGAAGTCAATACAACATATTCGGTAGAGTTAACACGAACCTCCAGCAGTAGCGATTCATCCTCACTTTTGGTGCTCACCAATGGCACTGTCATATCCTCCAAGAACTTGAACGTGACTTTTTCCATCACCCCAAAAGCAGGAGATACCTGCGAAGCTTATATCGCCCTCAAAGGCGAATCATTTAGCAGCAACTCCACCGTCCAAGGTGTCATAATCAATGGGCAATTAATCATCGACGGTGTGTCCTCGATTTTTCTTGTATCACCTGATGCCCTTGTTGAAGACCAAGAAATCGTGTTGACAGAAACCGAAAAATGGAGCCTAATTGGAAATGTAACCAGTAGAACTTCAAAGCCGCAGACAGTTATAAACGACCTGTTCTTAAATGCTATAACTGTGGAAGCTTTCCATGTTGCCGACTCAACTGTAAGTATGCCCTCGGTTCTAAGTTTTGCATCCGATTCAGGCATACTTGTTGTATCTGCTTTCTCTTTGAGCGATATTCTACTCAACGAACTGGGCGTAGACTACATCCAAGGCGGCGTTTTCAGGTTGTCTTCTTATTCAGAAAACCTAAACATACACCTGTTTCCGTATGTAAACTGGTTCCCCATATACCTGATTTTGATAGCCGCGGCTATTTTCGGGGTTTTAGTTGCTTTTATGTACCGGTCTAAAGCTAAAAAGAAGCGAATACGCAAAAACTCCTTAAAAACAAAGTTCATGGAGCGTTTAGTCTTTGAACAGAAATAATTGTTCGGCGGGGTACGTATGAATTCTGATGTTTTGGGTCGTTTTGAGAACGTAGTTAAACGTTTCAATAATGCTGAGGCGCTGTGCGGGTTAAGTTTTGATCTGCACAGGGGCGTAAATGGTTTGATTGGGCCAAACGGCGCTGGCAAAACAACCACTCTGAAATTGAGTTTAGGTTTGATTAAGGCAACTTCTGGTAGTGCGCAGCTTTTAGGGTTTGATTGCTGGCGGGAATCGTTAAAGATTAGGCGTAAAGTCGGCGTTTTGTATGAGAAAGTAGCGTTTTATGATCATTTGTCTGGGCTTGAATACCTTAAACTGATGGCTAAGTTTAAGGATGTTTCTGATGTGTTGGGCGATAGTAAACGGGTTTTGAAGCTTGTTGCACTTGATACTGAGGCTCAGCACAGACGTATCGGCGGCTATTCTGCGGGTATGCGTCAAAGAATTGGACTTGCACAGGCATTGCTGGGTACGCCTGAACTGGTAATACTTGATGAGCCTACCTCAAACCTTGACCCCATAGGACGTACCCAAGTGCTTAACCTCATAAACTCCTTAAAAAAAGACTGCTCCTTCATCATCTCCAGCCACATTCTGCCCGAACTAGAAAAAATCTGTGAACACGTCATCCTCATGCATAACGGACAAGCTGTACGGCAAGGTTCCTTGACTCGGATGCTAAGTGAAGTTGATTCCAGTGTATTCTTGGTCAAGGTCGAGCCTGCAACTGCTGTTGCTGAATTGCTGCGAAGTGAGGAATGCGTTAAAGATGTTACTGCGGTTGAGGGCAGTTTGGTTGTGGTTGCCAAAAACCCTGTTGTGTTCAAGCAACGTTTGCCCGCTGTTGTAGCGCAAGCGAATGCTTCACTTGAAGAAGTGAAAGCTGCAGGGAACGATTTAGAAGCCCTGTTCAAAACAACCGTTTCAGGAGACTAAAAATGGATTTGCATACACTCAAAACTACGCTGTCATTGCTCAAAGCCGAGATTCAAAGAGCTTGGCGTTTTCCTATACTTGAATTGGCAATCGGCTTCATAGTGCTAATTTCCATTACTGCAACCCCAAACATGTTCAAAATCATTCCTCAAATCCAGCTACAAACCACTTTAGACTCAACTATAACCACCGCCATTTACAACATAATAGACCTGCAAATGCTGCCTTTGGGGCTGTTTTGCGTCCTCTTATTGTCGCTGTCTTTTGCTAGGGACTACGAACAAGGGTTAATGCAGACTCTCCTCTCATCACCGCTGTCACGCTCATCGGTTTTTATAGCGAAATTTGCTGCAGTGGTTGTTCCTTTGACCCTTCTATCTTGGATTGTTATGCTTTGCACGTTGGCTTTGAATTTCTATTCAGACCCTAATTTGCTGTTGCGGAGCATTCAGTTTGCTGCTTGGGCGCTTCCCGTTACGGTTTTAGCCATGATGTTTTATGGTGGATTAGCAGTATTCATCTCGCTGTCTGTTAGACGTACAATTCCATCTGCGTTGATTACAACAATTACAAGTTTTGTCCTGTACTACCTAAGTACCCTAACCGTAGGCGCCAGTTCTTTGTTCAATTATCTGTCATTATCCCCCTACAAAGCACCTATAACAACCCTTGGCAAAGTCTTTGGTGTAGTACAAAACAGCAACCCCTTTGAACGTAGCTTACCAACGGAGATTTTTCTGGTCGTAAGCATAGTTTACGCTTTGGGTTTTGTGGTTCCAATGTATTTTTACTTCACCCGGAGGTTTGAAGTACGAGAATAAACCTGCAACGTACAGGTTTAATCTTGCTGATTTTTGGTGCCGTTCTTTTAATGATGTCTTCTTCACCGCACGTTCCTCAAAACACAATATCGAGCTTTGGTGAGTTTGCACCTAACCAGACCTCCTGTACCACAATCCTTGTTGGTCCAGTTGGGGTGGGAAAAATAGCCGTGGGTTACTTCACTTTACCTGGAAGCACTGCGCCTTCTGTTCCCGGATTTGAAAACGTCACGTTACCCATACACTTAGAAATCACTGCCCCCAACAATCAAACCCTAATTGAAACCTGCACCACAACCCCCGATATTTTCCCTATTAACTTTGACAGCCGCGGACAATACTGCATCTATGTAACTAACTGTGGAAACCAAACAAGTTCTCTCCCCATAGGCGTAGCATTCGAAGCTGGAAACCCCCAGAATATAGAAGCCGACAAATATGCTCTTGCAGTTTTCCTGACAGCATCAGGTGCTGTTTTAACCGCGATAAATCTTGTCCGCACGTTTATTTTTAAGCGCCGCCGCCCGTAGCAAAAAATTTGGTTAATTAGTTGTTGATAAAAAAAGAGTTGAGTGTTTGTTTTGGGTTTACCCTCCTGCGCGGATTTCTCTGCGTAGGAACAGTAGGTATGCGGCGACGAAACAGGCTATCATGGCGGCTGCTAGGGCTGTGACTTGGGGCCAACAGGAGGTTACGTCGGTGTTGGGGCGTATCATGCCGCTGGATGAGAATACTATGACGGAGCCGTAGTTTGAGCCTGTGAGTAAGATGTTGGCTGCTTGTGTGTAGAGGTAGGAGGGCGAGATGCTTTGGATGATGTTTTGTAGGTTTTGCCGGTTTTGGATGCTTTGTATGTACAGGTCGGTTTGGGTTTGGTCGATGGGTCGGCTTATGAAGCCGCCTTGGTCGCTAGAGGTTGAGGAGATTGATGGGGCGAAGAACTGTGGGGTTTGGACGGGTACGACGGCGCTGGCTATGAGGGTGGCTACTATGGCTAGTATGAACGTGAAGAATATCCATGTGACGACGGTTCCGATTATGGCGGTTGCGGTTTTTTTGATGGCTGTTGAGAAGAGCAGGCTAAGGGCAAGCCAAAAGCCCAGGTAAAGTATGGTGAGTATTGCGAAGACGAAGATGCGTCCTGTTTCTGCGAGGGTGGGTCCAAAGCCGATGATGGGGATTGCTAATCCGACCATGATGCCTACGGTGCCTGTGACCATGAGGGAAAGTGCTGCTATGCCTGCGAGGAATTTTCCGTTGATAACTGCGTCTCTAAAGATGGGCTGCGAAAGCAGTACGGAGAGGCTGCCGCTGCTGCGTTCCTTGTTTATGGCGTCGAACCCCAAAGCTAACCCGATGATGGGTCCAAAATAGATCATTACGTATGTGAAGGATATGCCGCCGGTTAGGGAGCCTGAAAACATGTCCATGAAGCTTAGGTTGGAGCTTGATGTTACGCTGTTTTGCATAGAAGTAGCGCCTTGATACGCGGTTACGGCTGCTAACCCCAAAACCAACACAAACAGTACCAGGTAACGTTTGCTTCCCAGATGGTCCGCAAGCTCTTTTTTGCATACCGTTAAAAAGTTCGCCATGCTTAGTCTCCCTCGTAATATTTGAGGAATACCTCTTCTAAACTGTGCTCTTTTGGTTTCATCAACAAAATCGTGGACTCATTCTTAACGATAGTTTCAGAAACTTCCCTAGCCATATTTTCCATCATCTTAACGTATAACCTGTGGTTTTCCTGCGTGACGGCTTCCACGTTTTTGATTGCTTCCAGTTCAGAAACCAGTTTGGGGCTTATCTGGGTTAATTCAAACTCAATTGTCATGTTTTCTCCGCTTCTTAGTTTGTTTGACAGGTTTTCTATGGTGTCTGCGGCGATGAGTTTTCCTTTGCGTATGATGAGGACTTTTTGGCAGGTTTGCTGGACGTCATGTAGCAGGTGAGAGGATAAGAGTATGGTTAAGCCGTATTCTTTGTTGAGTTTTAGGAGCATGTCGCGGACTTCTTTTGTGCCTTTGGGGTCTAAGCCAATGGTGGGTTCGTCAAAGAAGGCGACTTTTGGCTGTTTAACCAGAACCTCCGCGATGCCTAGGCGCTGTTTCATGCCGCGAGAGAACTTTTCGACTTTTGTATCTGCCCATTCTGATAGGCTTACGGCTTCAAGCAGTTCATCTGCGCGGGCTTGTATCTCTGACTGTGGGACATCGTTTAGCTGGCAGATGTAGTCAAGGTTCTGTTTTGCCGTTAACTCTTCGTAGTATCCTGCGCCTTCAGGCAAGAGCCCCGCTACGGTGCGCACTTTTTTGGATTCCTTGACGACGTCATAGCCTCCTACGGTAGCGGTTCCCGAAGTGGGCACGGACAATCCCATGAGCATTAGCAGCGTCGTAGTTTTTCCTGCACCGTTTTGACCCAAGAACCCCACGATATCTCCTTGGTTCACCGTCAAATCCAAGTTGTCAACTGCCACGAATTTGCCGTAATGCTTTGTTAGCTGCTGCGTTTGTATCATTGGTTCCGCCATTGTTTATCTCCTCTTGAATTTCCAGAAGACCGCGATTAGCAAAATGATGAACACGGCTGCTATGGCTATCCCGTATAGCCCCCAAGATGTTGAAGCTGCTACGGTTAACCTGACCTGCGTGACGCCTGAACCCATCTGGTTGCTTTCTCCTTTGACGCTGACCATGTAGTCTCCTGCAACAGTGTTCTCAGGCGTTGTTACTTCCACGTTGAAGGTTGCTGATTCTCTGGATTTGAGCATCTCTACATTAACGGGGGAAATGTTAACTGACCAGCCGTCTGCGGGAAGCGTGATGTTCATGGAGAGGTCTGTGAGTGTGGTGTAGCCTGAGTTAGTGATGGTTGCCGTGAACGTGGCGGATTCGCCGCTGTTTGCCGTAGCCATGTACGTTGACAAGGACATGTCAAGGCGGTAGGAGCCTACAACGGTCGTTGTCAGGTTTGCTTCGGTTAAGACTACTCCGCTTTCAGACTTGATTTTTACTGGGAACGTGTACGTATCAAGTGCAACGGAACTAGGCGGTGTAACGATAACTGTTAGGTCTGAAGAGTTTCCGCCATACAAGTAAAGCCTAGTTACTTCAACATCGCCTAACCTGAAAACTGCTTTCCAGTTAGCAGGCGGCTCAACAGACAGCAGCAAGTAGCGGTCGGTAGTTCCCATGTTCGACACGGTAAGCGGGTAACTCACCGAGTTTCCAGCTTCAACAGCAACTTCAGGAAGCTTTGCGGTCAAAGTGATTTCGTTTGCTAACTCTGTTACCGTAACAGTTACCGATATGGTGTCGGTGATGCCTTGGTTAACTGCCTCTGCGTTTGCTGAAAGCTCGTATGTTTGGTTAGTAAGCGCTGAAGACGGAGATTTAACCTCCAATACCAAGTTTACAGTTTGGTCAGCTTCAAGAAGCACCTCTGTTAGGTAGTCGCCGTCGGTGGATTTCATGAAAGCCGTCCAGTTCTCAGGAACCTGGTCAACAGAAAGCTTGAAACGCATATCAACGCTAAAGGGGTTTGTTAAAGCCATCTCAAACCGAACAAAATCGCCTGCATTAGACGATTTTCCGGGGTAGGCGCAGTTTAGCATAGAATCGTCTGCGGGTTCAACTTGGACCGTGAACGTTAATGTGGTGCCCACTTCGCCTGATGCGGTAAGTGTCACCTCGTAGCTGCCGTTTGCATCCAACGGAATCTCCACTTCTAACTGCAGGTTAGCATTCGAACTTGGCGAAAGCGACGTTTCCAGAATTCGATGTCCACCGTTATCCATAACCTTTGCAGCCCAACCCGCAGGAACCACCGCTGAAAAACCCACAGGCTCAATCTCAGAACCCACGTTACTTGCCATAAACGGCAAAACCAACGTATCACCAGGATTAGCCGCCGTACCCAAAATCGAAGAAGTCAACCACAAAACCTTCGACAAAACAACCTCACTTAGCACAATTTGTGAATCCGCAGCGGATACGGAAACCATTTTGGTGTATTCAACATAGCCTGGTTTTGAAAACTTTAAGGAATAACTGTTTGAACTGGTCAACCCAAGATTAAACGAGCCATCACCATAAGTTGTAGCATCAGCAACAAGAACATCCCCAGAATACGCCTCAACACTAACATCCGCCATTCCAACACCCTGCGAGTCCACTACAGTACCTGAAACCTCTGTTTCGGCTCCTTCCGTGTAAACGGCTACTGTAAACGTTTTAGAGGCATTAGTTTTGCCTATAGCGGTTAAAGAAATGTTGTACCTTGTGTTTTCGGTTACTGCTGAGGGAATTGTAGTTTCTAGTTGCAGTGTTACACTTTGTCCTGAA
Organism: Candidatus Bathyarchaeota archaeon; assembly: GCA_026014465.1. Lineage (NCBI taxonomy): Archaea > Thermoproteati > Candidatus Bathyarchaeota > Candidatus Bathyarchaeota archaeon. The sequence continues at coordinate 585,089 of JAOZID010000010.1, read as the reverse complement.
GCCATTTCTATTTGATTAACTTCGTAGGTGCCCTGTAGAATTCTTGTAAGCATTTCGTGTGAAGTTGACACCGCAAATTCTACGCTTTCAACGCCTTCAGCGCCTTCATATCTCACAGTAAACGGAATAGTAACTGTTTCGCCTTGTTCAGCAATAATTTGTAAAACAGACGCAGAAATACTCAACCCAGGATGCAAAGCAACCGACTGAATGATTTGGTCAAAAGTGTCTATAACAACCGTTGTTGAAGCTTCTTTGTATCCCACTTTACTAAACTGGAACGTATAACTTCCAAATTCAATTTCTGGAGTCACAAAAACTCCTTCTGAATTCGTTTTGATGCCTGCAACAAAGCGACCATTAGTGAGAATCTCGACAGTAACATCCCCTATTCCAACGCCGTCTTCAGTTACAACTGAACCAAAAACATGTGTTGTCTGAGTTTGACCATACGCTGACCCCACAATTGTCAAAGGAGACAGGAAGAGCGTGGTACAGAAAAGAAAAAGTGTTACGAGTGCCATAGTTTTGCTGGATGGTTTTTTGTGAATCATGTTAATCTTAACTCTTGTTTTGTTTAAGGCACATTACAACGCATAGTTGCCTTACCAAGCGGTATCTTATGAAGTCTATTAAAAAGTTGCCCCAAAAGTATACCACATTTTTCCAGTACGCCCCTACTCGTGTTCCCACCTAACCTGCGCCATCGCCAAACCACATGGCAAACAAGCCGCAACACCACACTTTTTCCAAAGAAAACACCAACCTATTAGCATCCAAATATTAATTCTATGCAGAAAGGGGGAGGGGGTAGGTAGAAAAACGCCCTCAAGAGTTTGTCAAAGCAGGTTAAGGGATTATTTCACAGCCGTTGTATTTGAGGAAGTCGAAGTCGTTTAGGGTTATTTTGTTTTCGTGTATGAGTTGTTTGATTTGGGGGATTTGGGTTTGTATGGTGTTGATTAGGTTTTTGATGGTGGTGCAGATTTCTGTGTATTGCGGGTCGCTCCAGCGTTTGGTGATGTTGGCGTACAGGCAGCGTCCTCCGCACATGTTTAGGCTGTCGCAGTTTTTGCAGGGCGACTCTTCGACAAAGACTTTGCGCAGCTGCAACGGGTCGGCGTCGCAGATGTGCCCCAGATAATACTGTTTCATGCCCCACATGGTTGGACACGGCGTGATGTAGCCGTCGGTTTGTATGGCATAGTTTACCCAGCCCGCACCACACCGCATCAGCGCCTCTTTCTCACCGTTTAGAAGCGAGTTGGCTATGCCCAAAAACGGATACAACTTTAGCACCACTCCTTTTTGTTGCATGTACTCAACCCATAGCTGCGCGAGTTTTTCTATGCCTGGCATGTAGCTTTGCTGGCTCCACTCTTTGAAGTTGCGCCGCGAGTAGTCGTTGCCCCAAAAACCCGCGTTGAGCTGCCAATGCACACTCGAAAAACTAAACTCCGAGTTGTCCAAAAGCCACCTAACCTGCCCGTAAATGTCGGTTTGCTCCATAACTGTTACCCGCGCAATCAATTCGCCCCCAAACCCGTTCGCTTTGAGCAGTTTGAGGTTGTCGATGACTTTTCGAAATGTTCCTTTTCCGCGGTAGTAATCAGTTAGGGCTTCGTCGCCGTCTATAGAAACCAGCAATGTGTGCAGGCGGTTCACGTATTTTGGCTCTAACTGGTCAAGCAGCAACCCGTTTGTCTGCATCATAAAATGCTTGGGTTCAACGCCATCCATAATCTGCCTAACCGCCTCCATGTTGCATAGCGGTTCGCCTCCGTAAAACGTCAAAACGCACTGGGGGTCTTTTGCGCAAAACTTCGACAGCAACTCCACAGGATAATCTAAGTGCCGCGGCAACTCATAATCGAGTTCAAACTCGCCAAAGTCCTCCTCAAAATCTTCCATCATCTCCCCAAAACAGTAACGGCACTGCAAATTACATTCGTTGGTGACCACTACGTGAAAGAACATAAATTACTTTTGACAAAGCACCTGCTTAATAGTATTTTTCCGCCAACCGCTGCGCTTCATCGTATTCCTCGCCATTTTCCCCTTCTTCATCCGTAGCGGGTTCTTCTTCAGGGGCTTCTTTGGTTTTCTCTTTTTGCATCTTTTCACGCTCTTTATGCGCCTTTGACTTCGCCTTCTCCACGTAACTTTGCAGGTCACGGCTTTTCATAACCTTTTCAGGCAACGTTTCAGGTGCATACACCAACGGCAACACCGCTATAAACAAGAAGAAACTAGCCAGCGGAAAAATCTCTGACCCCGTCGTGGGACCTGAAATGTACGAACCTACAAAAAACCGCATAAAATTAGCAAACAAAAACGGCAAACTGCCAATGGCGTAGAATTTTTCGCTTTTCTGGTTTTGCGCCAAGTCGCCCCAGATAGTTATGAGGAAAAGGGTGTATAGAAAACCCCATGAGACGCCATCTAAAACTGTGTAAGTGTACCAGCTCAAAGTTGCATAGGGAAACATGCCCAGTACTGCATAGCCTATGCCCAACGTCGCAAAAGCTATAATCGCTAACCGTTTACGCCCAAATCTGTCAGCTAAGAACCCTCCAACTACAGCAAATACTCCCATCAAGATGCTCTCAATTATCGAGAACGACCGCACAAAATCAGTTCCTGTGGAGCCAAACAGGTTTGTGATGACTGGAGTGGCTATGTAGTTTACAAGAGAGAGCATTAGCCATGGAACGAAGTACAAGAGAAATGGTCTGTTGGAGATGATTGTAAGGTAGGATGGATGTTTTTCTTTTTGTTCATTTTTTGTGAACTGTGTTTTTAGGGGAAGAAAAATTAGAAAACCCGCTACTCTCCAGATGATTAGAATCAGAACATCCAGTTCCAGTTGGGTTACGCCCAAATTTCCTAGTGCAAAGAATCCTAATCCAATCATAAGGAATGT